>NZ_QEIO01000054.1 GCF_003336425.1 Marinitenerispora sediminis | reverse complement strand
GAGTACCTGCCGCAGCCCCACCACGTTGTCGCTGACGATGCCGTCGACCCCGGCATCGAGCAGCCGGCGCATCAGCGCCGGCTCGTTGATGGTCCACACCGGCGTCCGAACCCGCGGTCCGCCGCCGCGAGCAGCGCGCCTGGTACGTCTACGACTGGGCGAACTCCGTCTTCTCCACCTCCGTCATCACGGTCTTCCTCGGCCCCTATCTCACCTCGGTCGCCGAGCGGGCGGCCCGGGAGAGCGGCACCGGGGAGCTGGACGTGCTGGGCTGGGCGATGCGCCCCGAGGCGCTCTACCCCTACGCCACGTCCCTGTCGGTGCTGCTGCAGCTGGTGCTGCTGCCCGCGATCGGCGCCATCGCCGACCACACCGGGCGCAAGCGCGCCCTGATGGGCGCCTTCGCCTACGTCGGCGCGTTCGCCACTATGGGCCTGTACTTCGTGCAGGGCACCGGCTACCTGCTCGGCGCGGCGCTGTTCGTGCTCGCCAACCTCGCCTTCGGCGCCTCCGTCGTCGTCTACAACGCCTTCCTGCCCGAGATCTCGACACCCCGGGAGCGCGACGGGGTCTCCGCGCGCGGCTGGGCGGCCGGCTACCTGGGCGGCGCGCTGCTGCTCGCCGTGCACCTGGCGCTGTACCTGTCGCACGAGTCCTTCGGGCTCGCCGAGGACCACGCGGTGCGGATCTCCATGGCGTCGGCGGGGGTGTGGTGGGCGCTGTTCGCCCTGGTCCCGCTGGCCCGGCTGCGCGACCGCCGCCGTCCGCCCGCGGCCGGCCCGGGCCGCCCGGGGGTGCCCGGTACCCGCGTGGCGCTGGCCAGCTTCGGGCAGCTCTGGAGCACGCTGCGCGGCCTGCGCCGCTATCCGCGCACCCTGCTGTTCCTGCTGGCCTACGTGGCGTTCAACGACGGCGTGCAGACGGTGATCGCCTTCGCGGCGACCTTCGCCGACCAGGCACTCGGCCTGGGGCAGGAGGTGCAGATCGGCGCGATCCTCATGGTGCAGTTCGTCGCCTTCGGCGGGGCGCTGCTGCTGGGGGCACTCGCCCGGCGGTTCGGCACGAAGCGCACCATTCTGGCCAGCCTCGTGGTGTGGGCGCTCGTGGTGGGGGCGGCCCCACTGCTGCAGACGGGTGCGGCGGGGCAGTTCTTCGCGCTGGCGTTCTGCATCGCGATCGTGCTGGGCGGCACGCAGGCGCTCTCGCGCTCGCTGTTCTCCCAGCTCATACCGCGCGGCAGGGAGGCGGAGTACTTCGGCCTCTACGAGATCAGCGACAAGGGGTCGGCGTTCCTGGGCGCGCTCACCATCGGCATCGCCCTGGACGCCACCGGCGGCGACTACCGGCTGGCGATCCTGTCGCTCATCGCCTTCTTCGTCGTCGGCTTCGCCGTCCTGTGCGCCGTGAACATCCCGGCGGCGATCCGCGACGCGGGCAACGACGTGCCCGAGCGGGTGTGACCGCAGGGGGTCCGGCGACCGGTGTGCTGGCCGCCGGACCCCCTGCCCGGGCCCGTGCGGCGTCCGCCGGGCGGGCGCCGAGGCCGCGCCGGTGCGGCGCGCGTCCGGGGCCCGGCCGACCCGCCGACCCGGCGCGGACCGGCGGAACGGCTCACGAGTCCTGGGCGGGGAAGCGCAGGTCGGGGATGGCCGCGAGGTCGATTCCGTGGCGCGCGTAGACCTTCACGGTGTTCTCGCCGGTGAGGTGCTGCTCGCCGTAGCCCAGCAGCTCCGCGACGCGCAGGACGTCCGCTCGGCTCACGGCTTCGATCTCCACGTAGGGCGGGATCAGGGGCCAGGCGTCTATCTCGACCCGGGCTCCTGCGAGGACGAAGCTGCGCCGTACGTTCTCCTGGTACCCCTTCGGGGAGTAGCCGAGCTTGCCGAGGAGGACGTTGGCGGTCTCCAGGTCGGAGACCGCGATCTCCGTTTCCCGGGTACCGCCGATCTCGTCGGAGTCGATCTCCTTGACGGTGAGGGTCACCTCGCTCCCGGTGTCGCGCAGCCGGATCCACCGCGAGGTGTCCCCGGGCTCGATGTCGTAGACGTAGCGGCGCTGCAGCGACGTGCCGAGTTCGGTGCCGCCCGCTCGCAGGATCCGGGCGGCGACGGCGTCGGGGTCGACGTCGAGGATCTTCGCCTCGTATTCGACGGTGGTGGCAGTCACGTGCTGCGGCGCCTTTCGGTGGTCGGGTTCGGATGAGCGGAGGCCGGCACGGCCGGCCGCGGGCCGCCGGAGCCTCTCCGGCTCCGGCGGGCGCGGCGGCGGCCCGGGGCGCCTACGCCTCGGCCCCGGGCCGCCGTCCGGTTGCCCGTTGTGTCACCGGGTCACAGCGGCCGGCGCTCCGTCTCCTCGGGGACGTCGTCGAGGGCCGGGATGTACTCGCTGCCGCGCAGCGTCCGCACCTCGTCGGCGACACCCGCCCAGCGGCGGACGGCGTCGGTGGCCGCGGCGCGGTCGGCCTCGGTCAGCTGGGCGATGTTGGCGCCGTGGTTGGCTCGCGGCGCGACAAAGGACAGGGTGTCGCGCCGCTGGGCACCGCGGCCGGTGTCGAACGGCTCGGCGCCCCACGGGTCGTACTCGCCGTTGACGAACAGCAGCTCGGTGCCGCGGGTGCGGACCCAGCGGTCGATGTCCGGCATCGCCCGGCGGTCGAACGGGAACAGCTCGATGTCGTCGGGGATGTAGCTGGACGCCTGGTAGAGGTCGGGGTAGCGCAGCAGGCCGTCGAGGTGGTCGGTGGGCACGCTGGGGGTGCCGAGCTGGGTGGACGCCTGGTAGTAGTACGGGATGTAGGGCTCGGTGCCCTGGTCGGTGTAGAAGTCGAACCCCGACACCTCGTCGAGGAACGCGGCGATGTCGGCGGTGTCGGCGTCGGTGGCCGGCACGTCGGCGCAGCGGTCCACCGGCTGGTACTGCCAGAAGGCCCACGCCGTGTCGAGGACGAGCATCTCGAAGGCCGCGTCGGCACTGCCGATGGTGGTGTCGAAGGTCCAGCCCTCCTCCCGCGCGCGCTGCTCGTAGTAGGCGACGAGTTCGGCGCGCCGCTCCAGCGACTCGCGCTGCAGGTCGGCGAGGGTGGCCTGGCAGCTCGGATCGTCGCCGACGGTCTCGAAGAACTCCAGGTAGGCGGAGTCCTCGTCGTCGACGACGTCGTGCGGCGCCACGTAGGCGATGGTGCCGTCGAGGTCGCCGGGGTAGAAGCGGCGGTGGTAGACCGAGGTCATCCCGCCCTTGGAACCGCCGGTGGACAGCCACGCGCCCCGGTAGATGTCGTCGAGGGCCCGGATGATGCGGTGGTGGTCGGCGGCGGCCTGCCGGATGGTGAGCAGGTCCCAGTCCGCGGGCTCCGGCCGGGACGGGGTGAAGAAGCGCTGCTCGGTGGAGACCTGGTTGCCGTCGACCAGCCGGGTCGGCTCGGAGCGCGCCGGGGTGGTGCGGACGTTGTAGCCGCTGGTCTGCAGCACGGTGGGCCGGTCGAAGCCGCGGTGCAGCAGGGTCAGGCGCTGCTCGAAGGCGCCGCGCCACGGGCGCGTGTGGTCGGCGGGCTGCCGGTAGCTGAGCACGAAGTAGCGGAAACCGGGCTCGGTCGCCCGCTCCTCCACGACGGTCAGGCCGGGGATCGCTTCGAGCCGCTCGCGGATGTCCGGGGACTCGGTCTGGGCCGCTGCGGGGAGCCCGGACAGTGTGAGGGCGGCCGCGGTCAGCAGTGACAGCGCGGCCGCCCTCCACGACACCCGGGGGCGATATCGACGAACCACCTGAGTACCTCCAGTACTCCGAATCGGGGGAACGGATACCGGCATCACGCCCGTACCGCAGGCCGATCATCGGGGGCGGGCCGTCCGGCGTCAAGACCGCCGTTCCGGCCGCCCGGCCGCGGTCGCGGACCGGGTCGCGGAGCCCCGGCCGCGCCCAGCCCGGCGGCCGGGTGGCGGCGCGGGGCCGAACCGCTCGCCGGGCTTCGCCGGGCGCGCCGATTCGTCCGCACGGGCGGCTTCGCCGGCACCGTCCGCCCAGAGAGCGCGCCGCCCCCGGAGTTGGGCCGCCCCCGCCCGGAGCACACCGACACGCCGAACAGCGGCGACCGCAGCCGGACACCGCCACCGCCCGGTGCCCCGCGCAGGGCGCCCGGGACGCGGCCGGAGGGGACCGCTTGAGCCGGGTGGAGCCCGGCTGGACCGTTGATGGGAGTCCGCTGAACCGGCGGCGGGCATAGCGAAGGGTGCCCAGGACCGGTGTGGGAAGACGGACGTGGACGTCCTTCTCCCCGCGCTGCTACGCCCGTCTCGACGACCGCGTCCTGCCGTCAACCCGCCACGGACACAACCGCGGCCCCCAGCGGCTGCTCACCGACGCCGAACGGGTCTGCGTGGCCGTGGCCCGTGTACTCCCGAGCCCCGGCTCCGCGCGCCGGTGGCCGCGCACGGCCCCGGCCCGGACCTGCCCGGAACCGGCGGCGCGGGTGTCCCCGTCCCGGCCGCGCCACAGGACCGAGGCGGTGATCCGGACCTTGAGCCATCAGCTCGGGCCGAAAGCGCCACCAGGCGCGCATCACCGGGGGCGGGTGTGCCAGCGCGTCCGCGCGCTCAACCCGGCGATCTGGCACAACCAGCCGATCGGCGCCGCCGTCAAACGATCGCTCATCGCCTACGACCACCGACCAGCACGCCACCCCCCACAACGATCTAGGCCCGGGGCTCCCCGTGCCACCGCCACGTGGTGCGGCGGGGGTGCCCGGGGAGTTCGGTGCGGCCGGTGGCCCACAGCAGGGCGGGCCAGGGGGCCGCGCCGCGCGGTGCTTCCGGGAAGAGCCGGTGGAGCACCCGGGCGCAGAGGTCAGCGGGCGGGCTCCAGGCGGGGCCGAGTCCGTCGGTCGCGTCGTGGGTGTGCACGAGGGTCTCGACGACGCCCATCGCGGCGAAGCCCTCCGGGTCCGACACCCCGAAGACGTGGTGGGCGCGGAGCTGCGGCGGCCGCGTCCGCACCATGGCGGCCAGCAGTGCGCCGCTCGCCTCCAGCACGCACAGCAGTCCGGCGGGGCCCGCCGCCCGGTCCGCGTAGACGACGTTCGCGGGGCCGCCGGGCCGCCGGCTCTGCCAGGCGAACGGCACCTCGCGGTCCAGGGGCGGGGTCCGGGGGCCGAGCTGCGCCGCGTAGGCGAAGAGGTCGTCGCCGAGGTGCTCGACGGTCTCCCACCGGTCCCACTCCAGCGGACCCGCCCGGCCGTCCCACGCCGCCGGCGGTACCGTGCGAAGGCGCTCCACGGCGAGCCGCACGGCGAGGTCGACGTCGTCCGCGGTCACAGCTGGGAAGGATGGCGGTGGGACGTCGGATGTCGGGGACATGGGCGGACTGTACCGCTCGCACGCCTGGACTCCGCGCCGGGGGGCCGGACAGAATGTCGCGGGGCGGACCGGCACGGCCCGCCCCCGGGACCGGGCGCGCGGGCATAGCAGCCGAGGGCACGGGCCGCGTCGGCCCGCGCTCGCGCCCGCGCGGCCCGCTCGGTGCGGCGCCGGCGCTCGGGCGGGCCGGCCGCCACCGGAACCGCGCGGTGTTCGCGCCTCCGGCGCGTGGAGGGGAGTACCAGGCATGGCGAGCGACGCGCTGATCGGCCGGGACGGCCGGCGGTACCCCGTCGATGAACCGCGGTGGCGCGGCGACGACGGATCGCCGCTGATGGTCGCCGCCCAGCCCGGCCTGACCCGCGCGGACGTCGATCCCTCGGTGCGCTCGCAGTGGCGGTACGCGGCGGCGCTGCCGCTGCGGCCGGCGCCGGTGTCGCTCGGCGAGGGGTGCACGCCGCTGCTCGACGTGCGGATCTCCGGGGTGGCGCTCGCGGTGAAGCCGGAGTGGTTCAACCCCACGGGCAGCTTCAAGGACCGGGGCACCTCGGTGATGGTGTCCGTCCTCGCCCACCAGGGGATCGGCGCGGTCGTGGAGGACAGCAGCGGCAACGGCGGGGCGTCGGTGGCCGCCTACGCCGCGGCCGCCGGGATCCGCGCGACGATCCTCGCGCCGGAGTCGACGTCGGAGGCGAAGACCCTGCAGAGCCGGATGCACGGCGCCGAGGTCGAACTGGTGCCCGGTACGCGGCAGGCGACGGCGGAGGAGGCCGTCCGCCGGTCGGCCCGGACGTTCTACGCGAGCCACAACTGGCACCCCTTCTTCCTGGAGGGCACGAAGCTCATCGCCTACGAGATCTGGGAGGACCTGGGCTTCCGCGCTCCCGACGCGGTACTGGTACCGGCGGGCGCGGGCAGCCTCGTGCTCGGCTGCGCGATCGGTTTCGGCGAGCTGCTGCGCTCGGGCGCGATCGGGCGGATGCCGCGCCTGCTGGCCGTCCAGCCGGAGAACTGCGCGCCCCTGGCGCGGGCGTTCGCGGCGGGCGCCGCGTCGGTGTCGCCCGCGCGCTGGAGTCCCACTCTCGCCGAGGGGACCGCCATCACGCACCCGGTGCGCGACGTGGAGGTGCTCGCCGCCGTCCGCTCCTCCGGCGGCGAGATCCTCGCCGTACCCGAGGCGGCCATCCCGCCCGCGGTACGCGAACTCGCCGCCCGGGGGCTCTACGCGGAGCCCACCAGCGCCCTCGTGGCGGCGGCACTCCCCGACCTGGCCGCCCGCGGCGTGGTCGCCGACGGAGACACGGTGGTCACCGTCCTCACGGGCTCCGGCCTCAAGGCGGCCGGGACCATGTCCGCCATCCTGCGCGCCAGCCCGTGATGCCGGCCGCCGTCCCGCGCCCGGTCCCGTGACCGCCCGGCAGAGTGCGGCGTGCGCGTCCTCGCCCGGGCGGGCACGGGGGTGGCGGGGCTCAGCTGGCGAGTGCGGCGGCGATGCTCGCCGAGATGGGCGTGGTGGGCCGGCCGATCAGCTTGGCCAGGTCGCCGTTGCGCCGGGCCAGCAGGCCGCGCTCGATGGCGGCGTCGACGCCGACCAGGATCTCGGCGAACGGCCCGGGCACTCCGGCGTCGAGGAAGATGCGGGTGTGGGTCTCGGCGTCGACCGCGTTGTACACGACTTCCTTGCCGGACTGGCGGGAGACCTCGGCGGCGTACTCGGCGAGACTCCACGCCTCGTCGCCGCTGAGCTCGTAGGCGCGGTTCTCGTGCCCCTCGCCGGTCAGGACCGCCACCGCGGCGGCGGCGTAGTCGGCGCGGGGTGCCGAGGCGATCCGGCCCGCTCCGGCGCTGGCGACCACCGCGCCGCGCTCCAGCACCTCGGCGAGCCGCTCGGTGTAGACCTCGCTGTACCAGCCGTTGCGCAGCAGCACGTAGGGCAGTCCGGACTCCTGGATCAGCCGCTCGGTGGCCCGGTGGTCGTCGGCCAGCGCGAAATCGGCCTCGGGTCCGCCGAGAACGCTGGTGTAGGCCAGCAGGGCGACACCGGCGGCCTTGGCTGCGTCGACGACCGCGCTGTGCTGCGGGATGCGCCGGCCGGGTTCGTTGCCCGAGATGAGCAGCACCCGGTCGCCGGCCTGGAACGCACCGGCCAGCGTCGCGGGGTCGTCGTAGTCGGCGACGCGCACGGTCACACCGCGCGCCGCCAGGTCCGCGGCCTTGCCCGCGTCGCGGACGGCCACGGCGACCTGTTCGGCCGGGACGCGCTCCAGCAGGCCGTCGACGACGAGGCGCCCCAGGGCGCCGGTGGCAGCGGTGACAACGATCATCAGAAGGCTCCTTGAGGGTTGAGGGCGCCAGTCTGGCACTTTCGAAGAGAAAGTACAAGCGAAAAGAAAGTGCTTTCGCGTGGTCTAGCATCGAACCATGAGCGCCACGCCCGCCCCGGATCCCTGTCCGTCGGCGCCGATCCCCTGCCCGTCGGCGCCGCGCTTCCAAGTGCTCGCCCGCGACTGCGTCTCACGCCCCACGCTGGAGCACATCACCGGACGGTGGGGCGGGCTCACCCTGCTGGGCCTGCGCGAGGGGCCGCTGCGCTTCAGCGAGCTGCGCCGCCGCGTCGACGGCATCGCGGAGAAGGCCCTCGCCCAGACTCTCCGCACGCTGGAGCGCGACGGCTTCGTGCACCGCGACCCCGGCGAGGGCTACCCCTCGCGCGTGGAGTACAGCCTCACCGGGCTCGGGGCCTCCACCGCCACCCTGCTGCACGCGCTCGCCGAGCACGTGGAGAGCCGGATGCCCGACGTCCTGGCGGCCCAGGCCGCCTACGACCGGACGCACCCACCCCGGTCCTGAGCCCCGGCCGCGCCCGCAGGTCCTCCCGGCCCGGCGGCGACGCGCCGGGTCAGCTCGCGACGATCGCGAACGACTCCGGGGGCAGCCGCGTGCACTGGTCCAGTTCTTCGCGGCTGGCTCTGTGACGTGCGGCTAGTGCGGTCACGCGACGAGTACCGGCAGCGACGTGCCTCACGCGGAAAGGGCCTCACCTGGATGACCGAGCAAGGCCCTCATCCAGCACTCCTACCGCGAAGCCAGCGCTGGCTACAACGGCAACTCGGCGACTGTGAGGTCGAAGTCGCGGATCATCACCTCGCTGAGCTGGCGAAGTTGAGCCTCTGTCACCGTGACGCCGCGAAGCGACGACAGGCCGGACACGGCGTCAAGGTCACTGCCTCGCAGATCGGCGCCGGACATCGTGGTCCTCTGGAACTCGGCCCCCAAGGCACAGTCATCGAAGACCGTTCCCCGCAGATCGCCGCCCTCGAAGATGGTTTCCTTGAAGGAGCATCCGACGAACGCCACGCCTCCGGCTGCTGTGACGTGCTCCCATATGGCGTAGTCGAAGGTGCAGTTTTCGAAGAGGACATCTTTGAGGGTCACGCGCACCATGGACACACCCATCAGCCGGGAGTTGGTGAACCGGCACCGAGTGAGCGTGACGTTCTCCAGGCGTTGAGAGGCCAGGTCGACTCCGGTGAAACCCACGTTGCCGACCTTTTCGTCCTGGAGCGGGCTCGGGTACGGCCACGAGGTCACCGGCGGCTCATCGTCGCTGGGCAGCAGTACGCGCGCGCCGCGGCTTTCGGCTGTCTCCATGGACCCTCTCTGTCCTTCTACTTGCTCTTGTTCCATTGTCCCATGTGGAGCGGTTATCGAAGCTCTTCCCCTTATTGTCCCAGGTGTCACGGTTGTCGAACTTGCTCGTCACGTCGTGAGGCGCCAGCGCAACTCGGTCAACGAACGTAGCCACCTCGGCGGACGCTTCCAAGGCGCTCAGCGTCGTCTTGCTCATGTCACACTCCCATCTTCTCGCCCAAAGCACGGACGAGTTCGATCTTTGAATTGCGGCAGTACCTCGTCTCGGTGGCGCCGAAGTCACCATGTTCGAAGTACTTGTTCGACGCCTGCCCGCCCTGGCAGAACATATAGAACTCGCACTCTTCACGGCAGCGCGCCACTCCGTGGAAGAACTCCCTGACGTAGGCGGTCTCAGACGCACGCAGCACGATGGAGGACAGGGACTCGGCCAGGATGTTGCCCACGACGAAGTCGTCATACCTCGCGTCCGGGAGGCCGAGCAGTTCCGGGGAGAGGACGACAACGTCCCCGCTGGTGCCCACGGTCGGGATCGGGTCGTGGAGGAAGTTCTCCCATTGCTCCTTCTGCCCGGCCTGCACATCGGCTAGATACCCCAGGAGCCGGTCAGCCTCGCGGACACGCGATGTGCTGCCCATGTCCAGTCGTTCGAACATCATCCGCCAGAACCGGCGGACCAATCCGGGCTCGATGGCCTCGCGGGTTTCGTTGGCCCCCTCCAGTTCCTCGAAGTTGAACCCGACGCTCTTGGCGCCCCCAACTCCTCGAAGAAGTCCAGCAGTGCGTCCGGTTCCGTGACGGTCTGCGCGGTGACCACGCAAATCGCGCGATGCGCTCACGTGCGGCTGCCTACCCAGGTGGCGGCCGCGTCACGCCCGGGGGCGGGGGCGGTGCACCGTCACCCGGAAGGCGGCGGTGACCTGCGCCGGCTCGGCCAGCGCGGCCACCCGGCGGTCCAGTTCCCCGGCGGTGACGTGCCGCGCCGAGGGCCCCATGCCGACCACCGTGCGGACGTCGGCGTGCGAGAGCCGCAGCGGGGCGTCCAGCCGCTCGTCGCCGACCAGGTCGAAGTCCGGTCCGAGCGACCGCTCCAGACGCTCCTCCTTGCGCGGGTCGACCTCGACCAGTCCGAGCGCCGCCCGCAGTTCGCCGAGGTGGCCCTCGGTGGGCGTGACGACGACCAGCAGGCCGTCCGGGCGCAGCACCCGCCGGAACTCCGGCCCGTTGCGCGGCGCGAACACGTTGACCAGCACGCCCGCGGATCCGGCGCGCAGCGGGAGCCCACGCCAGGCGTCGCACCCGGCCGCTCCGGCACGGTCGTGGCATTTGGCCGCGCGGCGCAGCGCGTACCGGGACACGTCGAGCGCAAGGCCGAGCGCGCCGGGAACCGCGTCCAGGACCCGGGCGAGGTAGTACCCCGTTCCGGCCCCGACGTCCGCCACCAGCCCGGGCTCCGGCACGTCGGCCACGAGCGCGGCCAGCCGGTCAGCGAGCGGCGCGAAGTGCCCCGCTTCGAGGAACTCCTGCCGCGCCCGCACCATGTCGGCGCTGTCCCCACCACTGGCGGGCGCCCGGCCGGTGAGCAGTGAGACGTAGCCCTCCCGGGCGACGTCGAAGGCGTGCCCGGCGGGGCAGGCCAGCGACTCTCCGCGTCCGGTCAGCGCCCCCTGGCAGAGGGGGCAGCACAGCGCGGCGAGCACCCCCGGCGGCATCCGCAGACGGGTGGGGAGGGCGGGAGGAGTGGAGTTGCTGCTTGTCATGGCAGGGGCCAGCGTAGCGGGAGAAGGCGCAGTCCCTCGCAGGCCGAGTGGCGGTCGGCGACGGGCTGGCCGGCTACTGTCCGATTTGGCGGTCCTTCACGGCCCGGAGCCAAGCGGCCCACTCAGCCTGGGGGAACGTCAGATGGCCCTGTTCGGCGTTCTTGCTGTCCCGCATGAGAAAGAGGTTGGCGGTCTCAGCCACTTCCACACAGTCATTGCGGGCGCCACTGTAACTCGATCTCCGAAACACCAGGTCGGACATAGGCGATCCTCACTCCATGGATGTCATCGCGTCCTCGATGAACGCGACCGATTCGGCGGCGCTCATCGCGGAACCTAGCAGATGCCCGAAGACATTCTTGAACACCTTCAGTTCCTCCGGCGCCTCCAGAAGGAGGCTCGCGGTGTAGGTCTCAGCGTAGGCAATGCTGGGATCCAGGGGCTCGGGGAAATCCAGGATGACGAACGATCCGAGAAGTCCGATGTGCGCCCCGGCCGAGTTGGGGATGACCTGGATCGTGATGTTGTGGCGCGCGGCCATATGGATCAGGTGCTGGAGTTGTTTCCGCATGACTTCCGGCCCCCCGATGGTGCGGCGGACAGCGGCTTCGTCCAAAACGGCCCAGAACGTTGGCGGGTCGTAGCGGTTGAGTATCTCCTGTCTCCTGAGGCGCGCGGCGACAGCTCGTTCGACGACGTTCGGGTCATGCACCTGGCCGCCTTTGAACACGGCCTCGGTGTAATCAGGAAGTTGCAGCAAGCCCGGGATGACCTGGCACTGGTAGCTGCGAATCGTGGTGGCTTCGCTCTCGAAGTCCGGCAGGCTGTCCGTGAACACGTCCCGGTATCTGCTCCACCAGCCTCGCTCCTTCGCTTCCCGCGCGAGCCGGTGCAGCGCCTCGCGAACGCGTTCATCCTCGATGCCGTAGACGTCCAGGAGCGTCGTCAAGTCCTGCGTGGTGACGTTGCGACGTTCGCCGAGTTCGATCTTGGTGACCTTGCTCTGGGTCCAGCCTGCTCGTTCTGCAACCTCCGAGGTCGTGTAGCCGCATTGTTCCCGCATCCGGCGCAGCTCTGCCGACAGGCGTCGGCGGCGGACGGTCGGGCTGTAAGAGGGGTGGCGATCCATGTGAACCCTCCATCACAGATTTGGACTATTCGAAGATCCTCTTGAGAATTTGGATTATCCCTGTAATCATGTCACTACGTTCCGTTGATCCTAGAGGCTGGAGAGCCTGTCGGGATCACGAACGAATAAAACGGCCCGGCCGGGTGATGGCGCACCCGGCCGGGCCTCAGCCCGCAACCTGAACTAGGCAGGTGACGGACCTATGTCCAACCGTATCGTTCCGCATGTCCTGGCCCAGCGCCCACCGCTCCCGCGCCGCCACTCCAAGCGCTTCGCGGGTCTCGCAGACAACGTCAAACCCGCGCGCGCCTGGCTCGCCGCCCTGCTCGCTGACAGCGCCGTCCCGCGCCAGACCGCCGCCGACGCCATCCTCCTGCTCAGCGAACTGGCCACGAACGCCATCCGGCACACCCCCAGCGGCCACGCCGACGGCACCTTCCGCGTCCACCTCCACCACGGACCCGGACGCCTGCGTGTCGAGGTCCACGACGACGGCACCGGCCACGATCCCTACCGCCTGCGCGTCGTCGCCGGCCCCGACACCGAGAACGGACGCGGACTCCTCCTCGTCCAAGCGCTCGCCGATGCCTGGGGCCGGCTCCCGTCGGGCATGGGCCCCGGCAGCTACTTCGAACTCGCCTGGGGGCCGCGCTGAGCACGCTCGTCCGGGAGCCGGTCCCCACCGGCTGACCGCTGAACCCAGCGGCCGCCCGGCCCGGCGCGCGCGATCGGCCGGGCCGGGCGGCCGCAGCAACCGGTGCTCGCCGGGGAAGCGCACCCGGCTCGGCTACTCCCCCGTGCGCTGGAGCACCGCCCCCTCCACCCGCACCGGGGCCGAGGTCTCCACCGTCGCCGCGCCGTCGGCGTCCACCGTCACGCGCAGCGGGTGCCCGCCCACGCGCAGCCCGTCCACGGTCATGGGGAACCAGTCGGCGAACGCCGGGTCGGGGTCCACCCGGAGCACACCGGCCGGCAGGTCCGCCGAGAGGCGGAGCGCGGCGGACACCAGGGCCACGCCGGCCGCGGCCGACCACGCCTGCGGGCGGCAGGAGGCGGGGTAGGCGAGCACGGGTTCTCCGGCACGGGCGTCGGTGCCGGCGAAGAGCTCCGGAAGGCGGTGGTCGAAGGCCGCGGCCGCGTCCACGAGGCCGCGGGCCAGGGAGGCGGCCGCCGGGCCGGCGCCGGTGCGCGAGAGGCCGAGGACGGCGATCGCGGTGTCGTGCGGCCACACGCTGCCGGCGTGGTAGCCCAGCGGATTGAAGCCGGCGGCGGTGCTGCTCATGGTGCGCAGCCCGTACCCGCAGTCCAGGTCGTGCCCGGCGAGCCGGGCGGCGACCAGCGCGGATTCCCGCTCGTCCAGCAGGCCGGTGCCCAGCAGGTGGCCGAGGTTGGAGGTGGGCGTGGCGACCGGGCGCTTGGCGCCGTCGAGCGCGATCGCCGGGAACGCGGCGTCGCCCTCGCCGACCCAGAACGCGCCGCGGAACCGGTCGCGCATCCGCTCGGCCCACTCCAGCAGCTCGGCGGCGCCGGGCTCGCCGAACGCGGTCAGCAGTTCAGCGCCGGCGACGGCCGCCTCGTGGGCGTAGGCCTGCGCCTCGCACAGCGCGATGGGGGCGGTGGCGATCCGGCCGTCCGGCCACTGGATGGAGTCGCCGGAGTCCTTCCAGCCCTGGTTGGCCAGCCCGGTGCCCTCGGTGTCGATGTAGTCGAGGAAGCCGTCGCCGTCGTCGTCGGCCGGGCCGGTGACCCAGTCCAGGGCCGCGCGCAGCGCGGGCAGCAGCTCGCGGACCTCGTTCTCGGGCAGGCCCCACCGCCAGGCGTCGCGGAGCAGGACGACCCAGAGCGGGGTGGCGTCGATCGTGCCGTAGTAGAGCGGCGGCAGCATGTGGCCGGCGGCGACCGCCTGGCGGCCGCGCACCTCGTGCAGGATGCGGCCGGGCTGCTCGGCGGTGCCGCGGTCGTGCCGGGTGCCCTGCCGGCGGGCCAGGATGCGCAGGGTGCCGCCGGCGAGGTCGGTGCTGGCGGGCAGCAGCATCCGGGCGGCCCACAGCGAGTCGCGGCCGAACAGCGTGAAGAACCACGGGCTGCCGGCCGCCAGGAAGGTGTCCTCCGGGTGCTCGGGGTCGGTGAGCCGCAGCGCCTCGAGGTCGCCGGCACCGCGCCGCACGACGCGGTCGAGGTCGCGGGAGCGGGAGGCGACGGACACCGGCCACTCGGGCGACTCCGGGGCGGCGCCGGCGAACAGCGGCGAGCCGGCGGCCCGCGCACGCAGCACGACCCGCCAGTCGGTGTGTGCGGGCACCTCCAGGTCCCAGAGCAGTTCGACGCCCTCCGGGCCGTGCTCGACGCGGTCCGGCGCGGGCTCGACGTCGGCCTCGACCCGGGCGGCTCCGCTCCCCCAGGTGAGGCGGCCGCCGTCCGCACTGACCGGTACGGGGGTCCCGGCCTCGCCGTGCTTGACCTCGGAGGTTCCGGCGAGGTCGGCGGCGAGCCGCAGCCGCAGCCGGGTGCGGACGGCTGCGCGCGCGTCGTTGGCCAGGCGGACGGCCTCGGTGAGGCCGTCGGGGTGCACGGTCCGGTGGCGCTCCACCCGGACGGTGGGGTCGGCGCCGGTGTCGCCGAGCAGCCGGGCGACAGCGGTGAAGGCGGCGTGGTCGGCGGCGAGCAGGGCGTGGCCCACGGGTTCGGGCTCGACCCCGTCGAGGTCGACCGCGAGCAGGGAGAGCAGCCGGGTGTCGTCGCGCAGCCAGCCCTGCGTGCCGCCGGGGCGGATCTGGCCGTCCTCACCGGCGAGGACCACGCTGGGAGCGCGGACGCAGCTCAGGAGCCGGTGGAGGTACGGCTGGATCACACGGGGCTCGTCGGCCACGTCTCCTCCTGGGGGTCTTGACACGGGCGCGGGTGACGTCGTTCACTTCTCGACACACAGTGTTCATTTGAACGATAAAAATTGCAAGCAGACGTTACATCCGTCTGGTTGAACGATCAAAAAATCACGATCGGTTACACCCCCGTATCGAGGTCCACATTGTCGCAACCCCCCGAGCAACCGCGGGCCGCCACGCTGGAGAGCGTGGCGGAGGCCGCCGCCGTGTCCCGGCAGACGGTGTCCAATGTGCTGAACGCGCCGCACCGCGTCCGCGCGGCGACCCGCGAGAAGGTCGAGGCCGCCATCCGCGAACTCGGCTACCAGCCCAACCGCCTCGCGCGGTCGCTGCGCACCCGCGCCTCCCGCATGCTCGGCTACTGCGTCCAGCCGCACGGCGACGGCAACGTCCTGCTCGACCGCTTCCTGCACGCCATCACCGAGGCCGCCGCCGAGCGGGGCTACCACGTGCTGCTGTTCAGCGCCCGGCCCGGAGCCGAGGGGCTGCCGGCCTACGCCGACCTGCTCGCGCAGCGCACCGTGGACGGCTTCGTGCTGTCCGACACCTTCATGGACGACCCCCGGCAGGAGTGGCTGGCCGAACGCGACGTCCCGTTCGCCGCCTTCGGCCGGTCCTGGTCCGAGCCCGAGCACGGCAGCTGGATCGACGTGGACGGTGCGGCCGGCACCCGCGACGCCGTCGACCACCTGTACGAGCAGGGCCACCGCCGGATCGGGTTCGTCGGCTGGGGGCCCGGGTCGGGAGTTGGCGACGACCGGCGGGCCGGCTGGGAGCGGGCGTGCGCCGCGCACGGCCTCGGCCCGCAGCCCTCGACCGCTGCCGACAACGACCTGCGCGAGGGCGCGGCCGCCGCCCGCCGGCTGCTCGACCTGCCCGATCCCCCGACCGCCCTGGTCTGCGTCAGCGACATGATCGCGATCGGCTGCCTCGGCGTGCTCGCCGAGCGCGGGCTGCGGCCCGGCCGCGACGTCGCGGTCGTCGGCTTCGACGACCTCCCCGCCGCGGCGCTGCCCGGTATCGACCTCACCACCCTCAGCCAGCCCCTCGACGAGATCGGCCGGGGGGTCGTGGACCTCGTCCTCGACCAGCTCGGCGACTCCGCCCCCGCGCCCGACCGGCCGCGGCACCGCGTGCTGCGGCCGTCCCTGGTCGTGCGCTCCAGCTCCATCCCGTTCCCCCGCGCCCAGGAAGCGAGAACCCCATGAGAAGTCACCCGGTCGGCCGCGTCGGCGCCGCCGCCGCGGCCGGGACCTGCCTGGCCCTGCTGCTCACCGCGTGCGGCAGCGGCTACGGCGACACCCCCGAGGGCGACGGCGCCCTCACCGTCCTGTTCGGCTCCTCCGGCGAGGCCGAGACCGCCGCGGTCAAGGCGGCGCTGGCCGCGTGGTCGGAGGAGTCCGGCGTGCCCGCCGAGGCGATTCCGGCCCAGGACCTCGTGCAGCAGCTGCGGCAGGGCTTCGCCGGGGGCGACCCCGCGGACGTCTTCTACGTGTCCCCCGACCTCTTCCAGCAGTACGCGGAGGGCGGCTCGCTGTACCCCTACGGCGACCAGATCGAGGACGTGGACGACTTCTACCCCGCGCTGCGCGACTCCTACACCTACGAGGACGAGCTCTACTGCGTGCCCAAGGACTACAACACGCACGCGCTGGTGATCAACACCGACCTGTGGGAGGAGGCCGGCCTCGGTGACGACGACATCCCCACCTCGTGGGAGGAGCTGGCCGAGACCGCCGAGCAGCTCACCGAGGGCGACCGCGTGGGCTTCGCGCTGAACGGCGACTACAACAGCGCGGGCACGTTCATGCTGCAGGCCGGCGGCTGGTTCGTCAACGACGACAACACCGAGGCCACCGGGGACACCCCCGAGAACCTGGCGGCGCTGGACTACCTCACGACCGGGCTGGACGAGGGCTACTTCTCCTTCGTGAAGGACATCGACGCGCAGTCCGGCTCCGAGGCGCTCGGCCGCGGCCGGGCGGCGATGGTCATGGACGGCGGCTGGGTGACCGGCGCGTTCGACAACGACTACCCGGAGCTGAACTGGCGGGCCGTCGAGCTGCCCGAGGGTCCCGGCGGCCAGGCCACCACCGTGTTCAGCAACTGCTGGGGCATCGCCGAGGCCAGCGGCGACCACGAGGCCGCCGTGGACCTGGTCCGCTACCTGACCAGCCCGGAGCAGCAGCAGGCCTTCGCCGAGGACTTCGGCGCCGTCCCGCCCCGCGAGAGCCTCGCCGACTGGACCGCCGAGACCTTCCCGGAGAAGGCGGCGTTCGCGGCCGGTGTCGACTACGCGCGCGGCCAGGTGCCGGTGCCCGGGTTCATGTCCGTGCTCAACGAGTTCACCACCGGCATGCAGGGCGTCGCGGCCGGCAGCGCCGAGCCCGCGGACGTGCTGGCGCAGCTGCAGCGCGACGGTGAAGAGGCCCTGGGCGAATAAGGGCCGCTTCCGATGACCGAGACTCGCACGGCCCCGCCCGCGGGCGGCGGGGCCCCCTCCCCACGGCCGGCCCGGTCCGGCCGGCTCCGCCCGCCGCGCCGGCGCCGGCCGACGGGGGCGGAGGAGACCCGCGCCGGATGGCTGCTGTCCGCCCCGGCGCTGCTCGCCCTGCTGCTGTTCCTGGTGGCTCCGGTGCTCATGGCGCTGTGGGTCAGCTTCCTGGACTGGAACGGCCAGTCCAACCCGTTCGACGGCGACCAGGAGTTCGTCGGCGCCGACAACTACCGGCGGCTGCTCGCCGAGGACACGCTGCTGCACCGCGACTTCATGGTCAGCGTGCGCAACACGGTGTACTTCGTCGCGCTGAACGTGCCGGCGGTGACGGCTCTGGCGTTCGCCCTGGCGCTCGTGGTCAACCAGCGGATCCTGAAGGGGCGGGGGTTCTTCCGCACCGTCTTCTACTTCCCGTCCATCACCAGCTCGGTGGCCGTCAGCATCGTCTTCCTGTTCCTGTTCCAGGGATCGGGCGCGGTCAACGGCCTGCTGGCGCTGGCCGGGGTGGACGGCCCGAACTGGTTCACCGACTCGCGCGGCGTGCTGCACATCCTGATGGCCGCACTCGGGCTGACCGAGCCGGGCCGCACGCCGGAGTGGGCGGGCGGCACCCTGGGCGGCCTGCCGCTGTGGGAGTGGCTGTCCGGGCCGTCGGTGGCGATGTGCGCGATCATCGCGCTGACCACCTGGGCGTCCTCGGGCACGTTCATGCTGTTCTTCCTGGCCGGGCTGCAGAACATCCCGGCCTCGGTGTACGAGGCGGCCATGATCGACGGCGCGTCGGCCTGGCAGCGCTTCCGCTACGTCACACTGCCGCTGATGCGGCGCAGCGTGACGCTGGTGATGACGCTGGCGCTCATCGCGAGCTGGCAGGTGTTCGACCAGGTGTACATCATGTCGCAGGGGTCGCCGGCCAAGACCACGCTCACCCCCGCCTACCTGTCCTACGCGCGCAGTTTCGGCGACGGGCAGTTCGGTGCGGGCGCGGCGATGGCGTTCGTGCTCTTCGCGATCATCGTGGTGCTGACGGTGGTCCAGCGCTGGATCGGCAGGGAGAGGGACTGATGGCGCAAGCGACGCGGGCCGCGCGCCCGCTGGTGCGCGGCCGGGCGGCGATCTGGGTGGCGGGCTACGCGGTACTCGCGGTGGGGACGGTGCTGTACCTGGGCCCCTTCATCGTGCAGCTCGCCAACTCGGTCAAGACCGACGCCGACGCCGCGGCCAACCCGCTGGCCCTGCTGCCCGACCCGTTCTCGGCGCACGCCTGGCGCCGGGCGTTCGGTCTGGACACGGCGCTGGACATGCCGATCGGCCGCTGGCTGGGCAACTCGCTGTTCGTCACCGTGTCGGTCACCGTGGGCCGGCTGCTGGTGGACAGCCTCATCGGCTACGCGCTGGCGCGGCTGCGCTTCGCGGGCCGCTCGGCGGTCAACGCCCTGGTGCTGGCCGTGCTGGCGGTGCCCGGGGTGGTGCTGCTCATCCCGAAGTTCCTGGTGCTCAAGCAGCTCGGCATCTTCGACAGCTACGCCGGCATGATCCTGCCGCTGCTGTGCGACGCGGTGGGCATCATGCTGCTGAAGACCGCGTTCGAGCAGGTGCCGCGCGAGCTGGAGGAGGCGGCCCGGATGGACGGCGCCGGCGTCTTCACCACCTACTGGCGCGTGGTGCTGCCGCTGGTGCGGCCCGCGCTGATCACGGTGGCGATCCTGTCCTTCCAGGGGTCGTGGAACGAGTTCACGCACTTCCTGGTGGCGACGTCGGATCCGGCCTACGAGACGCTCAACCTGGGCCTGGCCCGGCTGGCGGCGGGCCCCCTCGGCGGCGCGCAGCAGTTCCCGCTCAAGCTCGCGCTGGCCACGCTGTCCACCATCCCGGTCCTCATCGTGTACCTGCTCTTCCAGCGGCACTTCATCGCCTCGCAGATGAACTCGGGCGGCAAGTCCTGACGCCACCGGCCCGCGGATGTGTGGGCGGCGGCGGTCGGGGAAGCCGGGACGGTGCGGGGCGGCTCGCCCGCCGCCCCGCACCGAGCACCCGAGCAGAGAGGAGCCGGGCATGCCGATCCTTCCGGAGCAGCGTGCGGACATCCTGGGCAAGCGCGCGTTCGCGCACGTGGCCACGCTGGGGCCGCGGGGCGAACCGCAGTCCAACCCCGTGTGGGTCGACTGGGACGGCGAGTTCGTCAAGTTCAGCCAGACGACCGACCGGCAGAAGTACCGCAACGTGCGGCGGGACCCGCGCATCGCGCTGTCCGCGCACGACCCGGACGAGCCGCACCAGTACCTGGAGATCCGCGGCACCGTGGAGCGGATCGAGGACGACACCGACCGGAGCTTCATCAACAGCCTGGCCAGCAAGTACCTCGGCCAGGACGTCTACCCGTGGGACGGGCCGGACACGCACCGCGTGGTCGTCTACGTCCGGCCGGAGCACACCACCTGGCAGTGAACCCGGCACCGGCCGGCCCCCGGCGTCCCTTCGGCCCGCCGGGCCGGCCGAAGGGACGCCGGGGGCCGCGCTCGGCGGGAGCTCCGCGGCGGTTGGGCGGCGGCAGCTCCGCGGCGCTTCGGGCGGCAGCCCGCACAAGGCACCGGCCGCGCGGCTAGCGGCGGGCTTCGGCCTCGGCGGCGCGGTGCAGCACCGCACGCAGCGCCAGCTCGTAGCCGAACACCCCGCAGCCCGCGACGTAGCCGGCGGCGACCGGCGCGGTCACGGAGGTGTGCCGGAACTCCTCCCTCGCGTACACGTTGGAGATGTGCACCTCGACGCAGGGCGTGTCCACCGCGTCGATCGCGTCGCGCAGCGCGATGCTGTAGTGCGCGAACGCGCCCGGGTTGAGCACGATGCCGTCGTAGCCGCGCGCCTCGTGCACGAGGTCGACGAGCACCCCCTCGTGGTTGCTCTGCTCGCAGCGCACGGCGGCGCCCAGTTCGGCGCCCAGTCCGCGCACCCGCCGCTCGATGTCGGCGAGCGTGGTGGTGCCGTACTGCGCCGGGTCACGCTCCCCCAGCAGGTTGAGGTTGGGCCCGTTCAGCAGCAGCACGGTGCGGCGGGCGGCGGAGTCGGGTGCGGCGGGCGTGGGCAACGGGGCGGCCTTTCCGTTCCGGGATCGTCGCCCCAACCCTAGATCGTCGCGGGGGATCGGTGCGCTGGCCAGGGCACCCTCCTGGCGGCACCCCCGTGCTCTGCGACGGCCGCGTCGCCGAGCCGCGCGGGGTCGGCCGCCCGCCGCGGCGCCGCGGCGCGGGGCCGCGGTGCCCGGCCACCGCCCGCGTCCTGCCCGGCCTCCCCTCCACCCGCCACTGGTCCACCCGCCACTGGCTCCGCTCCGCCGGCCCCCGGTCGGGCCGCCGCTTCGGCTACCCGCCGAACGATCCGGATACGGCGTGCGTCGCACCGCCACCGGGCAACGGCCTGGCGGAGGCCGCTTCCCCGGGCCGCCGAGCGGGTATGCCGCACCCGAGACCGGGCACCGGACCGGGGGCCGGCGGACCGGCCGCCGCGCACGGGCGGTCCGGGTCGGCGGCGGTGCGGGTCGGCCGTGGTCCGCTCCCCGTCCTTCGACGACACCGCGGCGCGACGTGGAGGTGGGCGTGCCCGACCGGGATCACGTGACGGAGCCGCGGACCGCGGCGCGCGGCACCGCGCCCGGCGGCGGCCGCACGCCCGGAGCCGCCCCTCCACCCACGTCCACGTACCGCCTCCAGCTGCGGCCCGGCTTCACGCTGGCCGACGCCGCCGACCTCGCCGGATACCTCCGCCGGCTCGGGGTGGGCGCCGTGTACACCTCGCCGCTGCTGGCGGCGGCCGCGGGCTCCGCCCACGGCTACGACGTGGTGGACCCGACCGCGGTGTCCGCCGCCCTGGGCGGCGACCGGGCGCGCCGGGCGCTGGTCTCGCGGCTGCGCGAGCTCGGCATGGGGATCGTGGTGGACATCGTGCCGAACCACATGTCGGTGGCCGACCCCGCGGCCAACCGGTGGTGGTGGGACGTGCTGCGCTCGGGCCCGGAGTCGCGCTACGCCTGCTGCTTCGACATCGACTGGAGCCGCGGCCCGCTGCGCCTCCCGGTCCTCGCCGACGAGGGCGACGACGGCGCCGCCGCGCTGGAGGAGCTGACGGTGGCCGACGGCTGCCTGGTCTACGGCGACCGCCGCTACCCGCTCGCGCCGGGCAGCCACGCGGCGGGGGACGATCCCCGCGCGGTGCACGAACGCCAGCACTACCGCCTGGTGTCGTGGCGGCGCGCCGGCGCCGAGCTCGCCTACCGGCGCTTCTTCGACATCACCGAGCTGGCCGCGGTGCGGGTGGAGGACCCGGCCGTGTTCGCCGCCGCGCACGCCGAGATCCTGCGGTGGGCGCGGGCCGGGGAGCTCGACGGCCTGCGGGTGGACCACCCCGACGGCCTGAGCGACCCCGGCGGCTACGCGCGCCGGCTGCGGGACGCCTTCGGCGGCTGGATCGTGCTGGAGAAGGTCCTGGCCGTGGGCGAGTCCCTGCCGGCGTCGTGGCCGGTCGCCGGCACGACCGGCTACGACGCGCTGCGCGAGGTGTGCGGCGTGTTCGTCGACCCCGCCGGGGCCGGTCCGCTGACGGAGCTGGCCGACTCGCTCGGCGTCCGCACCGACGTGGCGGCGGTCGAGGAGGAGAGCCGGCGGCTGGTGGCCGAGCGGGTGCTGGTGGCCGAGGTGGACCGGATCGCGGCGCTGCTACCGGGGGCCGCGCGGGAGTCGGCGCGCGACGCGGTCGCCGCCCTGCTCGCCGCCTTCGACGTCTACCGCTGCTATCTGCCGGAGGGCGAGCCGGCCTGGGCCCGCGCCGTGCGGCGGGCGCGGGCCCGGCGCCCGGACCTCGCGGAACTCCTGGCGGGCATCGACGCGGCGGTCCGCGCCGATCCGCGCGGGGAGCTCGCCCGGCGGATCCAGCAGACGAGCGGGATGGTGGTCGCCAAGGGGACCGAGGACACGGCCTTCTACCGGTGCACCCGGTTCGCGGCACTGAACGAGGTCGGCGGTGCGCCGGACCGGTTCGGCGTGCCGGTGGCGGAGTTCCACGCGCGGGCGGCCGAGCGGGAGGCGTGCCTGCCGGCCGCGATGACGACGCTGTCCACCCACGACACCAAGCGGTCGGAGGACGTGCGGGCCCGGCTGGCGGCGCTCGCCGAGGTGCCCGGCGCCTTCGCGGCGGCGGTCCGGCGGTGGACGGCGCGGCTCGGGCTGCCCGAGCCGGCGTTGAACCTGCTGGCCTGGCAGACGCTCGTGGGCGCGTGGCCGATCAGCGCGGCGCGGCTGCGCGACTACCTGGAGAAGGCCGCCCGCGAGGCGAAGCTGCGGACGTCGTGGGTGGACCCCGATCCGGAGTTCGAGGCGGAGGTCCGGGCGTGGCCGGAGCAGGTGCTCTCGGACCGGGAGCTGTCGGAGGAGGTGGCGGCGTTCGTCGCGCGGATCCGCCGGCCCGGCTGGAGCAACTCGCTCGGCCAGAAGCTCGTGCAGCTCACCGCGCCGGGCGTGCCCGACGTCTACCAGGGCAGCGAGCTGTGGGACTTCTCGCTGGTGGATCCGGACAACCGCCGGCCGGTGGACTACGCGCACCGGGAGATGCTGCTGGAGCGGCTGGAGGCCGGCTGGCTGCCGCCGCTGGACGCCACCGGCGCGGTGAAGCTGCACGTCGTGCGCCAGGCGCTGCGCCTGCGGCGGGAGCGCCCGCTCATCGGCTACCGCCCGCTGGCCCCGGTGGGGGCGGCGGCCGGCCACCTGCTGGCCTTCGCCCGGGGCGACGGACGCGAGCTGGACACGGTCGCGGTGGCCACCCGGCTGCCGATCGGGCTGGCCGCGGCCGGCGGATGGCGCGGCACCCTGCTGCCGCTGCCGTCGGGGCCGGGCGGCTGGACGGACCTGCTCACCGGCCGGGCCCTGGCGCCGGACCGCCCTGACGGCTTCACCGCCGCCCGCGCGGCGGACCTGCTGGACCGCTATCCGGTGGCGCTGCTGGTGCGGCGCTGAACATGTCCGGCCCGGCCGGTGCCGCCGCGCCCCGCGGCTCGGTGCCCTCGGGCTCCTCCGCGGCGCGGCGCAGGGCGTCGAAGCGGCGCCGCGTCGTGCGCTCCTGCTCGATCTGCCGCTCGTTGTCGGTGACGAGCAGGAGCTGGACGAGCAGGATGGTGGGCAGGCCCACCCCGAGGAGGAGCGGCAGGACGAAGTCGGCCTCCGCCGCGCCGGGCGGCGGGCTGCGCAGCAGCGCGTCGGGCACGAGCTCCACCCCGGTGCCGGCCATGGCGGTGTAGTGCATCGCGCAGACGGCGACCCCCATGACGAGGGCGGCCGCGACACTGGCCGGGCGGCCGCGCACGTAGAGGGCGGCCCACAGCGCCGCGGTCGCGGCGACGACGGCGATCACCACGGAGAGCACCACGAAGGTCCGGTCGTGGTGGACCGTGCCGTGCATCTGGATCGAGGACATGCCGGTGTAGTGCATCGCGGCGACGCCCAGCCCGGTGACGGGTCCGGCGACCGCGAGCGACCAGAGCCGGCCGCGCCCCGCTGTGACCACGGCGAGGCCGAGGCCGACCACGAGCACCGCGAGGACCAGGCTGAGCACCGTGAGCCCGACGTCGTAGCGGATGGCGGTGCCGTGCACGTCGAAGCCGAGCATCGCGATGAAGTGCATCGACCAGATGCTGCTGCACCCGAGGGCGACCGCGGCGACGGCCAGCCAGCCGACGCGCCGCGCGCCGTCGCTGGGGCGGGCTCGGGAGGTGGCGAGCAGCGCGACGAGCGCGCCGACGAAGGAGGAGAGGTAGGCGAGGGCGGGGGTCACCCACCCGTAGCTGAAATGGTCGATCTCTGCCGCCGCTTCCACACGAAACACCTCTTCCATCCCACAACGTGACGATCCGGACGAAGATCGCAATTAGGGACGGCAGCATACAGACAGCCCAACCTGCCCTCAATTCCCGCGCCCGCGCGCCGGCCGGCCGCTCCGGCCGCGGTCGGGCGCACTCCCCGGCATGTCAGGGCCGCCCGCCGCGCGACCCGCGGCGGAGCCGAGTCGGCCGAACCGGACATGTGTTGTTAGATTGCTCGTCGTCCCACGTTCACCACACCGTCGAGGCGCCCAGCACCGGGAGCGGCCGCACCGGCCCCTCGGCGGGCGGAAGGGGAATCGAGAGAACCGTGTTGCCGTCGACCTCCCGCGGGCTGTCCGCGATCGCACTCATCGGCGTGTTGGCCGCGACCGCGGGCTGCGGCAGCGACAACGCCGTGCGCGGTAACGAGCGCCTGCCGGTGCCGGCCGACCTGGAGTGCCCCCCCGGCAGCCTCTCCGGGTCCGGCTCCAGCGCCCAGGAGAACGCCATGCAGGTGTGGATCGCCGGCTACCAGACGGCGTGCGAGGACTCCCGGGTGTACTACGACGCCATCGGGTCCGGCGGCGGCCGCAGCCAGTTCGTCGACGGCGCGGTCGCCTTCGCCGGCTCCGACGCCGCGCTGGACCCCGAGGAGGCCGCCGACGCCGCCCCCCGGTGCCACGGCTCGGAGGCGATCAACCTCCCGGCCTACGTGGTGCCGATCGCCGTGGTGTTCCACCTGGAGGGGGTGGACTCGCTGAACATGACCCCCGAGACCATCGCGCGCGTGTTCGCCGGCGAGATCACGTTCTGGGACGACCCCGCCATCGCCGCGAGCAACCCCGGTACCGACCTCCCGCACGACCGGATCACCCCGGTGAGCAGGTCCGACGAGTCGGGCACCACCGAGAACTTCACCGCCTACCTCTCCGCCGCGGCCGCGGACGCCTGGCCCTACGAGGCGAGCGGCCAGTGGCCGGTCCCCGCCGTGGAGGCGGCCCAGGGCAACAGCGGGGTGGCCCAGGCCCTGGAGGGGGGCGACGGCACCATCGGCTACGTGGAGGCGTCGCACGTGGGGTCGCTGTCCACCGTGCGGGTGGGCGTGGGCGACGAGTTCGTCGCACCGGACCCGGAGGCGGCCGCGGCCGTCGTCGCCGCCTCGCCGCAGCGCCCCGGCGGCAGCGAGCACGACCACGCGCTCGAACTCGACTACGCGACCACCGAGCCCGGCACCTACCCCGTCGTGCTGGTCAGCTACGAGGTCGCCTGCCTGCGCTACGCCGACGCCGCCGAGGCGGAGCGGGTCACCGGTTTCCTGCGCTACGTCCTGAGCGAGGAGGGCCAGCGGGCGGCCTCGGAGGAGACCGGGTCCGCGCCGCTGCCGGAGTCGACGCTGGCCGACCTGCGCGCCTCCCTCGACGCCATCGGCGCGGCCTGACCGGTCGGGGCGCCCCCGCGCGCGAAAACCGCTTCCGCGCGCCGGGGCGGGGCCGCTAGGGTCCACGGGACCGCACCCAGGACGGAAGGACCTCCGTGGCCGAGCGCGCCCCTGACGACGCCGCCGTCATCGAGCCCGCACGGGGGACGCCGGAGGTCCGCCGCCGGCACGCCGCCAACCGCGCCGCCTGGGACCAGGCCGCGGTCCGCTACACCGAGGACCTGCCGGCCGCCGTGGAGCGGCTGCGCGCCGGGCGCTCCTCCGTGCACCCGGTGGAGCGCGCCGCGCTGGGCGACCTCGCGCCGTGGTGCCGCCGGGCGGTGCACCTGCAGTGCGCCTCCGGCGAGGACACGCTGTCCCTGCTGGCCGAGGGCGCCGGCGAGGTCGTGGGGGTCGACATCTCCGCGGCGCACGTGGCCAACGCGCGCGCGGCGGCCGCGGCGCTCGGCGCGCCGGCGGTCTTCCACGCCTGCGACGTGCTCGACACCCCGCGCGAGCTCGACGGCACCGCCGACCTCGTCTACACCGGCCGCGGCGCGCTGTGCTGGCTCCACGACCTCGACGGCTGGGCCGCCGTGGTCGCCCGGCTGCTGCGGCCGGGCGGGCTGCTGTCGGTCTTCGACAACCACCCCGCCGCATCGCTGTTCGACCGGGAGCCCGCGCACCCGCGCTACAGCGGCATCGACTACTTCGCCCACGCCGAGAGCAACGCCGGCTGGTCGGCCGAGTACATCGGTGCGCTGGCGGAGGAGCCGGCGGTGAAGTACGAGCGGCTGTGGACCATCGGCCAGGTGGTGCAGGCCCTGCTCGACGCCGGGCTGACCCTCACCCGGCTGGCCGAACTGCCGGACGCCTACTGGGCGGAGTTCCCGAACATGCCGGAGGCGCTGCGCCGGCGGCTTCCCTCGACCTTCCTGCTGCACGCCCGCCGGTGAGCGGCCGAGCGGGGCGGCCGGCGCCGGCGGCCGGGACGGGCGGCTACAGCCAGTTCCGCCGCTTGAAGACGGCGTAGAGCATGACGCACACCAGCAGCATGAGCACGAGGGCGAGGGGGTACCCGAACGGCCAGCGCAGCTCGGGCATGTCGGTGAAGTTCATGCCGTAGACGGTGCCCACCAGGGTCGGGGCGAACAGGATGGCCGCCCAGGCGGAGATCTTCTT
The DNA here is from genome assembly GCF_003336425.1 of Marinitenerispora sediminis. Lineage (GTDB taxonomy): Bacteria > Actinomycetota > Actinomycetes > Streptosporangiales > Streptosporangiaceae > Marinitenerispora > Marinitenerispora sediminis. The sequence continues at coordinate 6,979 of NZ_QEIO01000054.1, read as the reverse complement.
GACCTCCTCGCTCTGGGCGTAGCTCGCCCGGGTGAGGTGCTTCATCTCCTCGTTCTGCGCCTGGCTGACCAGGGTGGCGTTGACGGTGAGGATGTCGCCCAGCATCTGGCGGAACCCGTCGACCCGCTCCGCCACGGTCGTGGCGTGGTCGGCGACGTCGCGCAGGTAGCGCTGGAGCTCCTCGTCGGTCCCGTACTTGTCGAAGCCGGCGGCCAGCCCGCTGAGGATGTCCAGCAGCGGGCGGGCGGCCCGCTGGAACTCGATGACCTCGCGGGACAGCTCGTAGATGCGCCGGGACACCGCGGGGTCGCCGTTGAAGACCTGGGTCTCGATCTCGTCGATGTCGTTCTGCAGGCCGGCGACGACGGGGGCGTAACCGTCCACGACGGCGTCCAGGATGGCGTACAGCACCGCCTCCGGACCGCGCGCGAGCAGGGCGGGGTCGGCCTCCAGCCGCCGGCGGACGCCGCCGAGGTCGGGGGCGTGGCTGTGGCGGACGGTGAGCACGAAGTGCGGGCCGGTGAACACGTGCACCTCGCCGAAGCGCACCTCCTCCGCCTCGTCCAGGTACCGGGCGGCGCGCAGCACCACGAAGAGGGTGTCGCCGTAGCGCTCCAGCTTGGGCCGCTGGTGCGCGACGATGGCGTCCTCGACCGCCAGCTGGTGCAGCCCGAACTCCTCGCCCACCGCGAGCAGCTGGGACTCGTCGGGCCGGTGCATGCCGATCCAGGCGAGGGCCCCGGGGCGGCGCGGCAGGCTCGGGTAGATGCCGGCGACCTCGGTGGGGGCGTACTCGCGGTGGCCGTCGACGTAGACGGCGGCGTCGACGACGCTCTCCTCGACGCGGGCCCGGGCGCGCCCCGGCTCCACGTCGGCGCGCGGGTCCATCGAGTACTCGGGGGCGGGCGCGGTCCCGCCGTTGCGGTTGGGGTGCTGCGGCGTGCGCAGGGTGGGCAGCCACCCGCGCATCCGGCGCTGGTTCATGGGAGTCTCCCGGCGTCTGCTTCGAAACGGGCGGCCGGGAGGAGCGGGCCGCGCCGCATGCGGCGGCGGGCACGCCTGGTTGCCGGGACGCCCTGGTTACCGGTGGCTGGTACTCGGAGGTCGGCTCATGGTGGGCCTCACCTCCCCGGTTCGCGGTGCCGTTCGACGACGCCAGGCTACCCGATGGCCCCGGCCGGCGCCCGTAACCGGGCACCGGCCGGATCCGGCCCCCGGTCTCAGCCGGAGCGCTGCGGGCGCCGGCCGTCGGGGAGCTGGTTGAACCTGCGTCCCGCCTCGTCGTTCCAGCGGGTGAGCGCGCGGCGCAGCGCGCTGTCGGAGAGCCGCTCGGCGTCGAGTCCGCCGACCGCCGGCTCCCCGGCCGGCCGCGGCAGCAGCCGATTCATGGCGCGCATGCCCCACAGGGTCGCCCCGGGCAGCGCCGCGTGGGCGAGGTCGGCGGCCCGCGCCATCGGGGTCAGCACCAGGTGGCGGCGCCCCCGGCGCACGGCCCGCACGATCCGGCGCGCGGCGCGCTCGCCGTCCATGGAGACCAGCGGCAGCCCGGCCGCCAGCGCGAACCAGGTGTACTCGCGCGCGGGCGCGCCGGCGAACGTCGCGCGCCAGTGCGAGCCGGTGCGCATCAGCCACGGGACCACGGTCGTGACCCGCACGCCGCTGCCGGCCAGTTCGGCGTCCAGGCCCTCCGAGAGCGCGACCTCCGCGAACTTGGCGCACGAGTACGGCAGCAGGTGCGGCACGCTGAGCCGGCCGCCGATCGAGGTGATCACCACGATCCGGCCGCGGCGCTCGCGCAGCTCCGGCAGGGCCGCGAGGCTGGTCCGCAGCGGGCCCCAGAACATGGTGTCCATGGCGTCGTGGAAGTCGTGCTCGGTCAGCGCCGCCAAGCCGCCGACCTGGATGATGCCGGCGTTGTTCACCAGCACGTCCAGGCGCCCGAGGCGGCCGGTGACCTCCTCGACCAGCCGCTCGGCGGTGCCGGGCTCGCGCAGGTCGCACGGGATGGCGAGCGCCTCGATCCCGCGGTCGCGCAGATCCCGCTCGGCGCGGTCGAGCTCGGCCGGATCGCGGGCGCACACCGCCACCCGGCAGCCCTGCCGGCCGAGTTCGCGCGCCAGCAGCAGGCCGAGTCCGCGCGAACCGCCGGTGACCAGCGCCACCCGCCCGGCGAGGTCGGCCGGGCGTCGGGCGAGCACCCGGGCCGCCGCCGCGGCGCCGGCGGCCAGCGCCGTCGTCGTCCGCCACCCCATCGCGGTCTCCCTCCGTCGCGGGGTCCGCCCCGAGGCTCGCCCCCGGGGTGTCATGGCCGTGCGCCGGGCCGCTCAGGGCCGCAGCACCATCTTGATCGCGCCGTCGCGCTTCTGCTGGAACAGCTCGTAGGCGAGCGGCGCGTCGTCCAGGGACATGACGTGCGTGGTGAGGTCGCCCACGCCGAGGGGGTCCTCGTCGCCGGTGAGCAGCGGCATGATGGCGTCCGTCCACCGGCGCACGTTCGCCTGCCCCATCCGGATCTGCACCGCCTTGTCGAAGAGGTCCATCATCGGCAGCGGGTCGGCCTGGCCGCCGTAGACGCCGCTGATCGACACCGCGCCGGCCCGGCGCACCAGCTCGAACGCCAGGTAGAGGGCGGACATCCGGTCCACCCCGGCCTGCTCGGCCATGCGGCGGGCGAGCGGGTCCGGCAGCGCGCGCACGACCCGCTGCGCGAGGGCGCCGACCGGCGAGCCGTGCGCCTCCATCCCGACGGCCTCGATGACGGAGTCGGTCCCGCGGCCCTCCGTCTCCGCGCGCACCGCCTCCACCGGGTCGCAGGCGGAGACGTCGACGGTCTCCACGCCGTGCCGGCGGGCCATCTCCAGCCGCTCCGGGACCAGGTCCAGGCCGAAGACCCGCCCGGCCCCGCGCTCCAGGGCGATGCGGGCGGCCATCTGGCCGATCGGTCCGAGGCCGACCACCGCGACGGAGCCGGCGGGCGGCACGTCGGCGTCGGCGACGGCCTGCCAGGCGGTGGGCAGCACGTCGGACAGGAACAGGAACCGCTCGTCGGGCAGGCCGTCCGGTACCCGGATGGGGCCGAAGTGCGCCTGCGGTACCCGCAGGTACTCCGCCTGCCCGCCCGGTACGTGGCCGTAGAGCTTGGTGTAGCCGAGGAGCGCGCCGCCGTGGCCGGGGGTCTGCGTCGTCTCACACTGCGAGTAGTAGTTCAGCCGGCACATGTAGCAGTGGCCGCACGAGACGTTGAACGGGATCACCACCCGGTCGCCCGGCACGATCGCGGTGACCTCGCTCCCGACCTCCTCCACCACCCCCATCGGCTCGTGCCCGAGGATGTCGCCCGGCTCCATGTACATGCCCAGCACCGAGTACAGGTGCAGGTCGGACCCGCAGATGGCGGTCGAGGTGATCCGGACGATCGCGTCGGTCGGTTCGCGCAGCTGGGGGTCGGGGACGTTCTCGGTGCGCACGTCCTCCGGTCCCTGCCAGGTCACGGCTCGCATGGGACGCCCCCTCGTCGCGGTCCTGCTGCTCCTCTGCACCCACTGCCGGTTCGCGCGCCCGCTAAACATGCGGGTGGTCCCGGGTCCGTCCGGCCCGCGCCGGTTTCCTGCCGCCGCCGGCGCATGTTCGGGCCCGTGGCGGGTAGCGGGGTCGCACCGCGGACCGGAGACGCCTGTGGCGCGACAGTGGTGCTCGTCCGGAAGTGTCGTCCCACCGGTCCGCGGCCTGCCCGCCCCGGCCGGGTGCCGACCGGCGCCCGGCGCGGCGCCGACCACCCGGGCCGCCGCCCACTCCATCCACTCCCGGCGGCTCGGGTGCCGGGCGGCTACGGCGGCTCAGCCCACGTATCGCCGGGCGGCGGAGTTGCGCCGGGGCTCGGCCAGCAGCCGCAGCCCGTGCTCGACCGACTCCGGCACCGGGCGGCGCTCCCGCAGCACCCACGGCAGCCCGGCCACGGCCTCGGCGACGGCCGCGGCGGTGACCAGGTCGCGCGGGGCGCCGCGCAGCACGTCGGCGGTGTGGCGGGCGGCACCGGGGACCGGACGGCGCAGCCAGGCGGTCCACAGGGTGTTGCGGATGCCCAGCCGGCGCCGGCGCCGCCCGTCGCGGCTGGGCGACGGCGCGTGGTGCACCCGCATCTCCTCGATCCAGCACAGCCACCAGCCGCGGGCGGCCAGGTCGAGGGAGAGCAGCTCCTCCTCGCCGCCCAGCCAGAGCCGCCGGGAGAACCCGCCGACCTCCCGGAAGGCGGCGACCCGCAGCACCGACGCCCCGGCGAGGATGCCGAGCAGCGCGGGGCCGGGCAACCCCGGCGGGGCCGGCACCGGCGAGTCGCGCAGTTCCGGGGTGATGGGGTCCTCCCGGCCCCCCGGTTCGACCAGGATGCGGCCGGTGAGCACTGCCACGGAGGGGTGCCGGTCCAGCAGGTCGGCGGCGAGGGCCAGCGCGCCGGGCTCCCACCAGGTGTCGTCGTCGCAGAAGGCGACGTAGGGGGTGTCGATGGCGGCGACGCCGACGTTGCGGGCCACGGCCCCGAGGTTGGCCGCCAGCCGGATCAGCCGCACGCCGGGATGGCGGGCCCGCACGGCGGCGGCCGTCCCGTCGGCGGACCCGTTGTCCACGACGACGACGGGCGGGCGCTCCGGCAGGGCCGCCAACCGGTCGAGGGTGCGCAGCACCTCCGCCCGGCGCTCGTGGGTGATGAGCACGATGCTGACCGCCGGGGCGCTCATCGGGCCTCCAGGAGGCGCAGGTCCCGCTCGACCGGGCGGGGCAGCGGGCGGCGGTCCAGTACGGCGGCGGGCAGCCGGCGCAGCGCACCGGCCAGGGCGCGGCGGGCGTCGCGGTCGGCGGCGGCATCGCGTGCCAGGCCGAGGGTCTCGGCGGTGGCGCGCCGCAGCGGGCGGCGCAGCCAGGCGGTCAGCACGGTGTTGCGGCGTTCCAGCCGCCTTCGCCATCCGCCCGGCGGACGGTGCCGGGAGGGGTGGTGGTGGGCGCGGACCTCGGGCAGGTGGCGGCACTCCCAGCCGGCCGCGGTGAGGTCCTGGGCGAGCAGCGCCTCCTCGCCGCAGAAGAAGAGCAGGTCGCTGAAGCCGCCGACCTGCCGGAACGCCGCCCTGCGGACGACGGCCGCGCACGCCAGGAAGCCGAGCACGCGGGGGCCGGGCACGGGCCCGGGGCCGGCCGGCAGGCCCCCGGCCAGCAGCTCGTTGACGGGGTCGGGCCGGGCGGCGTCGCCCACGAGGACCGCCGCGGCGACCAGTCCGAGCCGCGGATGCGCGCCGAGTACGGCGGCCGCGCGCTCCAGCGCGCCGGGCTCCCACCACGAGTCGTCGTCGCTGAAGGCCACGTAGGGCGTCTCGGCCAGCTCGACGCCCACGTTGCGGGCCGCCGCGCCGCGGTTCTCGGGGAGGGTGACGACGGTGACGTCCGGGAACATCCGGCGGGCGAACGCCGAGGTGCCGTCCGAGGAGGCGTTGTCCACCACGATGACGGGTGGCCGGGGACGCAGCGCGGTGAGCCGGCCCAGCGTGCGCGCCAGCTCGGCGCGCCGGTCGCGGGTGGCCACCACGACCGAAACCTGCGATCGGGCAATCACGTCGTCAGGTGTCACCCCTGGACCTCCCCGTACGTCTCCCGTGCCCGGGCGCTGCGGAGACGCACGGCGGGCCGGGCTGCGCCGAGCGTTCCTGCGCACATTCGCTACCCGAGGTCCCGCCGTGCATGCGAATTCCCCGTAAAACGTTGCTATAACATCCTGGGCCTGTTTCATTCCCGCCACCCGTTACCTACACTCGGATGTGTTGTGCCACGGGTTCGACAGCGCATCCTGCGGATTATCGGGGAACGGGGTGACACCCGCCGCCGCTCGGGGTCGGGCGGATGGTACCGGGCTGCTGCGTCGATTCGCCAGTGGCTTTGCCGGAATCGCCAGTCCGATTCCGACGTTCCCCGTATCCGGGGTTCACCAACTCAAGCGCATCGCGCGGTTTTCTGCTTTTTTCGAGCGCACTGGAGGGCGTTCTTCGATGTCTGCATCGAACACACTCCACACGGAGAGCCCGACGAGGGCACCGCAGGCCCGCCGGCCGTCGCGACGCGAGTCCGACGAGGAGTACCGCCGGCAGACCCGGGAGCTGCTCGCCGAGCTGGCCGACATCGAGGCCGGAGATCCGCGGCGGGAGCGGATCTACCACCGGTTGACCGAACTGCATTTGCCGGTGGTGCGGCGAATCGCCCGGCAGTATCGCAACCGCGGAGAGCCGGAGGAGGATCTGCGACAGGTCGCGACGGTCGGTCTCGTGCAGGCCATCCGCGATTTCAACCCCGATTACGGAAAAGAATTCATCTCCTATGCGCTTCCCATGATGACCGGTGAGGTCAAGCGGCATTTCCGGGACCGCACGTGGGCCATCCGAGTGCCGCGCAAATACCAGGAGAAGAGGTCGGAGCTCAATCGCGTGACCGCGTCGTTCGCCCAGGAGCACGGACGCTCGCCCACGGTGGCGGAGACCGCGAAACTGCTGGAGATGAGCGAGGAGGAGACGATCGAGCTGATCGACGCCTCCGCCGCCTACAGCACCCTGTCCCTCAACGTCCCCTACGGGGCCGACGAGGAGGAGAAGACGCTCGGCGACACGCTGGGCGAGGAGGACCTCGACCTGGAGAGCGTGGTGGACCGCACCGCGCTGCGGCCCGCGCTGGCCGGGCTGCCGCCGCGGGAGCGCCGCATCCTGCTGCTGCGTTTCGCGGGCAACAAGACCCAGGCGCAGATCGCCGAACTCGTGGGGCTGTCCCAGATGCACGTGTCGCGCACGCTCGGCGCCACCCTCGCGAAGCTGCGCACCCAGCTGCTCCCCGAGTGCTGAGCGGCCGCCGGGGGCCGGGCTGCGGCGGTGACGGCCGCGACCTGCGGCCGGGGGCAGCCGTGCGGGCCGGGGCCCGGCGGAGGGCCGGTGCGGGCCGTGCGGGGCGGGGC
>NZ_QEIO01000053.1 GCF_003336425.1 Marinitenerispora sediminis | reverse complement strand
CTCAGCGGCCGGCCGCCGGCGTCGCTGGTGCGGCGTGGCGCGCCGCCGGGGTGCCGGCCGGTGAATCCGTTGGGCGGCGCCTGCACGGCCGCTACGCGGTCGGCGGCCCGCCCCCGACCACCGCATCGGGCGGGCCGGCCCGCGCGGCGTCCGCCGCCGCCTCCGCGCGTCCGGGCCCTGTCGGAGAACCTGGCCGCGGACAGTGCCCCCGGACCGCGACGGCGCGCTTCCCGACCACGGGCCGCCACCGTCCCGCCTCCCCCGAGGCCGGTGCTTCGGGCCGCCCCCGCACCGCGGCGGCCGCCGGGACACCGCTCACCCGAGGGGACCGGCGCGAGCGGGACGGCGCTGACCAGGGGGGCCGCTCCGCCGGCGAGGGGCCGCCGGGGTGCGTTCCCACGGGGACGGGCCGCGGAGCGCGGCCGCGAGGCCCGTCGGTACTGCCGGGCCCGCCCGCCGCCGTCGCGTCGCGACGGGCGCCGCCAGGGGCCGCGTCGTGCGCTCACCGGCCGGCCTCGCGCTGGCGGACCTGCTCGAACGCGGTCTCGATCAGCCGGCGCTCGGCCGGGCTCGCGGCCGTGCCCCGGGCCCAGTCGACGAAGTCCAGGACGAGTTCGGGCTCGGAGCGTTCGGCGACGCGTTCGGCCCAGCTGACACCGCCGTCCGAGGAGCCGCCTTCGGGCGCGAAGTCGAGGTGCAGGGCGTGCGGGAAGCGCTCACGCAACCGGTCCATGGGAAAGCCGGGGCGGACCGGGTCGGTCAGCGTGACCTGCAGCCAGTGGTCGGTGTAGCGCTCCCACTCCGGCTCCGAGAGCAGGTCCTCGATCCGGCCCCGGATACGGGCGATCCGGCGGGGCACCGGAGCGGGCACGAACTCGGCGCCGGACAGCCCGGTGGCGGACAGTTCCACCAGCCAGGAGCCCTTGACGTGGTGCTCCTCGGAGAACGAGTAGGCGAGCGGGGAGCCCGAGTAGCGGACGCCCGGCGCCATCCGCTGGGCACCGTGCAGGTGGCCGAGTGCGACGTAGTCGACACCGTCGAACACGCCGGCCGGGACGTGCGCGGCGCCGCCCACAGTGATGTCGCGTTCACTGTCGGACGGCTCGCCGCCGACCACGAAGGCGTGCGAGAGGACGACGGAGCGGGCACCGGCCGGGCGGGTGGCGAGGTCGGCGCGGACCAGGTCCATGGCGTGCCCGAGCGCGGTGGCGTGGCTGCGGTCCGGCAGGTTCCAGTGGTGCCGGACGATCTCGGGTTCGAGGTAGGGGATGCCGTAGAAGGCGACCGGCCCGTGCGCGTCCTCGACGATCACCGGCTGCCCGACACCGTCGAGGGAGCTGCGCAGATGGACGCCGGCCGCGTCGATGAGCTCGGCGGCGTAGGCCAGCCGCACCATGGAGTCGTGGTTGCCGCTGACGAGCACCGCGCGCGCTCCGGTGTCGCGGATCCGGGCCAGCGCCTCACCGAAGAGCCGGACGGCGTCGATCGGCGGCAGGGCGCGGTCGTAGAGGTCGCCGGCGACGGCCACGACGTCCACCCGCTCGGCGCGCACGGTCTCGACCAGGTGGTCGACGAACGCGGCCTGGGCTCCGATCAGGTTCTCGCGGTGGAACGACCTGCCGAGGTGCCAGTCGGACGTGTGCAGAATCCTCACCACGGCCTCCCGACCCGCATGTCACCCCTCCTGCCGGCCGAGGGGCCGGCGCGTTGGGCGCCCGGTCTGCCTTTCTCGGCGGCACCGAGCACGTTACCCGCTCGGCGCGGCCGGTGTCGGCTTCCGGCACGGGCCGTCGCGTGGCGGGCGGCACTCCGCTGGTCGGGCGCGCGCCGTGTCCCACGGCCAGCACGCGCGGGGAGTGGATGGTGCCGGCCGGCCGAGGCGGGGCGGGCGAGCGTCAGGGAACCGCACCGGCCTGGAACCGCCCGGCGCCGAAGAGCGGGCGGCCTTCCCCCCTGCCGTGGCGCGTCGGCGGACGGGCGGCACCTTCCCGGAGGCTCCTCCTGGGGGCGCACTCCTCGGACCGGACACGACTGGCGACGGCGTGTGGGGGCGGCGCCCCCGGGAATGCCGCGGCCCGCCGCGCGCCGGACCGCTCGCGCCGCCGGACGCCGCCCCGGCGTGCTGGTCGGAGGCGGGACCAGCCCCCGGCCGACGCGGCGGTGTCCGTAACGGGACTGGCCGGTCCGGAACCGGCCCTGGGCGACCGTCGGTTCCCGGCGAGCCGGTACAGCGCGGGCCGGCGCGCCCGCCTGTGGATAACCCGCGCGGAGCCGGGCCGCCGGGCCGCGTCCGGCGGCTTCGAGGGTGCGGCCGCCGGCATTGCCGGAAACGGCGGCGGGCGGCGCGGGCCGACCGCGTTCCCGGGGAATTCATTGGCGGTCCGGGATTCCCGCGTCCGCCAGTCGGAGACCTGTGGATGTCTGTTCCGATAATGGGAAGTGGCGGGCCGGTAGCGTCGGAGGGTGACCGCGGATATCCACAGGGTGTCGCGGCGGCTGTGTATATCGCGAGGTCGACCAATAGCCGTCCGGAAGGCCGACTGCGCAGCGTTATCGACGCGCCAGGGACGACTACTCAGCGTCATACTTCCGAAATACTGAATGGTCCGCTCCGAAAAGGGCAGACGTCCCGGTCCCGGATTTCCCCCGCGGCCGACGCGGCGGGAATCTCGGCCGCTGCCCGCCGGCCTACCCCGGCCCATGGCGAATCGTCCGCCTGACGAGGGCGTTTAGGCGCGTCTTATTCAGCCGGTACAGATTAGGGGTGATGCACACGCTGCCCACCGCCACCGAGCGGAACGAGTCCCCGGGCGGGACCACCGAGATCCTGCGGTATCCCGCCCGGTCCCTGGTGCTGCTCGGCGGCATCCCAGGAGCCGGCAAGAGCACGCTGCTGAGCCGGCTGTACGGCCTGACCGGGACGGAGGACCACACGGTGCACGCCCCCGACGGGGTGCGGGTCGTCGACTCCCAGGCCTCCCGCAACCGGCTGACCCCGTGGCTGCGTCCGCTCCCCTACCCGGCGTGGCGGTGGGTCGTACACGTCCTGCACTACCTGCGGGTGGTGGCCGCGCTGCGCACCGGTGCACCGGTCATCGTGCACGACACGGCCACGAGGCGGCTGGTGCGCGTGCTGCTCGGCGCCTACTGCCGGCTGAAGCGGGTCGAGGTCCACCTGCTCCTCATCGACGTGGAACCGGCGACCGCCCGGGTCGGCCAGCTCGTCCGCGGCCGGATGGTGACGGCGCGCAGCTTCCGCACCCACGAGCGCCGCTGGCGGCGGCTGCTCGCCGCGAGCGGCCGCGGCCCGGCCGCCGTCGTGCCCGGCGCCGCTTCCCTGCTGCTGCTGGACCGCGTCCGCGCCGGGCGGCTGGGCGGCATCCGGTTCCATGCCCGGCCGGCCCCGGTCCACGGTCCGGCGATGCGGGTGCTGACCTGCCCGGCCGTCTACTCCGCCGCGATGCTCGCCCCGCTCTGACCGCCTGGCGGCGCCCATACGGCCCGTGCGCCGCTCCGGCCCCGGCCGACCCCGGCCGGGGCACCCGCCCGGCGGTGGGAGAATGTCCGGGTGGATGCGCTGGTCAACATCGCCGTGTTCGGAATCGCCGGCGCCGTCATGATGGCGGCGCTCCTGGGGCTGCTGCTCGTCTTCGCCGGACACGAGCGCGCCAGGTGGGCGCGCGTCCTGTTCGGGACGCTGTCGGTCGTGGTGCTCGTCGCCCTTCCGGCGCTCGCCGCCGCCGACCTGCTCAGCACCGGCGCCGCCCCCGGTTTCGGCCGCGCGTTCCTCACGGCCTTCGCCGTGATCGTGATCATCTACGCCGCCAACGTCGCGCTGCTCCCGCTGGTGACCCGCCGGGCGGCCGGCCCCGACCGGCCCGCCGCGCTGCCCCGGCTGTCGGCCGCCACCCTGGTGGGCGGGCTCGTGGTCTGCGCCCTGCTCGGCGTGGTCGACGCCGGCATCGGCAGCCTGCTGCGCTAGCCGGCCCGGGTCCGGGGCTCCGGCCCGGGCTCGACCGGCACCCGGCACGCGGAGCCGCCCGGGAACGGGCGGGCGTCCCGCCGCACGGCAGCCCCCGCGTTACCCGGACCCGCCCGAGCGCCTCCGCCGGAACGGCCGCCCGGCGGCGCCGAGGCTGCCGAGGCCACTGCGGGCGATCGCGTCCAGTACCTCCGGGCCGTGCCCGCTGGCGGTCCGCGCGGCCGCCGGCGGGCACGATCGGCCGCCGGTATCCGCGGGAACGGCGACCCGCGTCTGCGGCTACCCGTTCTCCCGGGAGCGCTGGTCCAGCCGCTGGAGGTAGGCGTTGTAGGCGTCCATGTCGGCGTCGTCGGAGCCGCCCCGGCGGCTGTGCCGCTCCCGCCGCCGCTCGGTCCGCTCCTCGTCGCGGGACCACTGCACGACCAGCGCCACCAGCACCAGCAGGGTGGGAAGCTCGCCGACCGCCCACGCGACGCCGCCGCCCGCGTACTGGTCCTCCTCGATGCTGGAGCGCCACGGCACGTCGAACTGGCCGTAGTACTCCATGCCGATCGGCGCCGACTGCATCATGATGGCGATGCCGAAGAACGCGTGGAAGCCCATGACGAGCAGCAGCAGCACGATGCGCAGCAGGTAGGGGATCTTCCGCGGCGCCGGGTCGACGCCGATCATGATCCAGTAGAACAGGAACCCCGCGAGCAGGAAGTGCACGCTCATGAACAGGTGGCCGAGATGGCTGCTCATGAGGGTGCCGAACAGCGGCGTGAAGTACAGCGCGTAGGTGCTCGCCACGAACACCGGCGTGGCGAACCCGGGGTGCGTCACCAGGTGGGAGTACCGGCTGTTCAGGAACAGTGTCAGCCACTCGCGCGGTCCCCGGTCGCCGCGCCGGCGGGCCGGCCGCAGGGCGCGCAGGGCCAGCGTCGCGGGCGCGCCGAGCACCAGCAGGATCGGGGTCAGCATCGACAGCACCATGTGCTGGATCATGTGCGTGCTGAACAGCACCATGGCGTAGGTGGCGACCCCGCTGAGCTTCGTGGCGACGATGGTGAGCAGCCCCAGGGACCACGCGACGGTGCGGCCCCACGGCCAGCGGTCGCCGCGCCGCCGCAGCCGCACCACGCCGGCGGCGTAGAGCCCGCCGAGCACCGCCACGAGCAGGATGTAGAACAGGTCGGGCCGCCACAGGGCCAGCAGCGTGCCGGCCGAGACGGGCGGCGGCATGCTGAAGCCGAGCAGCTCGCGCACCGGGTCGAAGGTGCCGTCCAGCGGCGGTGGCGGCGCGGTGCGGCTGAGGGCCGTCGCCAGTCCCATGGCCGCCGACATGACCACGATCTCCACGACGACGAGCCGGACGAACAGGCCGCGCCCGCCACCGTCCGCCAGGGCCGGAACCGTCCGCCCGCGGTGCAGCCACCCGACGTAGCCCAGCGCCAGGAACAGCACCGCCTTGGCGACCATGATGAGGCCGTAGGCGGTGGTGACCAGGTCCCCGACCGAGTAGAGGCGGCTGGCCGCGCTCGCGACGCCGCCGACCGCCACTCCGGCGTAGGCCCACAGGGCGATCCGGCTGAACCGGTCCCCGACCACCGGAAGCTGCTCCCCGTCGGCGCGCAGCGCGTGGTAGGCCACCGCGGCGAGCCCGCCGACCCACACGGAGATGGCGAGGACGTGCAGCGCCAGGCCGGTGGTCGCGAGGTCGTGGTTGGGCGAGGACGACGAGTGCCCGGTGAGGGCCGGCGGCACCAGTCCGACCAGGGTGAGGGCGAGCAGCCCGAGCCCGCCCCCGGCCGAGGCCACCGTGCGCCCGAGCAGCGCCACGGCCGTCGAGACCAGGATGACCAGCATCAGCCCGATGCCCTGCGGCACCGATCCGGCGAAGCTGGTGAGCTGGTCCCCGATGACCTCGCCCGGCGGCAGGCCGAGCAGGTCGGAGAGCTGGAAGACCAGGGTGGCGGCCGCGGCGGCCGCCCAGCCGAGCGCCAGCCACGAGGCCGCGCGCACGTACGCCTGCGCCTGGTCGCCGAGCCGGCCGCGGTCCGAGGGCAGCAGTACCGCCGAGAGCAGGAGCGCGCCGAGGGTGAGCGCCGCGAAGACGTCCAGTGCGGTCTTGGCGACGGGAAGCCCCCACCGCGTCAGCATCCCGGCGTCGGGCAGGCCCGGGATGACCTGGGCGGTCACCGCGCCCCCGGCCATCAGGGCGATGATCAGCGCGATGAGGCAGACGGCCGCGGACACGACCGCGGTCTGGACGACGGCGCCCGCACCTCCCTGCCGCCGGGGGTCGCTCTCGCGAGTAACGGGGGAAGCCACGCGTGCCGCTCCAGTGTGGTCGTGGTTACTGCCGTCTGCGTTGGCGTCGGATGACCGCCAGGGCGGCCCCCGCGCCGACCAGCATCCCGAGTCCGCCCCACAGCCAGGGAACGATCTCGGCGGCCGCGTCACCGAACAGCAGGCCCAGTATGTCCAGCGCGGACACCACCTCGGTCCAGAGTAGACGAACTACTACAACGTGTCGGACTTACCTCCCCGCGCGGGCGACCGGCGCGTCGACCCTCCGCGTCAGGCGCCCGGATCCGCTCCGCCGATCCACGAGGAGACTACGCCTCTGCGCACCCTTCGACGCGGTGATGCGTGCGGGGCCCCCGGCCGGACGAAGGGGTGGCGCCTCCCCCTGCCCCCCGGCCGGCTCGGGCGGCCGGCGGTCGAGACGTGAGCGCTCCGAGGTCGCCGACGACAGCGATCATGCCCTCGACCTGCCGCGTGACCACTACCGGCCACACTGGTGACGCTCCGCGACCATACGATTACGATCATGCCGTCTCGTCCCCCGGCACCGGGAGCAGCAAGATGGGTCGTCATGAGAACCAGGACAAGCCCCGCGACAGCGGATCGGGGGGCAGCGCCGGTAGCGACGGAAGCAAGCCCAACGCCCACGGTTCGGAGGGCTTCCCCTCCCAGGGCGGCGATGGCCAGAATCCCGGCAGGTGAGGATGCCTAACCCCGGGGCACGGCTCGCCGAGGCGCTCACCTCGTTCGGCGCCGTCACCGATCCGGCCTGGCACCGCGCGCTCCTCACGGTGCCGCGGGCGCTGTTCGTTCCCGACACCGTGTGGGTGTCGTCGCGTGACCGGCCGGGCTGGTACCGCCCCGTCACCCGCGATGATCCCGAGTACGCGACGTGGGCGGATGCCGACTGGTCCCTCATCACCCAGGTCGACGACGGCGCGCCCGCCGGTGGGAACGGGTGGGGCCGGCTGGCCACCTCCAGCATCTCCCAACCCTCCCTGGTGGTGGCGATGCTCCAGGCACTCGACGCCGACGCCGGGCTCCGGGTACTGGAGATCGGCACCGGCACCGGCTACAACACGGCGCTGCTGTGCGAGCGGCTCGGCGCCGAGCACGTCATCTCCATCGAGGTCGACCCGGTGGTGGCCGAGGGTGCTCGCACAGCCCTCGCCGAGCTGGGCTACCGGCCGCGCCTGGTGGTCGGCGACGGCGTCCGCGGTGTGCCGGAGGACGCTCCCTATGACCGGTTGCTGGCCACCGTCGCCGCCCATGACGTCCCCGCCGCGTGGATCGAGCAGGTCCGTCCCGGCGGGGTGATCGTCACCCCGTGGTCGACGTGGTTCGCGCCGGGCGTCCTGCTGCGGCTGGTGCGGGCCCATGACGGCAGCGCGTCCGGGCGGTTCGTGGGTAACGCCGACTTCATGATGCTGCGGTCGCAACGCTCCCGGTCGCCCTTCGGCGAATGGCGCGAGTACGTGAACGAAGACGATCCGACCGCGGTGGCGAGGCGCACCAGGACGAACCCCCGGTGGATCGCCCACCGCGACGAGGGATGGCGGCTGGTGGTGGGACACCTCGTGCCGGGCGTGGATTTCGCGTCCTACGAAGCGGCCGACGACTCCGGCGAAGCATCCGTGTACGTCTTCGACCGCGGCACGGGGACGGGATCGTGGGCGCTGGGCGAGTACTCGCCCGCCGAGGACGCCTGGGAGGCCAAGGTACGCGGCCCCCGGGATCTGTGGACCGAGATCGGCGCGGCCTGGTCGGCCTGGCAGCGGGCGGGCCGCCCCGGGCGCGACCGGCTCGGGCTCACCGTCACCCCCGAAGGCGACCAGGTGCTCTGGGTCGACTCCCCGTCACAGCCCCTGCGCCGCCCCGGAGCGGCGGTGGCACAGCGGTAGGGCGTTGTTCCTCCGTCGTTCCTCCGTCAGGGCGCGCCCGCGGGGACGACATACCCGGCCGCTCCGAGACCGCGAAGGCGGCCGGCCGGGACAGCCCCCGGCCGGCCGCCTCTCCGGCCGGCTCACTTGCGCGTGAGGATGTGCGTGCCCTTCTCGGTCGCGACGGTCACGCGCTCGAACTCCGGGTGGTCGGCCAGCCAGCGGTCACTCGTTTCCTGCTCGGCCTTTCGGATCGTGTCGTCCAGGAGTACGACGGCGCGCGGTGAGCAGCGCGGCAGCAGGACCGGGCCGGCGGGGTAGCGGGCCAGCGGGGCGGTGCCGCCGGGCGGGCCGTCCACGAAGAGAAGGTCGATGCCGGTGAGGTCGGCGATCGCGTCCAGGTCGTACCAGGGCTGCCGCTCCCGCTCGTCGGCGGCCTGCGCGTCGTCGCGGGCCGGCGGCCAGGGGCGCAGCGGCGCGTAGCGGACCTCCACCAGGTCGGCCAGGCCGTGCGCGGCCACGAGGTCGCGGGAGAGTTCGGCGTAGCGCTCGTCGTGCTCCAAGGCGACCAGCCGGCCCTCGCCCACGCGGCGCAGTGCGTGCCCGAGCCAGACGCTCGACGCCCCGCTGCCGCACTCGACCACCAGGCCCGGCCGGCGTTCCCGGATCTTCTCGACCAGCAGGCACAGCACGTCCGGCGAGGCCGCCCAGCCCCGCAGCGCCGGCATGAAGCGGTCCGGGTCCACGAAGTCGCGCAGCTCGCGCTCGGCGACCTGCTGCTGGTAGTCGCGGCGGCCCTGGTCGGTGACGTGCGCGGTGAGGCGGTCGAACCGGCCGCGCTGCTCCTCGACCAGCCGGGCACCCAGCTTGCGGGCGTCGGCGTGCAGGGAGGGCACGTCGTTGTCGCGGACCAGGCGCAGCATCCGGTTCATGGACTCCAGCCGCTGCGCGATACCGCCCTCGCTGGCCGCCGACTTGTGGTAGTGCTCCAGCCGGCGGCCGAGCCGGTCGACGTTGCGGCTGACGCGCCGCACGACGAGCAGCAGCAGGCCGACGGCCAGCGCCAGGCCCCACAGCACGAGGAGCTGGACGGCGGCCACCCACTCGACGGCCCCGGTGGCGGTGAGCACCGCGAGGACCGCGACGCCGGCCGCCCCGGCCGCGGCGGGGGGAATCCACAGGCGGGGGCTCGGCATCCGCATGTCGTGAACCTCCACGAGTATCAGGTTGTCCGGCCGCACGCGGTGGCGGCAGGGCGATGGGCATCGCCGGCCGGGTATCCCGCGAAAAACCCGCGAACCGAAGAGCGGCTGAGGAGAATAAGAACGGTGCCCGCCCTCGGGCGGGGATGCTGACGACAATAGCGACGGCGGTGCCCCGGACGCTGGACAGCCGCACGATCGAACCAGGCATTTCCCGAGAGTTCGCCTGCTGGAAACGGACCGACGGAGTGCCGACCGCTCCGCGGTGACCTGGTTCCCCCACGGCCGGTGCCACCGCGAAGGGGGCCAGGTGCGACATTTCGATCTCGTCATCCGCTCCGATCGGGTGGTCACGCCCGACGGTGTCATCCCGGCGGCGGTCGGCGTCCGCTGCGGACGGATATCCGTCGTGGCCGACCGCCATGCCGAGCTTCCGGCCCGGCGGGAGACCGACCTCGGCGCGGCCGCCCTGCTTCCGGGCTGCGTCGACATCGACGTGGCCGTGCAGCGCCCCGGGCAGCCGCTCGCCGAGGGGTACGCCGAGACGACCGCCGCCGCGGCCGCCGGCGGCGTGACGACGATCGTGGTCACCCCCGCGCCGGCCTCTCCCCCGATCACCTGCGCCGGGGCCCTGGAGGCGCACCTGCGCGCCGTCGCGGCCGAGGAACGCGGGACGCACGTGGCGTTCCTGGGCGGGATGACCGCGCGCAGCACACCCGCCGATCTCGCCGACCTGCGGGCGGCCGGCGTCGTCGGCTTCCACTGCTCGCTGTCCGACGGCGGTGCGCCGGACGTCGCCGCCATGGGCGACGGCCAGCTGCGCAAGGTCTTGGGCGAGCTCGCGGCCATGGACGCCCTGCTGGTCGTGCACACCGAGGACGCCGCGGAGCTGGCGGAGCCGCGCGGGCCCGGGAACGGCGCCCTGCTCGCCGCGCGGCCGCCGCGCGCGGAGCGCCGCGGGCTGGAGCGCGTCATCGCCGCGGCCCGGCTGACCGGCGGCCGGGCCCACGTGGCGCCGTTCGCCGCGGCCGAGTGCGCCGCCATGCTGGCCGCCGCCCGTTCCGTCGGAGTCCGCGTCAGCGCGCAGACCTCGCCGCACTACCTGTGCCTGCCCGCGGAGGCGGCACCGGACGACGACCCCGACTACCGCTGCCGGCCGCCGCTGCGCTCCGACGCCAACCGCGCCGCGCTGTGGCGCGCGCTGCTCGACGACGCGGGCGACGGCGACACGGTGGCCTCGGTGGGTTCGGGCCACCGGCCCGGCACCGGGGTGGCGGCCGTCCGCTGGCTGCTCCCGGCCCTGTGGACGGCCGCGCGGCGGCGCGCCCTGGGCCTGGCCGACCTGAGCCGGTGGACCGCCGAGCGGCCCGCCGCGCTGGTCGGGCTCTCCGCCAAGGGGGCGATCGCCGTGGGCCGGGACGCCGACCTGGTGGCCTTCGACCCGGACGCCGAGCAGCAGGTGCCGCCTGGCGGCGGGCCCTACACCGGCCGCCGGCTGGCCGGCAGGGTGCTCGCCACCTGGGTGTCCGGCCAGGAGACCGCGCCGGGAAGGCTGGCGAACGGTACGGCGGCCGGCCCGGGCGGCGGCGCCCTGCTCCCGGGCCGGTCGTGAGGTGCGCCACCGGGGCTGCTTACACGTTGTCAGGAACACTCCGCGTTCTCACGCACGATGCTGATGACACTCCCCGTACTCCTGAGTCAGAGTGGAGGGGTACCTGACAGAGGAGGAAGACCGTGCGCGTCGGTGTGCCCCGCGAGATCAAGAACCACGAGTACCGGGTGGCCATCACGCCGGCCGGCGTCCACGAGCTCGTCTCCCACGGCCACGAGGTCGTCATCGAGGCCGGTGCCGGCCTCGGCTCCTCCATCCCCGACGAGGAGTACACCGCCGCGGGCGCCCGCACGCTCGCCGCCGCGGACGACGTGTGGGCCGAAGGCGAGCTCATCCTCAAGGTCAAGGAGCCGGTCCCCGAGGAGTACCACCGGATGCGGGACGGGCAGACGCTCTTCACCTACCTGCACCTCGCCGCCTCCCGCTCGTGCACCGACGCGCTGCTGAACCGCAAGGTCACCGGCATCGCCTACGAGACGGTGCAGCTGCCGGACGGCTCGCTGCCGCTGCTCGCGCCGATGTCGGAGGTCGCCGGCCGGCTGGCGCCGCAGGTCGGCGCCGCCACGCTGCAGCGCCCCAGCGGCGGGCGCGGCGTGCTCATGGGCGGTGTGCCCGGGGTGCGCCCGGCACGGGTGGCGGTGCTCGGCGCCGGAGTCTCGGGCATGAACGCCACCCAGATCGCGGTGGGTATGGGCGCCGAGGTGACGCTGCTCGACCTCAACATCA
The DNA here is from genome assembly GCF_003336425.1 of Marinitenerispora sediminis. Taxonomy (GTDB): domain Bacteria; phylum Actinomycetota; class Actinomycetes; order Streptosporangiales; family Streptosporangiaceae; genus Marinitenerispora; species Marinitenerispora sediminis. The sequence continues at coordinate 38,424 of NZ_QEIO01000053.1, read as the reverse complement.
ACAAGCTGCGGCACGCCGACGCCATCTACCAGGGCCGGATCCGCACGGTGGCCTCCAACGCCTTCGAGATCGAGCAGGCGGTGCTGGGCGCCGACCTGGTCATCGGCGCCGTGCTCATTCCGGGCGCACGGGCCCCGAAGCTCGTCGACAACGCCCTGGTGTCCCGGATGAAGCCCGGCGCGGTCCTCGTCGACATCGCGGTGGACCAGGGCGGCTGCTTCGCCGACACCCGGCCCACCACGCACGCCGACCCCACGTTCGCGGTCCACGACACCGTCTTCTACTGCGTCGCGAACATGCCCGGCGCGGTGCCCAACACCTCCACCCACGCCCTGACCAAGGACACGCTGCCCTACGCCGTCGCCCTCGCGAACAAGGGCTGGCAGCGGGCACTGGCGGACGACCCGGCGCTGGCCCTGGGCCTGAACACGTTCGGCGGCGAACTGACCAACGAGGCGGTGGCCGAGGCGCACGACCTGAAGTCCCAGCCGGTGGCGGAGGTCCTGGGCCGGGTGTGACGGTGTCGGCGGCCGGCGTTCGGCCCGCGGCGTGCTGGCCGGTCCGGCCGGGGTCGGCCGGGGTCGGGTGAGCTCGGGTGGGGTCGGGTGGCCGCGCCGACGGCGCGGCCGCTCCGGGAGCCCCTCCGCCCCGGCACGGCCGGCCGTCCTGTTCCCCAGCTCGGCGGCTCGGGCTCCAGGACCGCCAGCCCGTTGGCGATACGGCGTGCGCCGGCCTTTCCGCCACCTCCGGGTACGCCCGGTCATGGTCCGGGTCGTCTCCGCGGCGGAGCTGCTGCCACCCGGGGTAGCGGTACGGGCCGTCGGGGCCGGTACGGAGGATGACGGTGTGGCGGTTGCCGCCGTCGAGAGCGGTCACCGCCGCCGTCCCGGGGCCGGGAAGGGGCGCGGCACCGTATGGCGGCCGTCCTGCGGAATGTGAAGCCTGGCCGCCGGTAGCAGCGTGCCCTCCCTCCGGGGCCGCTGGGCGTGTGGCTGGAGGCCGCCGCGTTCTCCGGTTCCGAAGCCTCGGCCGGGCGGGGCGCGCGGGCGGGGCACCCCGCCCCCCGCAGCGGAAGGTGACTCACCGGTAAGCGGGTTTTCCCACAACCCCGACCGATCAGCTGGTTGCGCCGGGTGAGAGGGGATACCGTCGAAGGGAAGGGCACCCCGCGCCCTTCGGTCCTGTTCCCGGCCCTCTGGAGGCGGAACCGCGTGTCACGCACGGAGCCGGCCACTCTCACCCGCGTCGCGACCGTCGACGTCACCCGGGTGCGGCTGCCGCTGGTCCACCCCAAGCCGCGGCACCGGCCGGACGGCGGGCGGCCGCGCTTCGCCGAGCGGATCCTGGTCCGGGTCTGCGACCCCTCGGGGGCCAGCGGCTGGGGCGAGGTCCCCGTGGCCGACTCCGAGCGCTGGCGGTCGCTGGTGCGGGACTTCGCGCCCGCGCTGCTGCGGCACGCCTGGCAGCGGCCCACCGATGTCGCGGCCGCCTGGGAGGACCTCCCCGCCGATCCGGCGGTGGAGTCGGGGCTGGACATCGCCTGCTGGGACCTGTGGAGCCGGCAGCGCGGCACCCCGCTGTCGCACGCCCTCGGGGGTTCCCGCACCGCCGTCACAGCCGGTGTCACGGTCACCCGGCAGCCCTCGCTGGAGTCGCTCGTCTACGAGGTCAACCGGCAGGTCGGCAGCGGTTTCCGCCGGATCCGGCTGGAGATCGAGCCGGGGTGGGACGTCGAGGCGGTGCGCGCCGTCCAGGCGGCGTATCCCTTCCTGGTGCTCCAGGTGACCGGCAGCGGACGCTACACCGAGGACCCCGAGCACCTCGCCGCCCTGCACGCGCTGGACGAGTACGGCCTGCTCGCCATCGAGCAGCCGTTCCCGGCCGGCGACCTCGCCGCGCACGCCCGCCTCCGCCGCGACCTCCGTACCCCCGTCGCCCTCGACTCCTCCATCGACTCGCTGGAGACGCTCGACGAGGCCATCCGGCTGGAGGCCGCCGGCGCCCTCAACCTGCGCCCGGCGCGCATGGGCGGCCTGACCCCGGCCCGCCGCGCCCACGACCGCGCGGTCGACGCCGGCTGGCAGGTCTGGTGCGGCGCCGACCAGGAGACCGGCATCGGCCGCGCCGCGCACGTCGCGCTCGCGTCCTTGCCCGGGGTGACCCTGCCCAGCGAGACCTCCGGCGCCGGCGGCTGGTTCACCCGCGATGTCGTCAGCCCGCCGGTGCGCTCGGACGACGGTGTCATCCCCGTCCCGCTCACCCAGCCGGGCCTGGGCCACACCGTCGACGAGCGGGCGGTCCGCGCCCTGGCGGTGCGCTCGACCCGCCTGTCCGCCGAGGACTGACCTCCCGGGGGACGCGGTCGGCGGGAGCCCGGCCCACCACCGTGCGCCGCCGCTCGGTCCGCACGCCCCCGACCAGCACGCGGAGGGGACGTTCCGGCAGCCGCACCGGACCGCGCGGGCGCGGAGGGATTGCGGTCCTGGCCGCACACACCGGAGCCGCTGCCGGCATGGCGCCCGGCGCGGACCCGCCGAGCGCTCGTGAGCCCTGGGGACACACCCGGCGATTTCAGCCCGACCTCTCGGCGACCGCCGACGGAGCTTGCGCCTCCCCATCGACGCCCCCGCCGCACCCCCGGCCAAACCCGGCATGCCTCCGGGGCGCCGGAGGGCGGCCGACACCCGCACGGACGTCGGGACCGCGCCCTGCCCGGACGCCCTCTCTCCGTCGGGGCCCGCGTTCGCGCGGTGACCAGCCGTACCGGCTCCCCGGGTGCTCCGCCCCGCACGGCCGACCGCGCGTCCGCGCGGTCTCCGCGGCGCCGTTCTCGGCGACGCGGTCGCGACGGCACGGAAATCACCACCCAAGCAGCTACGATCACTCTGCGTAATGATGGTTGGGCGACCGCCCACCCCCTTCCCGCGCTCCTCGCCGTGTCCGCTCTCCGGAGGGTCGACCGTGCTGTCCCGACGTACCGCCGCCCTGATCGCCGTCCCGCCGCTGCTGGTGGCGCTGTGCGGCCTGCCGCCCGCCGCAGCCGAGGTGGAGTCGCGGCGCTCGCTCCCCGTGGCGCCCGGTGTCACGCTCACCACGACCGAGACCACGGGTGACGGCGGCCCGCTGCGGCTCAACGCGCTCAGCGTGGACCTCGCCCATGGCGCGCGCGTCGGCTACGTCGACGCCGGGAAGGTCGCCTCGGCGGCGCGGCTGAGCGAGCACGCGGCCCGGACCGGGGCGGTGGCGGCGGTCAACGGCGACTTCTTCGACGCCGGCAACTCGCTGGCACCGCTCGGCGCCGCCGTACAGGACGGCGAGGCGGTGAAGTCCGCGACCGGGACGCACCGCTCCGCCGCCACCATCTCCGCCGCGGGACTCGGCAGGGTGGAGGAGCTGCTGTTCGAAGGAACCGCCGAACTCCCCGACGGGAGCCTGCGGATCGACCGCATGAACAGCCATGAGATACCGCGGGACGGGGTCGGCCTCTTCACCGCCCGCTGGGGCGGCCACCCGCGCGGGTCCGCGGTCGCCGGCGCGGAGCGCGTCACCGAGGTGGTGCTGTCCCGGGGAGTCGTGCGCGAGGTCCGCCCGCGCGTCCGGCCCCGGCCGGTCGCGGCGGGCGAGACCGTGCTGCTGGGCCGGGAGGCCGGCGCCGACCGCCTGGCCCGGCTCGCCGAGGGGGACCGCGTCACGGTGCGCCGCTCCCTGACGGCGGACGGCCGGGAGCCGCACACCGCCATCGGGGGCCGCAACGTGCTGCTGCGGGGCGGCCGGATCCTCGATGTGGACGACTCCGCCCGGCAGCCCCGCACCGCGATCGGGTTCTCGGCGGACGGCACCGACATGACGATCCTCGTGGCGGACGGCCGGCACGCCGGCAGCCGCGGGGCGACCCTGCGGGAGATGGCGGAACGCCTGAAGGCGGCAGGGGCCGTGCACGCCCTGGAGCTCGACGGTGGCGGGTCGTCCGCACTGCTCGCCCGCCCGCCCGGAGGGAGCGGCCTCGAACTGTGGAACCGTACCGGTGAGGACGAACGCGCGGTGCCGAACGGCCTGGCCGTCTACGCCCCGGAGGGTGGCGGCCGGCCGCACGGCCTCTGGGTGCGGCCGAAGCCGGACACGCGGCCGGCGCCGGGGCCCGCTTCCGTGCCGCACGCCGATCCGCACCGGGTCTTCGCCGGGCTGACCCGGTCGCTGCTGGCCACGGCCCACGACGACGCCTACGGGCCGGTCCGCACGCGGTTCTCCCCGGAGAGCGTCACATGGAGCGCGACCAGCGGGCGCGTCGCAGAGGGCCGGTTCACCGCCCCTGAGAGCCGCGGCAGGAGCACCGCGACGGTGACCGCCACCGCCGGCTCCGCGACCGGCGAGGTCGAGTTGGAGGTGCTCCCGCCGCCCGACCGGGTCGAGGCCACCGTGCCGAGCATCGCGTTCCCCGAGGCGGGCGGGTCGGCGACGTTCGGCCTGATCGGGACCGCACCCGACGGCACCCGGGCGCCCATCGAGCCGCTCGACGCCACCGTGCGCGCCGACTCCGGCCTGGTCGCCGTCGCGCCTCGCGGGGACGGCACGTTCGAGGTCCGGCCGGTGGCGAAGAGCGGGACCGGCGAGATCAGGATCGCGGTCGGGGACCGGCACGTCTCCGTCCCGGTGGGAATCGGCAGCACCGAGCAGACCGTCACCACGTTCGACGACCCGGCCCGCTGGTCCGCCGAGGCCACCCGCGCCACGGCCGACGTCGCCCCCGGCCGCGACTCCGGGCTGGCACTGCGCTACGACTTCACCGGCTCCGCCGGCACCCGCGCCGCGTACGCGGTGCCGCCCGCTCCGCTCACGGTCGACGGGCACACCCGAGCGCTGCGGCTCCGGCTCCGCGGCGACGCCAACGGCGCGCGGATCGCCGTCCGGCTGGTCGACGGCACGGGCCAGCGGCGCACCGCCTACGGCCCGGCGGTGGACTGGCGGGGCCGGCGCAGTGCGGAGATCCCGGTTCCCGAGGGCACGGCGCAGCCGGTCGCCGTGGACCGGCTGTACCTCGTGGAGGACCGCGCGTCGGCCTCCTACTCCGGCCGAGTGGTCTTCGAGCGGCTCACGGCGGAGATGACACCGGTGAAATAGCGCGGCGGCGCTCCGTTTTCCACCGATAACTCCCCGTACGCCCGCGTGGTCTTGCCGCCCGCGCGGGCTTTCGGGGATGATCAGTGCTCCCGACGACGCGGCAGGGAGGGTAGCGGTGGCGTTGTACGAGGTTCACGCCCGCAAGTGGGAGAACGGGTGGGAGCTGCGGGTCAAGGACGTCGGGGTGACCTGGTCGCCCTCACTGAGCGACGCGGAGTCCCGAGCCCGCGAGTACATCTCCGCCCAGGTGGAGGTGGAGGAGCAGAACGTCCACATCGAACTGCTGCCGAGAGTGAGCGACGACCTGGACCAGCTGGTCCTGGAGACCCGCCGCGCGGTGCACGACGCCGACGAGGCCATGCGGGGTGCGGCGGCGAAGGCGCGGGAGGCCGTCTACGGGCTGGCCGACGCCGGCCTCACCCCCACCGACATCTCGCACTACCTGGGCCTGTCACCGCAGCGCCTCCAGCAGCTCGCCCAGGGCTGATCCCCGACGTGGTCCGACCGAATTCACCGACGGAGCCGTGCACCCGCCCACGCAGACCAAACAGTCGGTACGGGACGGGTCCGGCCCCCGTCGGCTCCGGCCGGCCTCCCGCTCCGCAGCCGCTCGGACAGCCTCCCCGCTCCGCAGCCGCTCGGACAGCCTCCCCGCTCCGCAGCCGCTCGGACAGCCTCCCCGCTCCGCAGCCGCTCGGGCTGGACCCCACAACGGCCGATTGCGACCCAAGGAGAAGCATGCGGAAGTTCGCCGACGCGGCGGCCCTCGCCGCCGCCCGGGGAGAGCACCTCGGACACAGCGACTGGCACGTCATCACCCAGGACCGGATCGACGCGTTCGCCGAGGCGACGGACGACCGGCAGTGGATCCACGTCGACCCGCGACGCGCCGCCGACGGCCCGTTCGGTACCACGATCGCCCACGGCTTCCTGTCCCTGTCGCTGCTGCCGGCCCTCGCCGCCGAGGTGTACACGCTTGAGGAGCGGCCGCGGCTGCTGGTCAACTACGGCCTCAACCGGGTGCGGTTCCTCGCCCCGGTGGCGGTGGGGTCGCGGGTACGCGACGGCATCGAGCTGGTGGAGGCGGCGGAGTCGGCCAAGGGCGTCCTGCTCACCATGCGGCACGAGGTGGAGATCGAGGACGGCGGGCGCCCGGCCCTGGTCGCCGAGACACTGACGCTCGCCGTGCCCTGACCGCGCTTGCCGGCCGTGCCCTGACAGCGCCTGCCGGTACCGGCAGGCGCGCAGGCGCGCTCCGGCCCCGCGGCACCGACCGGGCCGCGGGCCGCCAGGCGCGGCCTCCCCCGTCCCGCCTGCTCTCGGCCAGCGCGAACACCCCGCAACCGCCGGGGCCGCCAGCTGTCCTCGGGTGAGACCCGGCTGGTCTCCTATGTGCCGCTGTTCGCGGCCAGCGCGGCGTTCTACGACATCCTGCGGGCGGACGAGTCCACGATCGAGGGCCCGCTCCGGCGCGTGCTGCTCGACGAGGCGTTCGAGCGCCTGGACGACCCGGCGGTCGCGCGGCTGCTGGAGCCGCTGGTGGACCTCGGCATGGACGGGGCCAGCACGCGGCCGTCCGGTGGGGGTCTCGCCGAAGAGCGAGCGCATGGCGCAGGGCCGGGTCGCGGCGGCTGGCGCCGGCCCGCCGGTACTCGGCGCTGTCCGGGATCGCCGGGAGATGCGGTGTCTCGCTAGTGTTGCCCCACTCGTGGCTTATCAACGAAAGGGAGCAAGATGAGCGGACAGGACTCCGATTCGGCCAAACTCAGCGAGCTCGTATCGTTTCTCCGCGGGCTGGACCACGACCTCGACTCCGGCGCTCCTTCGCTTTCAGAGACTCTGGCCATGGCGGAGGCCGCCCGGGACAGCAAGTCGGAGGACCCCGAGACGCGTCGTGCGGCCTCCGGCAAGGCGGCAGCGGCCACCCGCGCGTACAAGAATAGGAACGACCTGGGCCCCGACTTCCACCCGAAGCGAACGAGCGGGGGCAAGGGCAGGAGCGCCGGATAGCGGTAGCCCCCGCTCCCCCGCCGCGGGACCGCGCGGCCGCGTCCGGGCGTCCTCGGGTGCGGTCGGCGGCGCCCCGGCGGCAGGTCTGCGACGGACGGAGGAAGCGATGCGGACGATCGGACTGATCGGCGGGATGAGCTGGGAGTCCTCGGCGGAGTACTACCGGCTGCTCAACGAGCTGACCCGCGAGCGGCTGGGCGGGCACCACTGCGCGCCGAGCGTCATGGTGACGGTGGACTTCGCCGAGATCGAGGCCATGCAGCGGGCCGGGGACTGGCCCGGCGCCGGGCGGCGGCTCGCCGAGGCCGCCTCCAGCCTGGAGCGCGCCGGAGCCGACCTGGTGGTGCTGTGCACCAACACCATGCACCGCGTCGCGGACCACGTCACGGCGGCGGTGCGGATCCCGTTCGTGGACATCGTGGACGCCACCGCCGAGCGGATCCGCGCCGCCGGAGCGCGGACCGTCGGGCTCCTGGGGACCCGCTTCACCATGGAGGGCGAGTTCTACCGCGCCCGGATGCGGGAGCACGGCGTCGAGGTCCTCGTCCCCGGTGAAGCGGACCGCACCCTCGTGCACGAGGTCATCTACCAGGAACTCACCCTGGGGCGGGTCCGGGACGAGTCGCGGCGGGAGTTCGTCCGCGTCGTCGGCGACCTCGCCGCGCGCGGCGCCGCGGGCGTGGTCCTCGGATGCACGGAGATCACCCTGCTCATCGGCCCGGACGATGTCGCGGTGCCGGTGTTCGACTCCACCCGGCTGCACGTGGAGCGGGCGCTGGATCTGGCCCTGGCCGCCCCCGGCGCTCCCCTCGCGCATGACGCGCGTTTGCATGACCGGCCGGTGGCCGGGTAGGGCGGCGGGCACCGGGTTATTCCCGATCGGGCCTGTCGCAAGGGCAACACCGGTCGGCGGCCGGCCCGGCTGATAACTTTTTACCCGCGAGAGACTCGCGATTTTATTGCAGATGACTTGTTCACAGGAAGGTGCGTAGATGTCCGCGCCATATTCGCTGCCCGACCTGCCCTACGACTACAGCGCGCTGGAGCCGTGGATCTCCGGGCAGATCATGGAGCTCCACCACGACAAGCACCACGCGACCTACGTCAAGGGTGCGAACGACGCGCTGGAGCAGCTCGCGGAGGCCCGCGCCAAGGAGAGCCTGGGCACGGTCAACCTGCTGCAGAAGAACCTCGCGTTCAACCTGGCCGGGCACGTCAACCACTCGGTCTTCTGGCCGAACCTGTCGCCGGACGGCGGCGACAAGCCCGAGGGCGAGCTCGCCGCGGCGATCAGCGACGCGTTCGGGTCCTTCGACGCCTTCCGCGCGCACTTCAACGCGGCCGCCACCGGCATCCAGGGCTCTGGGTGGGCGATCCTGGCGTGGGACATCCTGGGGCAGAAGCTGATCATCGAGCAGCTCTACGACCACCAGGGCAACCTGGCCGCCGGCTCCTACCCGCTGCTGCTGCTCGACATGTGGGAGCACGCGTTCTACCTGCAGTACAAGAACGTGAAGGCCGACTACGTCAAGGCGTTCTGGAACGTCGTGAACTGGGCCGACGTGCAGCGCCGCTTCGCCGACGCGCGTCAGGTGAAGCTCGCCTAGCACACGTCCGCGCGCTTCTCGCCTATCCGTCGAAGGGCGGCGCCTCCGGGGCGCCGCCCTTCGGCGTGCGTGCGGGCGTGCGCCCCGCTCAGTCGCCGAGCATCGCGACGGCCTCGGCCGCCGAGTCGGCGACCGGGTGGCCGGTGGCCTCCAGGCGGGCCCGCGACATCAGGCCGGTGGCGACCAGGACGGCGTGCGCCCCGGCCTCGCGGGCGGCGCGGGCGTCGTCGTCGATGTCGCCGATCAGCGCCACCGTCGAGGGGCTGATGCCCTGCGCCTCCAGGTGCTGGACGAGGTGCTCGGCCTTGGAGTCGTGCGCGCCGTCGTGGCGGCGGCCGTCCACCCGGGTGAAGTGCCGGGTCAGGCCGCGTTCGGTGATGAGCGGCTCCAGGTGCCGGTGCGCGGCCATGGACAGCAGCGACTGGGTGCGGCCGCGCCCCGTCCAGGACGTGAGCACCTGGAGCGCGCCGTCGGCCAGCCGGCAGGACGGCAGCAGCGAGCTGTAATGGCGGTCGTAGGTCTGGTTGAGACGTGCCCACTCCTCGTCGGCGAGCGGGCGGCCGAACAGCTCCTCGTAGCAGGCGAGCAGCGGCCGGCGGAACACGGCACGCCAGTACTCCAGCTCGACGGGTGCGCGCCCGAACTCGGCGCACACCTGGTTGAGCGCGGCGAGGTTGGCGTGGTTGTCGTCGAGCAGGGTCCCGTTCCAGTCCCAGACGATGTGCGTGATGCCGTTCGGAGGTGCGATCGCGTCCTGTCCCACGCAGTGCACTCTAGACGAGCGGTCGCCGCGGTGCGGGCGGGCGGCCGCCCGCCCGCACCGCCGCACCCCGGGCTGGGCTGCGGCGCCATGTCCGACGGACCCGCGCTGCGGAGCGGCAGCCGGTCCTCCGCGGCTCCCCTCCTCGACCTCGCGGCGGTCGGGACTCCTGGCGGCCCCCTGGTGGTCTGCGCCGACGGCGACGGGGCGGTGTGGACGTGGGAGCCGCTGCGGGACGTGTGGCGCAGCCGTCCCCTGGCGTACGCCTTCACCGGGGACCCGCTCGCCGCCGCCTACCCCGACGCCGAGAACGAGATCGACGCGGTGGCCGCGGTCGTCGCCGGCGGCCGTGTGGTGCTCGCGGCGGGCGGAGCCGAGCAGGGGCCGGCCCTGTGGGACCTGGAGAGCGGCGCCCTGATCCGCGGGACGGACTACGACGCCCCCTACCTCGGGGCCGTCACCGCGGTGCGGGGAGCGGCCCCGCCGCGGTTCGTGACAGGCTCGCAGTACGTCGGCGAACTCCGCGTGTGGGCACCGTCGGCTGGCACCGCCCCGCTGGAGCTGCCGAGCGGCGAGGCCGACATCGTCGGCCTCGCCGCCGCGTCGGTGGCGGGCCGTGCGCTGGCCGCGGCGGTCGGCCTCGGGGTCGACGTGTGGGACCTGACGCGGGGCGAGCGGGTAGCGGAGCTGGACTGCGCCGGTGAGGAGGTCGGCGCGGTCTCGATCACCCGCCTCGGCGACCGGCCGATCGTGGCCGTGGCCGCCGGGGCGGACGTGCGTGTCTGGGGGCTGTCCGGGGACGGCGCCGAAGCGCTGCGCGCCGCGGTCACCGGTCACGGGGCACCGATCCTCGCCATGGACACCGCCGTCGTCGGCGGCCGGCCGGTCGCGGTGACCGCGTCCGAGGACGGGGCGGTGCGGATGTGGGACCTGGTCGAGGCGGCGCCGGTCGGTACGCCGTTCGGACACGGGTCCGGCGCCGTGCTCCTGCGGACCGCGGAGTTCCGCGGCCGCCCGGTCGTCCTCGGCACGGGCGGGGACGGCGCGATCCGTGTCTGGGACCTTGCCGCGGCCCTGCCGTGACGCGTCGCCCGGTCAGTCGGCCATCGGCCCCTGACCGGCACTGGCCAGCGCGCACCGGCGCCTCGTCACCGGTCTAGGCGGGGGCGGCGTCGCCGGCCGCCTCGCCCGCCGCGTCGCGGCGGCGCCGGCGTCGGCGGGCGCGCCACACCCAGACGATCGCGGCGATCGACAGCGGGGTCACCACGAGGATGATGACGGGCAGCAGGATCGCCAGCACGGAGACCACGGTGCTGATGACGTCCTCCACCGTGCTGATCACCGGCGCGCCGGCCCCGGCCGTGACCGTGTTGAGCACCGGGCGGGCGAGCGCCTTGAGCCCGTGGAAGACGAGCGCGATCACGATTCCGCAGACGACCGGCCACCACGACCCGTCCCCGGTGCCGGCCGCCGCGATCTCGTCGGTGGTGATGGCGGAGGCGCCGGCCCCGAAGGTGATGCCGCCCGAGGTCGGCCGGACGAAGGTCTGGATGACGTCGTTGACGCTGTCCACGGCCGGGATCTTGTCGGCGACGAGTTCGACGACCAGCAGGAGCGCGACGATCCCGAGCACGACCGGGTGCTCCAGCCACTGCCACGACGCCGACAGCGGAAGCGCGTCGGTGTAGCGGGCGAGCAGCCCCACAGCCAGTAACGGTACGTAGGCGTTCAGCCCGGCGGCCGAGGCCAGTCCGGTCCCGGTCAGCACCTCTAGCATGCGTCCTCTTCCAGTCTCGGGGGATGGCGGCACAGGAAGAGACGCCGGGCCGCGCCGTACGGTTCCTGGCGCCCGGGGGCCCGCGCTCGCGGGGCGCCCGCGCCGGTCGGCGCGCAGCGGTCACGTCACCGGCGGCCCCGCGTGTCGGCGGCGCGCACCGGGGCACCGGAGTCGCGGCCGTACCGCTCGCTGGCGCGTCGGCGGCGCAGCAGGTCCCAGCACTGGTTGAGCGCCGTCTCCAGTTCGCGCATGCGCTCGCGCTCCTCGGGGGTGAGCCGGTGCTCGTGCTGCTCCCGGAGGTCGCGCTCCTCGGTGACGAGTTCCCCGATCCGCCGGATGATCTCCGCTTCGTGGCTCCTCGGACGGTCCATGTTCTCCATGGTCGGCGCTGCCGCGGCCCGGTGGCAAGGGCCGGCCGCCTCGTCCCCGCAGGTCACGGCCCTGTTGGCGGCGGCGCGGTTGGCCGGGGCCCCCGCCGGGAAGGTTCCGGCCGTCGCCGGTGGCCGTCCGCGGCCACTCCCCCTCGCACCGGCTTGGAGAACTGCGTTGAAGATCTACGCCGATCGGCCCGCGCGCCGCCTCCTGCAGATCTGCGGCGACGCGGCCGCGCTCGCCTGGATCGCCGGGTGGGTGTGGGCGGCGGTGGCGCTCCGGGACGCGCTCACCCGGCTGGCGGGGCCCGGCGAACTGCTGGCCGACGCGGGCAGCGGGCTGAGTTCCAGCATGGAAGACGCGGCGGAGCGCGTCCGGGAGCTGCCGGTGGTCGGCGAGGGGCTCAGCGCCCCGTTCGGCAGCGTCGGGGCGGCCGGCGGGACGCTCTCCGAGGCGGGGCAGCGGTTCCAGGAGGCGGCCGGCGACGCGGCGCTGGCGCTGCCGCTGCTCACCGCGCTGCTGCCGGGCCTGGTGGTGCTGGTCGGCTGGTTGCCGCCGCGGGTGCGCTGGGTGCGCCAGGCGGCCGACGTGCGGCGCGCCCGCGCCCTGGACGGGGACGCGGCGGACCGGCTGCTGGCCCTGCGGGCGCTCACCCGCGTCCCGGTCGGCCGGCTCGCGCGGGTGCACGCCGATCCGGCCGCGGCGTGGCGGGACGGCGACGCGGCGGCCACGGCGCGGCTGGCCCGGGTCGAGCTCGACCGGCTGGGTCTGCGCCCCTGAGCGGGTCCGCCCGCCGCGGCCGCGCCCGGCCGAGCTCCGGGGACGGCCGACAATTCCGACGTATCGTCCGGAGCACCGATACTCGGTAGGGAACGCGCGCTGTCCGGCCACCGGATCCGCTCGACCGTTCCCGCTCGCGGAGCACGCCGGCACCGGCCGCGCACGAGCCGCGGGCCTGCCGAGCACAGCGGGAAATATACCCGGAGGGGGTATCGTTGGACCACGAAGAGCAGAAGGATCAGGGGGGCGCGGGCATGGCCACCTACGGCTACCACGACCACAAGCAGCAGCACATCAACCGGCTGCGCCGCATCGAGGGGCAGGTGCGCGGGCTCCAGCGGATGGTGGAGGACGACGACTACTGCATCGACATCCTCACCCAGACGGCCGCGGTGAACAAGGCGCTGCGCTCGTTCGCCCTCGCGCTGCTCGACGAGCACCTGAAGCACTGCGTCGCCCACGCGGTGGCCAACGGCGGCGAGGAGGCCGACCTCAAGGTCCGGGAGGCGTCGGACGCGATCGCCCGGCTGGTCCGCTCCTGACCGACGCCCCCGGCCCACCGTCCGGGCCGAGGCGGCGCGCCGCTCCCGGCGCGTCCGCGCGGCCCCGCCCCCGATCAGCCCCGCTGCCGCTCCGCCCGCTCCCGCAGCCGCGCCGCCTCGGCCCGCACGTGCTCGGGGTCGAGGTAGTGGCCGGCCTCGATGTCCACGAACGTGGACGGCTTGCCGTGCATGAACCCCAGCCGGGAGACCTCGCCGCCCAGCAGCGAGCGGATCGCCCAGTTGGCCGCCACCCGGGCCCGCGCCGGGCCGGAGGGCACCGTAGCGAGGTGGTAGCCGCGGGTCACCAGCATCGCGGGCAGCCCGGCCAGGTCCACCCCGAGCGGCCGGGCCACCGCGTCCCGGCCGCTGAGGTCGACCACCAGGCCCTTGTCGGTGTAGGAGAAGGGCCGCAGCGGCCGGCCGAGGATGGAGTTGATGATGTTGTCCGCCGCCGCCCGCCCCTCGTGGATCGCGTACTGGGCGGTGGGCGGGCAGAGCGCCTCCTCGGCGTCCTTGGTCAGGTCCGGGATCGCCGCGGCGTCGCCGACCGCGAAGACCTCGCGCGCGTCGGGCACCGCGAGGTCCGCTCCCACCCGCAGCCGCCCCCGCTCGGTGGGCGCCCCCAGGGACGACACCAGCGGGCTCGGCGAGGTGCCAGCCGTCCAGATGAGCGTCCGGCAGGGCAGTACCCGGCCGTCGGTGAGCGTCACCTTGTTCTCGGAGACCTCGCGGACCGACACCTCCAGCTTCACCTCGATACCGCGCCGCCGCAGCAGGTCCAGCGCCTCCTCGCCGAGCCGGGGACCCAGCTCGGGCAGCAGCCGCGGCGCGATGTCCACCAGGTGCCACCGGATCGCCGAGGCGAGGTCGGGGTAGCGGTCGGCGGCCTCCTCGGTCAGCCGGTGCAGGGACGCCGCCGTCTCCACCCCCGTGTAGCCGCCGCCCACGACGATGAACCGCGAGCGCTCCTCCCGCTCCACCGGGTCCTGGCTGGCGTTGGCGAGCTCCAGCTGCCCGAGGACGTGGTCGCGCAGCACCACCGCCTCGGCGAGGTTCTTGTTCCCGAACCCGTACTCGGTCAGGCCCGGGATGTCGAAGACCCGCGTCAGGCTGCCGGGGGCGAGCAGCAGCCGGTCGTAGGGCTCGTAGGTCAGCTCGTCGGAGATCTTGCGGATGAGGACGGCCCGGGCCTGCGTGTCGACCCCGATCGCGGACCCCGGGACGATGCGGGTGCGGCGCAGCAGCCGGTGCAGCGAGACCGCCAGCGACTGCGGGGTCAGCAGCCCGGAGGACACCTGCGGGAGGAGCGGCGTGTAGAGCATGTAGTCGTTGGGCGCCACCAGCACGAGTTCGGCCGCGCCCTTCGGGATCCGGCGTTCCAGCCGCCGTATGGCGTTCAGCCCCGCGAACCCGGGGCCGACCACCACGATGCGAGGCCGTGACATCGTCGAACCACTCTCCCTCCTGGTGGCCCGGCGTCCCGCCGTGTACCGTTCGGCCGACACCGGACGGATCGCGTCGTTCGTGACAGGTTGCCCGGCGACCCGGGGGTCAAACGTAGCCGCGCCCGCCGCCGCGCTCCGCCGGGCGCGCCGGACGCCAGCGCGGTTTGGCGACACCTTGACCTCGCGGTGCCCCGGCCCGTCTGGCGGTCCGCTCAGGCGCCGCGCCGCACGTCGCGCCGCGGCCGCCGGGGGCCGCGGCGGGCCGGCGTCCCCATCACCCCCTCGCGGGCGAGCAGCAGCACAGCGCCCGCCAGGACGGTCCAGATCTGGGCGGGGAGGATCCAGAAGCGCTCCATGCCGCCCAGCCCCAGGCCGAGGTCGATGCCGGTCATGAAGAGCACCGTGGCGGCCACCCCGACCAGTCCGAGCACGAGGGCGGTGGAGGCCGTGGGCCGCAGCGCGCCCGCGCGGGCCCCGAGGCCCGCCAGGACGAGGCCGACGTTGCCGGCGGCCAGCAGGAGCGCGCCCGCGGAGTGCGCCTGCGGCTGCACGTCGGCCGGAGCCAGACCCACGATGATCCAGCCCGCACCCGCCACGGCGAGCAGCACCCCGGCGCCCCACGACGCGACAGCGCCGCGCCGCCACAGGGTCCGGACGAGCAGCGCCCCGGCGATGAACGCCACCCCCTGGAGTACGAAGGACGCGTTCATGACGCCGTGCAGCGGCGAGCAGATGTAGCGGCCGGCCCAGTCGCCGCACTCGACGGCGCCGAGGTCGCTGACGTTGTTGGCCGACCAGCTGTAGGGCTGCGGCCACGCCCACTGCACGACGAGGTGGGCGGCGAGGAACTGGGCGGCGCCCAGCAGCCACGCGATGGCTCCGAGGCGGGTGCTCCGCGACACTGCGGGGACCTCGTGTTCTTCCGTTCCGAGCACGTGCGCTGCCTCCTGTCTGGTTCCGGATCTGTCGGACCCCGCCCCCGGCCCGCCGCGTAGGCCGGAGCCGCGGCGGCCGACCCGGGGCGGCCTCCTGACGTCCCGTGCCCACGGAACGGCGCCGCATGCGGCGGCCCCGCCGATCCGCGGGCACGACCGCGAGGCCGCTCCCCGGGGGACGCGCCCGCGGTGCGGCACCGCGCGCCCGCGGCCCCCGCGCCAGACCGCTCCGCGCCCTCGCCGGCCCCGCCCGGAGCGCGGTTCCCGGCCGAGGAGCCAACGGGGAGGGTCGCATGATGCCGCTGATCGCGTCGCCCTTGGCCTGGATCCCGTCCGTCGGCCGGGAGCGGGTGCCGTCCCGGTCTGAGCGCGGGTACCGCTCATCACAGGCCCTCCACGGGCCCTGCGGTTCAGGGAATGCGCGCCACGGCGCGCCCGCGGACCGCCCCCGGGTCCCGTCGGCCCCCGGCGGTGATCACGCCGCCGCTCGGCCACGGCCATCGGTTCGGGGCGGCGCCGGCTCGATCCGTTTCCAGGCCGCCTCGGCCGGCTCACCGGCCCCACCGCACCGGGCTTCACCCCAGCCGCAGCTGGCCGGACGCCCCTCCTGGCAGACGCCCTCTGGCCGAGGTGCCGGAGGAAGGGCCGGAACCCCGGCCGCGCCCATCCCGCTCACGCGGCCGGCCTCCCCGACCGTGCGCGGGACCCGGACCGTGCGGCGGTGCCGGCATCGCCGTCCGCCCAGTTCGCCGGGCGTGGGAGGCTCCCCGGCCCGTGTCACCCCGGCGGGGGCGGCGCCGCGCCGGGGGCGCCCGCCGCGCCGGGGGCGACGTGCTCCGGTCCCTTCCCGTCGGTCGGGGCCCCCGCGCCCGCCCCTCGCACCGACAGCAGGGCCGACCGGCCCATCGTGTGCAGCAGCCGGGCCGTCTCCTCCCGGGGGAGGTCGCCGAGGATGTGCGGCGTGGAGTTGAGCAGGCCGAACGCCGCATGCACGGCCGCCCGAAGCGCGGCGGTCGGAGCCGCCGGGTGCAGCTCGGCGAGAACCTGGACCCACTGCTCCAGGTAGCCGCGCTGCAGGCGGCGGATCCGGCGGCGCTCGTCGGGCGGCACGTTCCCCAACTCGCGGTCGTGCACGGTGATCAGCGCGGGCTCGTCCAGGGCGAAGGCGATGTGGCCGTCCAGCAGCCCGGCCAGGGCCTTCTCGGGATCGGCCGCCGCCGCCACGCGCGCCCGCCCGCCGGCGGCCAGGCGTTCGCTGACGTCCAGCAGCATCGCGGCCAGCAGCGCCTCCTTGCCGGGGAAGTGCCGGTAGAGCGCGGGCCCGGTGGTGCCGACCGCGCGCCCCAGGTCCTCGATCGACACCCCGTGGAAGCCGCGCGCCGCGAACAGGTCGGCCGCGGCCCGCAGGATGGTCACGCGGCGGGACCGCGCCGGACTGCTCGCCATCCGGCCTCCTTCCGGCGCGCGGAAGCCGGCCCCGGCCGCGCGCTGTGATCCTGGACACCGATGTTAGCGACCACTAACATCTGCCATGTTAGCGCCCACTAACACGGCCGCCTCGGCGGCACCACGGAGGGGAAGCCATGAGCGGGGCACCCGTGCTCACCTCGGCGATCGACACGGCAGGCGCGGCGTTCGCCGCCAACGCCGCGGCGAACCGCGCGCTCGCCGCCGAACTGCGCGAGCGGATCGCCACCACCGCGCTTGGCGGTCCCGAGAAGACCCGCATCCGGCACGTGGAGCGCGGCAAGCTGCTGCCCCGCGACCGGGTCGACGCGCTGCTCGATCCCGGGTCCCCGTTCCTGGAGCTCTCCCCGCTCGCCGGCTACGGGATGTACGGCCCCGACGGGCAGGACGCCCCGGCAGCCGGCATCATCACGGGGGTCGGCCGGGTCGACGGCCGCGAGGTCGTGGTGGTGGCCAACGACGCCACCGTCAAGGGCGGCAGCTACTACCCCATGACCGTGAAGAAGCACCTGCGCGCGCAGGAGGTGGCACTGCAGAACCGCCTGCCGTGCGTCTACCTCGCCGACTCCGGGGGCGCGTTCCTGCCCATGCAGGACGACGTCTTTCCGGACCGCGAGCACTTCGGCCGCATCTTCTACAACCAGGCCACGATGTCGCGGCTCGGCATCCCGCAGATCGCGGCGGTGCTCGGCTCCTGCACGGCCGGCGGCGCCTACGTCCCCGCGATGAGCGACGAGGCGGTGATCGTCCGCGACCAGGGCACCATCTTCCTCGGCGGCCCACCGCTGGTGAAGGCCGCCACGGGCGAGGTGGTCAGCGCCGAGGAACTGGGCGGCGGCGACGTGCACGCCCGGATCTCGGGGGTCGCCGACCACCTCGCCGAGAACGACGCGCACGCGCTCGGGATCGTCCGGCAGATCGCGGCCACGCTCGGCCCCCGCCCCGCGCCCGCGTGGGACCGGGTGCCGGCCCGGCCGCCGGCGCTGGACCCCGAGGAGATCTACGGGATCGTCCCCACGGACACCCGCACGCCCTACGACGTCCGGGAGGTCATCGCCCGCGTCGTCGACGCCAGCGAGTTCACGGAGTTCAAGGCCGAGTACGGGCCCACCCTGGTCACCGGGTTCGCGCGCGTCCACGGCCACCCCGTGGGCATCGTGGCCAACAACGGCATCCTCTTCTCGGAGTCCGCGCTGAAGGGCGCGCACTTCATCGAGCTGTGCGACCGCCGCAGCGTCCCGCTGGTCTTCCTGCAGAACATCTCCGGGTTCATGGTGGGCCGCGACTACGAGGCCGGCGGCATCGCCAAGCACGGCGCGAAGATGGTCACCGCCGTGGCCTGCGCCCGCGTCCCCAAGTTCACCGTGGTCATCGGCGGCTCGTTCGGCGCCGGGAACTACAGCATGTGCGGCCGGGCGTACTCGCCCCGGTTCCTGTGGATGTGGCCCAACGCCCGCATCTCGGTGATGGGCGGCGAGCAGGCGGCGTCGGTGCTCGCCACGGTCCGGCGCGACCAGATGGCGGCCCGCGGCGAGGAGTGGGCCGCCGAGGCCGAGGAGGAGTTCAAGGCGCCCATCCGCGCCCAGTACGAGGAGCAGGGCAGCCCGTACTACTCCACGGCGCGGCTCTGGGACGACGGCGTGATCGACCCCGCCGACACCCGTACTGTGCTCGGGCTCGCGCTGGCCGCCGCGCGGCACGCACCGCTGGAGCCGGTCGGCTACGGGGTGTTCCGGATGTGACCGACCGCGCCGCGACGACGACCCCGACCCACCAGCCACGGAGAGAGCGAAGCCGGACATGAGACCGCACCAGGCCAGTCTGTCCGTTCACGCCACGGAGAGCTCGCCCGTCCACGCCGCGGAGAGCTCCTCCGTCCACGCCACGGGGGCTGCCACCACCACCGTTCTCGTGGCCAACCGCGGCGAGATCGCGGTGCGCGTCATGCGCACGCTGCGCCGCCTCGGCATGCGCTCGGTCGCGATCCACACCGCCGCGGACGCCGGGGCGCCCCACGTGCGGGCGGCGGACGTCGCCGTCCAGGTGGGCGACGACGGCGGCGCCTCCGGCTACCTGGACGGCGCGGCCGTCATCGCCGCCGCCCACGCCACCGGCGCGACCATGGTCCACCCGGGCTACGGCTTCCTGTCGGAGAACGCCGCCTTCGCGCGGGACTGCGCGGCAGCCGGCCTGGTGTTCATCGGCCCGCCGCCCGAGGCGATCGAGGCGATGGGCGACAAGATCCGGGCGAAGCGCACGGTGGCCGATGCCGGCGTCCCCCTGCTCCCCGGCTTCGCGGAGCGGGACGGCGCGCCGATGTCCGACGACGAACTGCTGCGGGCCGCCGCCGACGTCGGCTACCCGCTGCTGATCAAGCCGTCGGCGGGCGGCGGCGGCAAGGGCATGCGGCTGGTGCGCGGCCCGGCCGAGCTGCCGGAGGCCGCGGCCGCGGCGCGGCGGGAGGCGCGCGGCGCGTTCGGCTCCGACACACTGCTGGTGGAGCGGTTCGTGGAGCGGCCGCGGCACATCGAGGTGCAGGTGCTCGCCGACGCGCACGGCGCGGTGCTGCACCTGGGCGAGCGCGAGTGCAGCCTGCAGCGCCGCCACCAGAAGATCGTCGAGGAGGCGCCGTCGCCGCTGCTCACCCCGGCGCAGCGCGCCGCCATGGGCGAGGCCGCGGTGGCGGCGGCCAAGGCGTGCGGGTACGTGGGCGCGGGCACGGTGGAGTTCATCGTCGCGAGCGCCCCGGCGGACTCCGGGACCGCGGGGGCCCCACCGGGCGGGACCGGCGGCGGGCACGCCGGTGCGGAGGTCCCGGGGGAACCCCTGCTATGCGTTCCCAGCCACGCAGGCGATGATTCAAGTGAAGCCGACGCCGACCTCACCTCACCGCCACAGGCCCCTTCCCTGTGGACGGATGCCGTCGACTACGCGTTCCTGGAGATGAACACCCGGCTGCAGGTCGAGCACCCGGTCACCGAGGCCGTCGTCACCGTGGGCGGGCACCGCGGGATCGACCTCGTCGAACTCCAGCTCCGGATCGCCATGGGCGAGCCGCTGCCGTTCACCCAGGCCGATGTCGGCCTCGCCGGGCACGCCGTGGAGGCGCGGGTCTACGCCGAGGACCCGGCCCGCGACTTCCTGCCCACCGGCGGGTCGGTGCTGCTGCTGGACGAGCCGCGGGGCGAGGAGGTCCGCGTCGACTCCGGGCTGGCCGAAGGCGCCGTCGTCGGCTCGGCCTACGACCCGATGCTCGCCAAGGTCATCGCGTGGGCGCCGGACCGGTCGGCGGCCCTGCGCCGCCTGGACGCCGCGCTCGGGCGCTACGCGCTACTCGGCTGCACCACCAATGTCGCGTTCCTGCGCGGCCTGCTGCGCGACCCGGAGGTGGCGGCCGGCCGGCTGGACACCGGGCTGACCGAGCGGCTGCGCCCCCGGCTCGCCGGCTCCGGTGACGTGCCCGAGGAGGTGTACGCGGCGGCGGCCCTGGACTGCCAGCTCGCGCTGGAGCCCGCCGGCCCGGTCGCCGACCGGTTCGACGTCCCGGACGGCTGGCGGGTCGGCGGACCGGCGTGGACCCCGTGGCGGCTGCGCGTCCCGGGCGGCGCGCCGGTGACGGTGCGGGTGCGGCGGGACGCCCGCCGGCCGCACCACTACGAGGTGCGGGTCGCCGACGGCCCGGTGGTCGCGGCCACGGCCGCCCGCGCGGCCGGCGGCCGCGCGCTGGACGTGGGCTACGGCGGGCACACCCGGCGGTACGCGCGCGCGGCCCGCGGCGGTGCCGGAGCGGGTGTCGCCCCGCACGAGACCGCCCCCGAGGGCACCCTGTGGCTGGGTGTGGCGGGCGCCGCCTGGCGGATCGCCGAGGAGCCGGCGTTCGCCCCGGCCCGCGCCGCGGCGGCGGCCGGCGACGGCACGCTCCGCAGCCCGATGCCGGGCACCGTCCTCGCCGTACCGGTCGAGCCGGGCGCCCGGGTGAGCGCCGGGGCCCCAGTCGTCGTGGTCGAGGCCATGAAGATGGAGCACGCCGTCGCCGCGCCCGTCGACGGAGTCGTCACCCGGTTGGAGGTCCGACCGGGCCAGGCCGTGGCCATGGACATGATCCTGGCCGTCATCGCCCCCGAGCCGCCGCAGACCCCGGCCGGTCCGCAGGGGGCGTCCGCCACCGCTGAGGAGTGAGCGTCATGGACCACCGACTGGCACCGGAGCACGCGCAACTGCGCCGCACCGTCGAGGAGTTCGCCCGAGACGAGGTCGCGCCCGTGATCGGTGACTTCTACGAACGGGACGCGTTCCCGTACGAGATCGTGGCGAAGATGGGCCGGATGGGGCTGTTCGGGCTCCCGTTCCCCGAGGAGTACGGCGGGATGGGCGGCGACTACTTCGCCCTGTGCCTGGCGCTGGAGGAGTTGGCGCGGGTGGACTCCTCGGTGGCGATCACCCTGGAGGCGGGGGTCTCGCTGGGCGCGATGCCGATCCACCGGTTCGGCAGCGAGGAGCAGAAGAAGACGTGGCTGCCGCGGCTGTGCTCCGGCGAGGCGCTCGGCGCGTTCGGCCTCACCGAGCCGGGCGGCGGCTCCGACGCCTCGGCCACCCGGACCACGGCCGATCTCGTGGACGGCGCGTGGGTGGTCAACGGCACCAAGTCCTTCATCACCAACTCGGGCACCGACATCACCGCGCTGGCCACCGTGACGGCGGTGACCGGACGCCGCCCGGACGGCCGCCCCGAGATCTCGGCGATCCTGGTGCCGTCCGACACCCCGGGCTTCACGGTCGGCCAGAAGTACTCCAAGGTGGGCTGGAACGCCTCCGACACCAACGAACTCGTCTTCACCGACTGCCGGGTCCCCGAGGCCAACCTCGTCGGTCGCCGCGGCGCGGGCTACTCCCAGTTCCTCCGCATCCTGGACGAGGGCCGGATCGCGATCGCCGCGCTGGCGGTCGGCCTGGCGCAGGGCTGCGTGGACGAGTCGCTGCGCTACGCGGCCGAACGCGAGGCGTTCGGCCGGACCATCGGGGGCTACCAGGCCATCCAGTTCAAGATCGCCGACATGGCGGCCCGCGCGCACACCGCCCGGCTGGCCTACTACGACGCCGCGTCCCGGATGCTCGCCGACGAGCCGTTCAAGCGGCAGGCCGCCATCGCCAAGCTGGTGGCCTCCAACGCGGCGATGGACAACGCCCGCGACGCCACCCAGATCTTCGGCGGGTACGGCTTCATGAACGACTACCCGGTGGGCCGCTTCTACCGCGACGCCAAGATCCTGGAGATCGGCGAGGGGACGTCGGAGGTGCAGCGGATGCTCATCGCCCGCGACCTGGGGCTCCCGGCCTGATCCGGGGCAGGCGGCGCCGAGCAGCGGCAGCCGTCCCACGATCTTGTCGACCTTGTTGCGCGGGCCGAGGACGCTGATGCCGCTGTACTCGATCTCGGCCGGGTCCGCCCCGGCCAGGGTCTCCAGGTACCCCTCGTACACCCGGCTGGTCTGGGCCATCCGCGGCATGTCGACGACGAGCAGCCCGTCCTTGCCGGCGGCCTTCTCCCGGATCCGGCGCAGGGTGGCGGCGTCGGCGCCGAGGACGGAGCACCCCGTCCAGGGCAGTCCGGGGTGGCTGTGCCCGGTGGCGTCGGTGCCGTCCGGGCCGAGAATGCCCGGGACCCGGCCGCCCACGGCCGCGGCCAGGCAGCCGGCCGTGTTGGCGGCGAGGCCGGGGGCGAGCGCGGTGTCGATGACCATGACCCACTTGATCCGGGCGACGCGGGTGGAGGCGTCCGGCCGGACGTCGGCCGGGTCGAGCTCGAAGGGGGCGGGGCGGGTCAGCTGGTCGGGCATCCGGTGTTCTCCTCGTTCCTCGGCACGGCGCGCTGGGGGGGCCGGGCGGCGCCGAAGCATCGACGTCGACGGCCGGCGTAGGATCGCGCACGGTGCGGTGATCGCGCTGAACGCTAGTTCGGTATGCGGGCGGAGGAAAGCCGCGCCGAACGAAATTCGGCACGTGAGGGGTTTCGATGGTCCTCGACGAACTCGACCGGGCGATTCTGCGGGAACTGCAGAAGGATGCGCGGATGACCAACCGCGATCTCGCGGCCGCGGTGGGGGTGGCGCCCTCCACCTCGCTGGAGAGGGTGCGGGCGCTCCGGGAGCGGGGGGTCGTGCGCGGCTACCGCGCGGAGGTGAGCCTCGACGCCCTCGGCCGGCACGTGCAGGCGATGATCTCGGTGCGGATCCGGCCGCCGTCCCGGCACAACATCGAGGCGTTCCGCGAGTGGGTCGCACGGCTCCCGGAGACGGTGGGGGTGTTCGTGACGTCGGGCAACAAGGACTTCCTGGTGCACGTGGCCGTGCCCGACACCGACGCGCTGTACGGCTTCGTCATCGACCGGCTCACCCAGCGCCCGGAGGTGGCCGACGTGGAGACCAGCGTGGTCTACGAGCACCTGCGCGCCCCGGCGGTGGAGCCGGTCCGCCCCGGGACCGCCCGCACCCGGCGCCGGCCGGGCGGCGGCTGACGGCCGGCCCGGTCGGAGGCGCACCTATGGGGACGGAGCCATGGGTGCGCCTCTCACGACGATCGGCGACGCCTGCTCGGGGCTACCTCCACGAGGTCTGCCCTCCGGTGGAGGTCGGCTGGCCGGCGGAGGCGGTGTCGCCGACGGTGATGGCGTGCTCCACCAGCCGGATCAGCGTCGCCTTCGTGGAGCCGCGGTCGCGCGCGTCGCACTGCACGATGGGGATGTCCTCGCTGAGCGTGAGCGCGTCGCGGACCTCGGCGGCGTCGTGCGGGTAGTAGGAGTCGAAGCCGTTGATCGCCACGATGAAGGGCAGCCGCGCCTCTTCGAAGTAGTCGATGGCCGGGAAGCAGTCGGCGAGCCGGCGGGTGTCGACCAGGACCACGGCGCCGATCGCGCCCTTGACCAGGTCGTCCCACATGAACCAGAAGCGGTGCTGGCCGGGCGTGCCGAACAGGTAGAGGATGAGGTCGGAGTCGAGCGAGACCCGGCCGAAGTCCATCGCGACCGTGGTGGTCTGCTTGTCCGGCGTCTTCGCCAGGTCGTCGACGCCCACGCTCGCGCTGGTCATGACCGCTTCGGTGGTCAGCGGCACGATCTCGGAGACGGAACCCACGAACGTCGTCTTGCCGACGCCGAAGCCTCCGGCGACGACGATCTTGACCGACGTCATCGCGCTCGCCACAGCACCGCCCTCATCGGCCGGGCTAGAGCTTGCGAAGTCCACTGAGCACCCTTTCAAGCAGGTTGGCGTTGGGCCGGCCTTCGGTGTTGAGCGACGTTCTGATCTGGACCAGGCCCTGCTCCGACATGTCGGCCACGAGCACCCGGGCGACGCCGAGCGGGATCCGCAGCAGGGCGGAGATCTCGGCCACGGAGCGCCACTCCCGGCACAGGTCGCTGATCGCCTGGCACTCGGGCGTCAGCATCCCGAACTCGTTGCGCGCCGTCAGGGTCGTGGAGATCAGCGCCTCCATGGGCAGCTGGGAGCGCGGTTTGGTCCGACCTCGCGTCACCGCGTAGGGGCGCACCAGGGAACTGGGCGCGCCGCTCGCGGCCGGCTGTTGTTGTTGGTCTGGTGGTTGCTGGCCTGTGCGTGGAACATCACCGCCGATCGGACCGTCCGGCACCGCGCGGGGCGCGCCGTCGGGATGCTGTCCGAACCACGAGGCGCTCCCGGCTTCTCTACCGTGAGGTGGTGCCACCACTTCCTCCTGTCGGTGGTGGGTCAGTGGATTCCCGAGGTGCGCGCTGCCGGAGTCAGCGCCCGTCCCGCCCGGTCCACGAGCAGCGTCATCTCGTAGGCGACGAGACCGAGGTCGCATTCGGCGGCGGCCAGCACCGCCAGGCACGACCCGTCGCTGATCGCCATGATCAGCAGCAGGCCGCGCTCCATCTCGACCACGGTCTGCGCGACGGCTCCGCCCTCGAACACCCGGGCGGCGCCCTGGGTCAGGCTGGACAGACCCGACGCGATCGCGGCGAGCTGGTCGGCCCGGTCGGTGGGGAACCCCGCCGAGGCGGCCAGTGGCAGCCCGTCCGCCGATACGACGATCGCGTGCGCGACGTCGGGTACACGGTTGGCGAAGTCAGTGATCAGCCAGTTGAGCTCATTCACCGGTTGATTCATCTGCTCTCCTGTCGGTCCCAGCCTTCGCATGGCCGTGCGGTTCGGAGCCGGCCAAAAGCCAAGATTTCATCGTGAGTGACTTTATTGGGGATCATTGTCCAAGAAGTGCGGATGATGCTAATTCATAGCTCATCCGTGATCTTCGGCGGGCGGTTCGCGCGGATCGCGGATCCGGCGGATCCAGCTACCCCACGCCGGATCCGCGTCCGCGGGCACGTTGGCGGTGCGCACTACTTCTCCTTGGGCCGTCGGTCGCCGGCCTCACTCCGGCCCTGGCGCACCCCCTGCTGGAAACTGGAGAAGCGGTTCCGGACCTGGTCCGCCGAGCGGGCCGGGATCTGCTTGAAATTCTCCGGCACGGGAGCCGTGCCCGGAACAAGGTTTGCCTTGGGAACGCGTTTTGGCAAGCCCGCGGAGGTCAGCCCGCCGGCGAGCGGCTCGGCCGCGGAGCGCGCCGCCTCCCAGCCGCGGTCGGCCTCGGAGTCCCACTTCGGGTCCGCCGCCGCTCCCGTGGCGCGGGGGCGCTCGGTCTCGGATCCGGCACCGCCGGGAGTGGACCACTTCGCCGCGTCCAGGCCGGCCGGGCGGCCGCCGGAGCGCTCCGCGCCGTCCCGCGGCGCCCGGCGCGGGTCGTCCACGATGTTCAGGGGGCCGGTGTCCGGTGCGGTGACGGCCGGCCGGCCGGACCGCCGCCGGAACCAGTTGGACTCGATGGAGTCGAATATCGGCAGCGGCTCGCTGTTGGACTCCGGGCTCGGCGGGACCACCGTGCGGTTGCCGGGCGTGCTGCCGTGCCGCCGGGAGAGGTAGGCGGTGGAGCCGTAGCCCTCGCGGTTCTCCGGCCCGGCGGGGGCGTCGTGCCGCTCCTCGCCCGCGTGCGGCCGCCCGCCGGCGGGCGGCGGGAAGCCGGCGCCGTGGGGCCCGGCGGGTGCGGCCGGGGCGCCCGGCTCCGGGTCCTGGGGCCGCAGCCAGCCGGTGTCGCCCCACAGGTCCTGCCCGCTCGGCGGGTGCTCCGGCGGCGCCTCCTCGCCGCGGCGCGCCTGGCCGTTGCGCTTGGGGAGCCCGGAGGGCGTCTCGCGCTGCCAGGACGGCCGGTCGCCGGCCGCCGGCGCCTGCCACACGTCCGCGGGGTCGGAGGGAGCCGGGTTGGCGGCGAACGCCGCCGTCGCCTCCGCGTAGGTGTCGGGGACGCCGCCGCGCCCGGTGCCCAGGGCCGGCGGCGCGGCGGAGTCCACCGGGCTGATGAGCAGGTCGGCCGGCAGTGCGACGAGCGCGGTCACGCCGCCGTTGTGGGCGGGCCGCAGCCGCACCTGGATCCCGTGCCGGGCGGCCAGGCGGCCGACCACGAACAGGCCCATGCGCCGGGAGACGGCGACGTCGATCACCGGAGGCTTGGCCAGCCGCTCGTTGGCGGCCTCGATCTCCTCCGGGGGCATGCCGATGCCGCTGTCGGAGACCTCGATCATCACCTCGCCGCTCTCCAGCGCGCGGGCGGTGACCGAGACCTGGGTGTCGTGCGCGGAGAAGGAGGTGGCGTTCTCCACCAGCTCGGCCACCAGGTGGATGACGTCGTTGACCGGCCGGCCGAGCACGGAGATGTGCGACGGCGCCCGGACGTTGACCCGCTCGTACTGCTCGACCTCGGAGAGCGCGCCCCGCAGCACGTCGACCAGCGGGATGGGCTGCGCCCACTTGCGCGCGTTGTCCTGCCCGGAGAGGACCAGCAGGTTCTCGTTGTTGCGCCGCATGCGGGTGGCGAGGTGGTCGAGCTGGAAGAGGTCCCCGAGCCGGTCGGAGTCCTGCTCGCTCTGCTCCAGGCCGTCGATCAGCCGGAGCTGCCGCTCCACCAGGGTCTGGCTGCGCCGGGACAGGTTCACGAACATCGCGTTGACGTTGCTGCGCAGCGCGGCCTCGTCGGAGGCCAGCCGGACGGCCACCCGGTGGACCTCGTCGAAGGAGCGCGCGACCTCGCCGATCTCGTCGGAGGAGTCCACCCCGACGGGGGCGACCCGCACCTCCCCCGGTCCGGCGCTGCTCTCCCGCATCCGGGCGATGGCCCGCGGCAGCTCGGTCTCGGCGACGCGCAGCGCGCCCTCGCGCAGTGCCCGCAGCGGCCCGACCATCGAGCGCACGACCAGCAGGGTCATCACCAGGACCGCGGCGAGCAGCGCCAGGATGAACCCGGAGTCCACGAGCGCGTCGCCGCGGGCGCCCGTCTTCAGGTCGGCGGCCTGCCGGCGGACCTCGCCGGACAGCGCGGCCTCGACCTCCTGCATGCGGTCCAGCGACTCGCCGGCCACCTCCAGGTAGTCCGCGGGGGCGTCGCCGGCGGTGAGGCCGGTGAGCGGCTGCCCGGTGTCCACGCGCATCATGACCCGCAGCCGCATGGTCGCCATGCGGTTGACCTCCAGGCCGCTGAAGATGTCGTCGTAGATCTTGCGCTGGTCGACGGTGGCGCTGGCGGTGAAGTTCTGGATCTCGTTCTCGTAGCGCGCCCGGGTGCTCTCGACGGCCTCCTGGATGCCACCGGACATGGTGTTGCGCATCAGCGAGTGCAGCATGAGCGCGGCTTCGTAGGAGAGCTGGTCGCGCGCCTTGCTCAGCGCGGTCATGGCCCGCACGCTCTCGCGCAGCGCGGTGTCGCCGGTGTTCTCGGCGATCGTCTCGTTGAAGCCGATCAGCGTGTTGGTGAGCTGCCGGTACTTCGTGACGGCCGGCAGCACGGTGACACGGGTGTCGGCCACCTCGTTGCGGATCGCCCCGAGGCCGTCGAGAGCGGTCAGCATGCCGCTGAGCCGGTCGCCGGCGAGGTCGGTGCCGGGTTCCCCCAGTTCCAGGGCGCCGGTGCGGACCTCGTTCACCGCCTGGTCGACGACCTGCTGCTGCTCCTCCAGCTCCAGCCGGCGCTGCTGGGAGCGGTTCGCCGGGTTGGGCGACTCGGCGATGTAGGC
Organism: Marinitenerispora sediminis; assembly: GCF_003336425.1. Taxonomy (GTDB): domain Bacteria; phylum Actinomycetota; class Actinomycetes; order Streptosporangiales; family Streptosporangiaceae; genus Marinitenerispora; species Marinitenerispora sediminis. The sequence continues at coordinate 10,516 of NZ_QEIO01000053.1, read as the reverse complement.
GGCCGTGAGCAGCCGCTCCCGCCCCAGTTCGTTGGCCAGGTCCACGATGGCCTCGCCGAGCGTGGCCGCCGTCTCGATGCGCTCGTGGGTCAGCGTGTCCTGCACGTTCTCCGTGATGCGCAGCCCGCCCAGCAGCACCGCGGCCACCGTCGGGATGACGATGAGCGCGAGCAGGCGCGAGCGCACCCGCCAGTTGCGCGGCGCCCATCGTTGGGCGCGCCGCCGTGGCGCGCCCTCCGCGGCGTCGCCCTGCGCGGCCAGGCCATCTTGTGTGGCGTCGGCTGCGCCGTTCGTCGCTCGTGTCGACACGGACCCTCGCACCCTTTCGTGTCACCGCCTCCGGGCATATGGACGTGGTCCCTCATGAGGGGTCGCGCGTGGACCGGTGAGGAGACCCAGAGGACCGCGGCGCCCGCCGGTCCGCCGGCGGGGAGGGCTGTCCGTCATCGAAAAAGCAGGAGTACCAGGGGATACCTGGATTTCGGTGCTGGGCTCGCCTCATGAGGGGGGAGAGGCGTCGCGCACCATTAAACCGAAACAGTGCACGTGAGGTCGATAGCGTACCAATGTGGCATGTGGCCGCAGATGCTCACGTTTTGCGCTATTAGCAGAGATCACCACACATCCGGCGTCGCCCCGCCGTTCACGGCGCCCCGCACCCGGCCGTGTCCCGCCGCAGGTCCACGCCCTGGGAGCCAGCCTCCAGGTTTTTCATAACGTTTTGGACACGCCGACGTCGTTACCAGGAGTAACCCCACCGATGTGCGATCGTGATGCCGCCTACGCACGTCTCGGGGGGAGCGTCCGTGCAGCACAGCCACCGAGTGGCCCACCGACCGACCCGGCGGCGCCGGCTCGGCCCGCCGGGCACGGCCGTCCTGCTGGCCCTGGCCGCCGTCCTCGGCGTGGCGGCGCCGGCCGCGGGGGCGGAGGGCGTCCCGGAGACCGGGGAGACCGACCGCGCGCTGCGTACCGCGGCCGGCCGCGCCGAGTCCCTCGGCGCCCTGCGCGCCCGGCTGGCGGAGGTCCGGTCCCGGCTCGACGACCTCCAGGCGGCCTCGGAGGACGCCATCCTCGCCTACCAGGCGCAGGCCGCGCGCCTGGCCGAGGCCGAGGAGGAGCTCACCGCGGCCGAGCGCGTGGCCGAGAGCGCCGCCGCCGCACGCCGGGAGCGCCGCCGAGGCGCGGCCGACTACGCTCGTTCGGCCTACCAGGGCGCGGACCTGAGCATGATGCACGCCTGGACGGAGCCCGCCGGCCCGCAGGAGGTGCTGGAGCGCAGCGGCTACATGCAGCTGCTGGCCGAGCGCCAGGACGCCGTGGTGCTCCGGGCCGACGCCGCGGGCGTCGCCGCCGAGACGCTGCGGCGGCGCGCGCGGGAGGCGCGCGAGGAGCGCCGGCAGGCCACCGACGCCGCCGCCGAGGCCCGCGACGCGGCGCTGCGGGCTCTGGACGAGCAGCGGGACGCGATGGCCGGCATCCTCGGCGAGCAGTCGGAGCTGGAGGCGCGGCTCGCCGCCGCGCGGGAGGACGGCGCCGGGCTGGAGCGCCGGCGGGAACGCGCGCTGCGGCGCGCCGAACGCGCGGCCGACGCGGCAGGTGGGGACAGCGCCTCCGCGGACCCACGCCCGGGATGCGGCGCCGTGGCCCGCGGTTTCCGCAACGGCCGGATACCGGAGTCGGCGCTGTGCCCGCTCCCGCAGCCGGGGGAGATGCTGCGCGCCGACGCCGCGGCGGCCTTCATCCGGCTGGACGGCGCGTTCCGCGAGCGCTTCGGCCGGCCGATGTGCGTCACCGACTCCTACCGGCCGCTCGACGAGCAGGTGGTGCTCTTCCTGCGCAAGCAGCCGGGCATGGCCGCGCGCCCGGGGACCAGCACGCACGGCCTCGGCACCGCGGTGGACCTGTGCGGCGGGGTCGAGCGGTACGGCTCCCCGGAGTACGCGTGGCTGATGGCGAACGCCCCCGCCCACGGCTGGCACAACCCCGCCTGGGCCCAGGGCGGTTTCGAGCCGTGGCACTGGGAGTTCGACGCGGCGCCGTAACGCCGCCTCCGGGGCGCGCGAGCACGGGCTGACCAGCCCCCCGGGCCCCAGGCAGGAACTAGGCGCCCGAGCCCACCCGCAGTTCGTACTCACCGAGGACGCCGCCGTCGATGAACAGCTCCTCCCCCGGTTCCAGCGGGCGGGTGCCGGCCGGCAGCGCGGCCACGATCTCGCCGCGCAGGCCCTCGGCCCAGGCGAGCTTGCCGTCGAGGACGGCCGCTGCGAGCTCGGTGCCGTCGGCCGCGGCCGTCACCGCGAGGTCCGATCCGTCGAACTCGTCGCCGGTCACGATGGCCGGCCCCAGGGTGAGGGCGACGTCCGCGCCCTCCGGTGTCCGCCACAGGCAGGCCAGGCAGTACCCCGCGTGCCGGCCGCCGCCGCCGAACACCGCGGCGACCCCCGGCGCCGCGGAGACCGCCGGCATCCCGGCGGGCAGCATGACGCCGTCGTCGGTACCGCGCACCAGTGCCGGGTCGACCTCGCGCCGCTCCCCCGCGCCGACGACCACCGTGACCGGTGCGCTCGGCCGGACCGGCGGGCAGAGCCGGGTCTCGAACTCCACGATGATCTCGACGGGCGCCGCGAGGGCGCGTTGGTAGGCGTCGGCGAGCGCGTCGCGGTTCTCGGCCAGGAGGGCGGGCACGCTCTCGTGCCCCGGATACCCGAACACGCAGCCGTCATCGACGACACCGGGCCGCTCCGCTCCCCCACTGGGCGACAGATAGGTGACCCAGCGCATGTGTGTACCCCTCCCCGAGGATGAACCGTGCGGGTCGATTATCGCCCCGATCACGGCGTCCCCGGGCGGGAGATGTACAAGTCGCCGGCGAAGGCGCCGCACATGTCGCGCTCCGGACAGGGAAACCCGCGATGTTCGCCGGAGTTCCGGCGGCGGACCGGTCCGGGCGTCAGGCGCCGGCCTGCGCGGGCAGCGCCGAGCCGCCGCCGGCGAGCGGATTGTGCTCCTTGCCGGTTCCGTCGCACATGCGGCACGGCTCCTCGACCCGGATCCAGTCGATCACGCCGCTGCCGTCCCGGTGCGGCATCTCCGGGCGCCACCACCCCGACCCGTCGCAGAACCGGCAGGACCAGTCGTCACGGTCGCACCACTCGCAGGTCTCCAGCTGGCAGCGCTCGCGTGTCCGCCTCACCCGCATTTGCCGGTCCCCCTGCACGTGTCGCAGTCCTCCACGCTGTCCACGAAGACGACGGAACCGTCCGTCTCGCGTCTGGGGCGCTGGTAGGTGATCCTGCCCGTCCCCTTGCAGCGCCCGCACGGCGGCGGCTCCGAGTTGCGCGGCATCGCTCTCCTCCCGTCGCCTCGCTGGAGCCCGCCCAGACTGGCACAGCGCCCGCGCGACCGTCCAGAGGGAGATCTCGGACACCGGTGGCCAGGAGCGGCCGGATCCGCCCAGGTCGCGCCGCGCTTCTCCCACGGCCACCACCACGCGCCGGCCGCCCCCGGGGCCCCGGGCCACCGGCCCTAGCCGGACTCGCGGATGACGAGGTGGGCGTCCAGGACCACGTTCTCCGAGGGTTCCGTGCCGGCCGCCAGGGCGTCGGTGAGCAGCCGGGTCATCTCCCGTCCCATCTGCTCGGTGGGCTGGTGCACCGTGGTGAGCGGCGGATCGGCGTGCAGGGCGAGGGTGGAGTCGTCGTAGCCGACCACCGCCACGTCGTCGGGGACGCGGCGGCCCGCCGCGCGCAGCACCCGCAGCGCGGCGAGCGCCATGGGATCCGACGCGACGAACACCGCGTCCACGTCCGGTGCCGCGCGCAGCAGCCTGCCCATGGCCTCGGCGCCGCTCTCGTAGCTGAAGTCGCCGACCGCCACCAGCTCCGGGTCCAGCCGGTGGCCGGCGTCGCGCAGGGCGTCCCGGTAGCCGCGCAGCCGGTCCACGCCCGCCACCATGTCCTGCGGCCCGGCGACCGTGCCCACCCGGCGCCGCCCGGAGGCGACGAGATGGCGGGTGGCCGCGTAGGCGCCGCCCACGTTGTCGATGTCGACGTAGTGCAGGGGGTGCCGGCTCTGGCCGAGCGGACGGCCGCCGTGCACGCACAGCACGCCGGCCTCGGCGAGCCGGTCCGGGAGCGGGTCGTCGCTGTGCAGCGAGACGATCAGCACACCGTCGACGTGCCGGCCGGTGAGGTACTCGCCCAGCCGCTCGTGGTCGCTGGCCGAGCGCGCCATGGTGAGCATGAGCTGCAGGCCCCGCTCGTCCAGCACCGCGCTGACCCCGCGCACGATGTGGGCGAAGAACGGCTGCTCGAACAGCCGCTCGTCGGGTTCGGACACCACGAGCGCCACGGTGTCCGTGCGCTGGGTGACCAGGGTGCGGGCCGCGTGGTTGGGCACGTAGCCCAACTCCCGTACCGCGTTCAGGACCGCGTCCCGCGTCGCGGGGCTGACCTGCTCCGATCCGTTGATGACACGCGACACGGTGCCCCGTCCCACCCCCGCGTGTTCGGCCACCATCTCCAGTGTCGGCCGCTGCCGCCGACCATTCATCCTCAGCCCACCCCCGTCACGCGTCCCGGCCGCCGGTCCGGCGGCCCTCGGGCTGCCACCAATTGTGGTACACCCGAGGAGGCCGCCGATCTTGGTCGGGGGAATGGTCAGAGGTGGTCGGCAGCGGCCGCGGACGGCGGCGCGGGCAGCTCCCCGCTGCGGGCCACGCCCGCGTACCACCGCCCGCTGTCCTTGACCACCCGGCGCTGGGTCGCGTAGTCGACGTGCACCAGGCCGAACCGCCGGCTGTAGCCCAGCGCCCACTCGAAGTTGTCCAGCAGCGACCAGGCGAAGTAGCCGCGCAGCGGCACACCGTCGGCGATGGCCCGGTGGACGGCCCGCAGGTGCTGGTCGAGGTAGCCGATCCGGTCCGCGTCGTGCACGGCGCCGTCGACGCCCACCTCGTCCTCGTAGGCGGCGCCGTTCTCGGTGACGTAGAGGTCCAGGCCCGGCTGCTCCGCCGCGAGCCGGATGAGGACGTCGTAGAGGCCGCTGGCGTCGACCTCCCACCCCATGGCGGTGCGGGGCAGCCCCTGCAGCACGAACCGGACGTCCTCGCTGCCGACGTAGGTGGCGTCGCCGTCGCCCTCCACCACCGCGGGATCGATGCCGCGCACGTCGCCGGAGACCCACTGCGGGTTGTAGAAGTTGATGCCGAGGTGGTCGATCGGCGCGGACACGGCGGCCAGGTCGCCGTCGCGGACGAACCCGAAGTCGCTGACGCCGGCGACGTCGGCCAGCACGTCCGCCGGGTAGCGCCCGTGCAGCACCGGGTCGGTGAAGATCCGGTTGCGCAGGCCGTCGATCCGCCGCACGGCGTCGAGGTCGGCCGGGCTGGCGGTGTGCGGGCGCAGCACCGTCTGGTTGTGGACGAGCCCCACCCGGTGCGGCCGCCCGTCGGCGGTGCGCCCGCCGCGGATCTCCGCGGCCGCCAGCCCGTGCCCGAGCAGCAGGTGGTGGACGGCGGCCAGCGCGGCGGCGGGCTCGCGGCGCCCGGGGGCGTGCACGCCCTGCGCGTAGCCGAGGAACGCCGAGCACCACGGCTCGTTCAGCGTGTTCCAGGTGGCCACCCGGTCGCCGAGCGCGTCGCGCACAGCGACGGCGTACTCCGCGAACCGCAGGGCGGTGTCGCGGTGCGGCCAGCCGCCCGCGTCCTCCAGCGCCTGCGGCAGGTCCCAGTGGTACAGGGTCGGCCACGGCTCGATGCCGGCCTCCAGCAGCGCGTCCACCAGGCGGTCGTAGAAGGCGAGCCCGGCCGGGTTGAGGGCGCCGGCGCCGTCGGGGCGCACCCGCGGCCACGCGACCGAGAACCGGTAGGCGCCGAGCCCGAGCTCGCCCATGAGGGCGATGTCCTCGCGGTAGCGGCGGTAGTGCTCGGTGGCGGGTTCCCCGGTATCGCCGCCGACCACCGCGCCGGGGGTGGCCGCGAAGGTGTCCCAGATGCTCGGTCCGCGGCCGTCGGCGGTCGTGGCGCCCTCGATCTGGAACGACGCCGTGGCGGCGCCCCAGACGAAGCCGGCCGGGAACCGCGTGGGCGCCCCCTCGGCTGGCAGTTCCGCGGGGACCGCGCCCGTGGCGGTGCCGCCGGGGGACGCGGGGGACTGTCGTGGAGTCACGCTTTGATCGCACCTTCCATGATCCGGCCGACCAGCTGGCGGCCGAGGACGACGAAAATGATCAGCAGCGGCAGGGTGGCGAACGCCGCACCGGTGAACATCAGCGCGAAGTCGCGCGAGAAGGCCGACAGGTTGAGCTGGTTGATGGAGTACTGCACGGTCGGGTTGGCCGGCGTGAGCACCGCGAGCGCCCAGATGAACTCGTTCCACACGGTCATGAAGGTCAGCAGGCCCAGCACCACCATGGCCGGCCGGAGCGCGGGCAGCACGACGCTCCAGTAGATCCGGAAGGTGGAGCAGCCGTCGATCCGCGCGGCCTCCAGCAGCTCGTCGGGGATGGTCTGCTGCACGTACTGCCGCATCATGAACACCCCGAATCCGCTGACCATGAACGGGACGATCACCGCCTGCAGCTCGCCCCGCCACCCCAGCCATTCCATCAGCATGAGCAGCGGGATCACACCGACCTGCACCGGGACCGCCATCGTCACGACGACCGCGGCCGTGAATCCGGCCCGGCCGCGGAACCGCAGCTTGCCCAGGGCGAACCCGGCCAGCGAGCAGAACAGCACGACCGAGACCGCCACGGTGGTGGCGGCGATCAGCGAGTTCATCAGACCGGTGGTGAAGTTCGCCGTGCTGTTGGCGAACAGCCGTTCCATGTTGAGGCCGAGGTTGGGCCCGGGCAGCAGGGACGGCGGGCGGGCGGACGCGGCGGCGGAGTCGCGGGTGGCCACCACGAACATCCACCACAGCGGGAACACCGACAGGACCAGGGTGAGCACGAGCGCGGCGTAGGTCAGCGGGGTCGCCTCGCGCATTCCGCCGGAGCGGCGGCGGGTCCGCGCCCGCGGCGGTGAGGGCCGGCGCGCGGCCGCCGGCACGGCGGCGCTACCGGTGGTACTGGCGGTCATGTGGCGCTCCGAATCCGGCTGGTCACCAGGACGTTGAGGAGGGAGAACAGCACGATCAGCAGGAACAGCATCCAGGCGATGGCCGAGCCGTAGCCGTAGTTGCCGTACCGGAACGCCTCCTGGTAGACGAGCATCATCACGGTCTGGAACTGGCTCTGGGTGCCCCCGTTCATGGCGCCGTCGGTCCCGAAGACGGCGGGTTCGGTGAACAGCTGCATCTGGCCGATGGTGGCGATGATGACGGTGAAGATGATCGTCGGGCGCAGCAGCGGGATGGTGATCTGCCAGAACTGGCGCAGCCGGCTCGCGCCGTCGATGGCCGCCGCCTCGTACACGTCCCGCGGCACCGCCTGCATGGCGGCGAGGTAGATCAGCGCGTTGTAGCCGGTCCAGCGCCAGTCGATCATGACGGCGATCGCCACCCAGGAGGCGTACTTCTCGCCCCGCCAGTCCACCGGATCGACCCCGGCGAGTTCCAGCAGGTAGTTGACCATGCCGAACTGGGGGCCGAACAGCTGCCCGAACACGATGGCCACCGCGGCGATGGAGGTCACGTAGGGCAGGATGAGGCCGATGCGGAAGAAGCCGCTCCAGCGCAGCCGGCGGTTCAGCAGGTCGGCGAGGAGCAGCGCCATGAGCAGCTGCGGCACGACCGCGATGGCGAAGATGCCGATGGTGTTGTAGAGGGCGTTCCAGAACTTGCCGTCGGTGGCCAGCCGCACGTAGTTGTCCAGCCCGACGAAGCCCTCGTTCCCGCCGATGAGGCTCCACTCGTGCAGGGAGACCCACACCGTGTACAGCAGCGGGAACAGGCCGAAGACCCCGAACAGCAGGAAGAACGGGGCGATGAAGAGGTAGGGCGATCCCTTGGCGTCCAGCCGGCCGGCGAGGGCGCGGCGGCGCTCCCGGGCGTCGTCGCCGGTGGTGGGCCGGCCGCGCCCGGCGCCCGGCGGCGGGCCGGGGGGCGCCCCGGGTCCGCCGCGATCCAGTGTGGTCACGTCACGCGCTCCTGGGTTGGTCTCATGGATGGGGCGGCCCGGCCCCCCGTACGCGGCGCACGGCCGCGCACAGCGGGGACGGGAGGGCGGGGAGCCGGGCCGCCGGCTGCGGGTCCGGCGGCTCAGCCCTCGCCGGCCGCGCGCTCCGCCTCCTCGGCGGCGCGCTGCCACCCCTCGTCGGGGCTGGCCTGTCCCTGCTCGACCGACTCCAGGGCGGCGCGGAAGGCGTCGTCGATGGCCTGGTTGTCCGGACCGAAGTAGACCGGCTCCAGCTCACGGGCGCTGGCCCCGTAGATCTGGCCGACGGGCGCGTCGTTGAAGTAGGGGCGGGTGAACTCCTGGACGTCGGCGCTGTCGATGGCCTCCTCGGAGGAGGGCAGGTTGTTGGCGGCGTTCCAGGCGGCGAGCTGGCCTTCGGGGCTGCTCAGCAGGATGGCGAGCTCCGCGGCGAGCTCCGGGTGCTCGCTCTGCGTGGGGACGGACAGGAAGGAGCCGCCCCAGTTGCCGCCGCCGCCGGGCACCGCGGCGACGTCCCACCTGCCGTTGCCGGCGTCGCCGGCGGTGCTCTCGATGTGGCCGAGCATCCACGCGGGGCAAGGCAGCGTGGCGAAGGTGTTGTTCTGGATGCCGGCGTTCCACTCGTCGGACCAGAGGGGCAGGTTGGCCGAGAGCCCCGCCTCCGCCATCGAGGTCACGGTCTCCCAGGAGCCGCGGACGGCGGGGTTGGTCTCGATGACCAGCTCGCCCTCGGTGTTCTGGTAGGTGTGGTCGCCCTCCTGGGCCTTGAGCACGTTGAAGTAGGGGAAGATCGTGGAGACGAACGACGCCCCGGTGTCGGCCTCCTGGAACTGCTGGCCCGTCTCGATGAAGTCCTCCCACGTGGGCCAGAGCTCGCCGACCTCCTCGCGGTCGGTGGGCAGCCCGGCGTCGCGGAAGAGCTCGACGTTGTAGCACATCGCCATGCTGCCGATGTCGGTGCCCAGGCCGATCAGCCGGCCGTCTGTGGTGTGCCCCTGCTCCCACTTCCAGGGCAGGAAGTTCGCCTCCAGCTCGGCGCCGCCGTGCTCGTTGAGGTCCACGAAGCGGTCGGCCTGCTGGAGGAACTGGACGAGGATGCCCTCCTCGACCGCCACGACGTCGCCGGCGCCGCTGCCGGCCGCGATGTTCTGCTGCAGCTGGGGGGTGTAGTCGGCGAGGTCCGTGATGTTGCGCTCCTCGATGGTGACCCCAGGGTTCTCCTCCTCGAAGCGCTGGTACAGCTCTTCGTAGCCGAACACACCAAAGGTGTCGACGACGAGGGTGACCTCGCCGTCGGCCTCCCCGGATCCGCCGCCGCACGCGGTGGCGGCCAGCAGCACTCCGGCGCCGGCCGCCGCGATGGCGGCCCGCCAGCCGGGACGTAGCAGGTTCTGCATCTCGACCCCTGTTCCAGACATGGTTGACGACGCGTCGCTCGCCAACTAGATCGTTGATGGGATTTTGTTGAACCGGCTGCGGGCATGGCGAAGGGCGCCCACGATCGATGTGTGACCAACAACCTGGACGCCCTTCTCACCGCACTCTACGTCCATCTTGACGACCACGTCCTGCCTTCAGGACAGTCGATGCGAACACGCGGACCCGCGCGGCTGCTCACCGACGCCGAGCTGGTCTGCGTGGCCGTGGCCCAAGTCCTGCTGGGATGCGATTCCGAACGCCGGTGGCTGCGGACGGCCCCCGGCAGGATCGGCCACCTCTTCCCCCGCCTCCCCGGTCAATCGGAGTACAACCGGCACCTGCGCGCTCTGGCTCCCGTGCTCTTCGCGGTCGCGATGTGGCTGGCCCGCGCCACACCCACCTACCAGGAGAAACTCCGGCTGATGGACGGCACCCCGGTGCGCTGCGGAGCCTCCCGCGTGACCGTGAACCGATCCGGCCTGGGCGAGATCGCCGGCTACGGCATGGACAAGTCCCACCACGCCTTCTACTGGGGAGCCAAGCTCCTGCTCATCACCACCCCAGACGGTGCCGTATGCGCATTCTCCCTGGCCAACCCCAAAGAGCTGGACGAACGCAAGCAAGCCCTGCACCTGCTCCACGTGCAGCAGTGCGCACCGGGGCCGTGCCCGATCGTGGGCGACAAGGGGTTCGCCGGGGCCGGGATCGAGAAGGCCGCCGCCGCCTTGGGCCACGTACTCATCCGCCCGGTACGCCGCGACGAGGACGTCCCCGGTATCTTCCCCGGCTGGCTGCGCCAGCGCATCGAGGCGGTCATCTGGACCCTGAAGAACCAGCTCGGCCTGGAACGCCACGCCGCACGCACCCAGGAAGGACTCTGGGCCCGCACCTGCCAGCGCATCCTCGCCCTCAACGCCGCGATCTGGCACAACTGGCTGATCGGAGCGCCGGTCAAACGCTCGCTCGTGGCTTACGACCATTGAGGAACCCCCATCAA
>NZ_QEIO01000052.1 GCF_003336425.1 Marinitenerispora sediminis | reverse complement strand
CGGGGGCGGCGGTCATGGTCGGCCTCACGGGGGTGCTCCTGCTGTTCCCCCACACGTCCGCGGCCCCGGCGATGGCCACCGGAACCGCCGTGCTGCTGGTGGCCGCGGTCGTCGCCCTCGGCGCGGCGGGGTACGCGGCGGCGCACCGGATCCCGGCCGGCGCCCGCGCCGTGCTGCTCGCGGCCCTCGGGGGCGTCGCGCTCGGCACGACGTCGGCGCTGGCCCGGGTGGTGGCCGCGGCGACCGCGAGCGACCTCGCCGCGGTGCTCAGCTGGCTGACGGTCCTCGCGGTCGCGGTGGCGCTGTTCGGCGGCCTGCTCCAGCAGAACGCCTACCGTACGGGGCACTTCGCCGCCGCCTACGCGACGCTGCTGGTCGTCGACCCGGTCACCGGGGCGGCCATCGGCACGCTGCTCCTCGGCGAGGGCGTCCCCGCCACGACCCCGGACCGGCTGCTGGCCGCGGGATCGGCCGTCCTGGCCATCGTCGGGACCGCGGTCCTGGCCCGGGCCGAGAACCGCAACCCCGAGGCGGACCGGCGGCTGCCGGAAAACCCTACTAGACCCGGATCCGATCTGGTCCACACGAGTTCAGGAGAAGTCTCATGACGGCCATCCAGCGTTCCCGCAGCCATACCGGCCAGGCGAGCCGCGCGGACGACGCGCCGCGCCGCGTCCTCATCGGGACCGACACCTACCCGCCGGACGTCAACGGGTGCGGCTACTTCACCCACCGGCTGGCCACCGGGCTCGCCGCGCGGGGCAACGACGTGCACGTCGTGTGCGCGTCGGCCGACGGGGAGCCGCGCATCGAGTACCGCGACGGCGTGACCCTGCACCGGCTGCGCTCGGCGCCGGTGCTCGTGCACCCCACGATGCGCACGGCGGTCCCCCTCGGCGTCACCGGGCACGTCGCGCGGCTGATCGACCGGCTCGCCCCCCACGTGGTGCACGCGCAGAGCCACTTCACCATCAGCCGCGCCACCATCCGCTGCGGCCGGCGCTCCGGCACGCCCGTGGTGCTGACCAACCACTTCATGCCGGACAACCTGTTCGCGCACGCCTACGTCCCCGAGCGGCTGCACCAGGTGGTCGGCTCGCTCGCCTGGCGCGACATGGTCGCGGTCGCCCACGAGGCCGACTACGTCACCACGCCCACCGAGCGCGCCGCCCAGCTGCTGGCGGGCAAGGGCTTCACCCGGCCGATCGAGGCCGTCTCCTGCGGTATCGACCTGCGGCGCTTCCAGCCGCGGCCGGACGAGCGGGCGGCGGCACGGGCGTTCTTCGGCCTGCCGGACCGCACGACCATGCTGTTCGTCGGCCGACTGGACGTCGAGAAGCGCATCGACGAGCTGGTCCGCGCCCTGCCCCGCGTGCTCAACCGGCAGGACGTCCAGCTGGCGCTGGCGGGCACCGGGCAGCGCGAGCGCGAGCTGCGCGAGCTCGCCGAGGCGCTCGGCGTGGCCGACCGCGTGCACTTCCTCGGCTTCGTCCCCGACGCCGACCTGCCGCTGACCTACGTGGCGGCCGACCTCTTCGCGATCGGCAGCGTCGCCGAGCTCCAGAGCATCGCGACCCTGGAGGCGATGTCCACCGGGCTCCCGGTGGTGGCGGCCGACGCGCTCGCCCTCCCGCACCTGGTGCGCCCGGGACGCAACGGCTACCTGTACCCGCCGGGCGACGTCGCCGCGCTCACCGAGCGCCTCCTCCAGGTGCTGGAGTCGCCGGAGCGCCGCGCGGCCCTGGGTGCGGCGAGCCGGGAGATCGCGGCGCAGCACGACCATGAGCGCTCGCTGGACAGGTTCGAGCAGATCTACGCCGACGTGCGGCCGATCCGCCCCGGCGCGCAGTCCCGCCGCCGGGTGGTCGTCGGCCTGCCGCAGACCCGCCGGCGCACCGCGATGGCGGCGTAGGCGGGGCGAGAGCCGCCGTGCCGCAGCGCCGTCTCCGGGCCCGCGGGTCCGCGGGTCCGCCGGGGCGGCCGGGGCGGCCGGGGCCGCAGCGTACCCGAACTCGGCGGCGGACGTCCGCTGTCGCACTTCGGTCATCTGGTACTTTCCGTACATTTTGCGCCGGTCCTCGATGTGACGGAGGGGCCCTGGGATACACAGACGGTGTGTGGTTCGTAGCGGGAATCCGGCTGGGCGCGGGGGCGGTCGTGGACGTCCTGTCCGCGCGGATCCGGCACGCCGAGCTCGCGGCGCGGGACTTCGAGGACGCCATGCTGGAGCACCAGCGCGACCACACCCACCTCCAGGGCGAGGTGCGCCGCCTGGAGGCCGAGCTCGCGGAGCTGCGGGCCAACCGGATCGAGGCGTACGCCCGCTGGTGGAACGCCAGGGACGACCGCGACCGGCAGTTGCACATCGCCCGCCGGCTGCGACGTCGGCTCGACCGCGTCCAGCGGCGCGGCCGTTCGGTGACCGGCCGCGCCGAGGGATGCGAGGGCTGCTGAGCCGTTGACGGTGGCCTGCTGGCGGCGCCGGGGAGCGGTGGCGCGGGCCCTGGCACGGCTCTGGCCGCGCTCCATGTCCGGTGGGACGTCGAGGCCTCGCTGGCCCTCCGGCGGGGGCGCGTCCGCCTTCCCGGCGCCGGACCGGTCTGCGTAGCCGCGGTCCGTATGCTGGCGGACGCGCCGCACTCCATGTGCCCGGGGCCGCGTGCGTGAACGCCGGTGGCCGCGCCTGGCACCCGGAGCGTAGCGGGCACCTGCCGCCGCGCCCGCCCGGTACCAGCCGCGCACGTCCGCATCCGCCCGATGGGCGACGGGCGCGCGGGAGTCGGCGGCTCAACCCCCCTCCCGGCAGGCTCCGGCAGAGGACCAGGGCCGCCACCTGCCGGACCGGCCGTGGAACGCCATGCCGCACACAGAGGCCGTGCCCCGCACGCGAGGACCCGCGGCGCCACCCGGAACCACTGGCTGACCGCTCCCCGCTCAAGGGGCCGGGGGCCGCAAACGGCCACCGGCCGGCACACCGGCCCCCGTCAGCGCTGCGAGCCGTGGCGGAGCCCGGTCGGCGGCGCCGGCGCCGCCAGGTGCCGCGGTCGGCCCCGAGGCCGCCCGCATGGCCGGTGAGGCGCCGCCGGGGAGCCGCGCCGCCGGCCCTGCGCCGGCGTCCGGTTCCGCAGCCCTCACCCCGGTGGTGCCCGCGGGCAGGCCGGTCCGGCCCTGGCCCCGCGCCGCGCCCCGTGAACGCCGCGGACCGGCCGAGCGGCGGGCAGCGCCCCCGCGTTGCGGACCGGAGCGCCCACCCCGGAGCGGGCGCACCACCGGAGGCGCCACCGGGCGGGTGCCTGCGGTGTGTTCCCCGGGCGGCGCAGGCACGCCGGGCCGGCTACGCGGTGGGCGGCTCGGGCGGGAACGCGCGCTCGCCGAGGATGGAGTCCAGGGTCCGCTGGACGTCGCGGGCGGCGGCGTAGCACGCCTCCAGCGTGACGCGGATCGCCGGACGCTGCACGCTCGCGGCGCGCACCACCGCGTACACGTCGCGGATCGGGGCGTCGTGCGGCAGCCGCCGGTAGGCCAGGCCACCTGGTCCGGACAGCACCGCGAGCGAGGGGACCACGGCGATGCCCACGCCGCGGGCGACCAGGTTGAGGATCGTTCCCGGCCCCTCGAACTCCCACGCGGCGGCCGGCGCACCGCCGACGTCGGCCAGCAGCCGGTCCGTGGCGGTCCGGGACGGCTCGCCGTGCGGCGCCGCCAGCCACGACTCGTCCCGCAGCCGCCGCAGGTCCACCGGGCGCTCCGGGTCGGCCAGCGGGTGTGCGACCGGGACGGCGAGGACCATCGGCTCGTGCAGCAGCGGGTAGAACCGCAGCTTGCCGGCGGCGGTCGTCGGCCGGTCCCCGGACCAGTCGTCCACGAGCGCCATGTCCACCTCGCCGGCGGCGACCTGGCGGCGCCCACCGAGTGCCGCGCTCTGCCGGAGCACGAGCTGCATCCCCTCGTGCACCCGCAGGCTCTGCGCCAGCGCGGGCGCGAACGCGATGGCGGCCGTGGGGAAGGCGGTGACCGTCACCCGGCCCATCGCGACCCCGGTCTGGGCCGCCATCACCGACTCCGCGGCCTCCACCATGGCCAGGATCTGCTCGGCGTGCGCGGCCAGCAGCTGGCCGCTGTCGGTCAGCTCGGCGCTGCGGGCGGTGCGGTCCAGCAACTGGGCGCCGACCTCCCGCTCCAGCGTGGACAGCTGCTGGGAGACGGCCGACGGCGTGTAGCCGAGCGCGGCGGCCGTCCCCGCGATCGTGCCGCGGTGGGAGAACTCGCTGAGCAGTTGCAGCCGGCGAAGGTCGAGCATAAGGAAAGTTTACGCTGTCCATCGAAAAGACTCGCTTGTACTGATGGCCGGGAGTGGGCAGGGTTGATGGCGGGCCGGCCGCGCCAAGCGCCTGACCGGCCGTAACGTCCACCGGATCATGCGGAGCTGATCTCTCCATGTCTGTCACCGTGTCCGCCACACTCGCCGTCAACGAGGCCCTGAGCGAGCGGCGGCGCCAGGGGCTGCCGGTCCTGCCGATGGGTTTCGGCGAGGCCGGACTGCCCGTTCACCCCGCCATGCGGAACGCACTCGCGGCGGGGGGTGACAGGAACGCCTACGGCCCGGTCGCCGGGTCCCCGGAGCTGCGCGCCGCCGCGGCCGGGTACTGGGAGCGCCGCGGTCTGCCCACGGAGCCGGACCTGGTGGTCGCCGGGCCGGGCAGCAAGCCGCTGCTGTACGGACTGCTGCTGAGCATCGGAGGCGACGTGGCCGTCCCGGCGCCCAGCTGGGTGAGCTACGCGGCGCAGGCCCACCTGGCCGGCCACCGGCCGCTGCCGGTGCCGACCCTGCCCGGGCAGGGCGGCGTCCCCGACCCCGACCGGCTGCGGTCCGCGGTCGTCGAGGCCCGCTCCGCCGGACGCGACGTCCGCGCCGTGATCGTCACGACGCCCGACAACCCCACCGGCACGGTCGCGGCGCGCGACACCGTCGAGCGGCTGGCGCTGGCCGCGCGCGACCTGGACCTGGTGGTGGTCTCCGACGAGATCTACCGCGACCTGGTCCACGACGCCGCGACGACCGTGCACAGCGCCGCCGAGTTCGCGCCCGAGCGGACGGTCGTGACCACCGGCCTGAGCAAGAACCTCGCGTTGGGCGGCTGGCGGATCGGCGTCGCGCGGCTCCCGGACAGCGCGCCCGGCCACCGGCTGCGCGCCGAGCTGCTCGGCGTCGCCAGCGAGATCTGGTCCAGCCCGGCGGCGCCCGTCCAGCAGGCAGCGGCCCACGCCTTCACCGAGCCGGCTGAGATCACCGGGCACGTGCGGCGCAGCGCCCGGCTGCACGGCATCGTGGTGCGCGAGGTCGCCGCCAGGTTCGCCGCGGCGGGCGCCCTGGTGGCCGCGCCGCGGGCGGCGTTCTACCTCTACCCCGACTTCGAGGGCGCGCGGGAGCGGCTCGCCGCCGACCACGGTGTCGCGACCGGCCCCGAGCTCGCGCGGCTGCTGCTCGACCGGTACGGCGTGGGGACGCTGGCGGCCGCGGAGTTCGGCGAGGGCCCGCACGCGCTGCGGCTGCGGGTGGCCACCAGCCTCCTCTACGGCGACACCGAGGCGCAGCGCCACGGATCGCTGGCGGCGGAGGACCCGCTGGCGCTGCCGTGGATCCGGGCACACCTCGACCGCCTTGACGAGGTGCTCGCCGAGGTCACGCAGCCGGCGGCGGCCCCGCTGCCCGCAGCGCGTTGACCGGCACGCCGGCCGGCTGCGCGGCGCCGCCGGCGATGACCGCCTGGTAGTGCCCGAGCAGTAGGTCGTTGACCGACTCCCAGGTCCGCTCGCGCACGCTGCCGCGCGCGGCGGCGGCGAGCCGGCGCCGCAGCTCGACCTCCTCGGCCAGCCGGCGGACGGCCTCGCGCGGGCCGTCCGCCGCGTCGGCCGGGAACAGCAGGCCGTTGCGGCCCGGGGCGACGAGGTCGAGGGGCCCGCCCGCGGCCGGCGCCACCACCGGCACCCCGGAGGCCAGCGCCTCCTGGACGGCCTGGCAGAACGTCTCGTCGGCGCCGGTGTGCACGAAGACGTCGAGCGCGGCATAGGCCCGCGAGAGCTCGGCACCGGTGAGCAGGCCGAGGAACCGCGCGCCGGGCAGCGCGCGTTCGAGGCGGCCGCGCTCGGGGCCGTCGCCGACGACCACCAGGCGTACGCCGGGCAGCCCGGCGACATGCGCGAGCAGGTCCACCCGCTTCTCCTTGGAGAGCCGCCCGACGTAGCCGACGAGCAGCTCCCCGCCCGGCGCCAGCCGCCGGCGGAGCTCGGGATCGCGGTGCCGCGGGTGGAACCGCTCGCCGTCCACCCCGCGCGGCCACAGCCCGAGCCGCGGGAAGCCGCGGTCGGCGAGGTCGCGCAGCGTGGCCGACGACGGGGCGAGCGTCCGGTCCACCGCGGCGTGCAGCCGCTGGAGGTAGGACCAGATGAGATCGGTCCGGGGGATGCCGTGCCGGCGGGCGAACCCGGCGAGGTCGGTCTGGAAGGCCGCGACGGTCGGCCATGCCCACCGCTGCGCCGCCACCACGGCCGCGTGCCCCAGCAGCGCGGGCGACGCCAGGTGCACGACGTCGGGGGCGAACCCCCGCAGGAGCGCGGACACCAGCCGCGGTGCGGGTACGCCGACCGGGAAGGTGCGGTAGCCCGGCAGCGGCACGCTCGGCAGCCGCAGCACCGGGAAGCCGGCGTAGCTTGTGGGGCCGGTGCCCGGGGCGAGGATGACGGCGCGGTGACCGCGCTCGGCCAGGTGCTCGGCGACACGGCAGACGGAGTTGCTCACGCCGTTGACCTGGGGCAGGAACGACTCCGCCACCAGGGCGACACGCAACGGCGGCGTCGGAAGGGGGACGGGGGCGGGGGCGGCTGGCATGGGTCTCCTCCGGCAGCCGGGGAACGACCGGGCGGCGGCCCGGTCCGACGAACGCGCCGGCTCCGACGCTAGGCGCGCGACGTTAATGCGGCCGGGGGCGACGGTGAACACCCGGCACCGAGCACCCGATCGGGCGGCGACGCCGCCGCTGGCGGCTCTCGGCCGTGGAGCGCTTCTCCGCACGGCCGTCCCGGTCCCGGGGAGTGCGCCCGGCGCGTGGGCGTGTGGCTCTGGTGGTATCCGGTGGTGACGCGGTGCGGGCGTGGTCCGGACACGCGGGTACCGCCGCCGGCGGGGTGCGGGCGTCCCGGACTGGTGCGGTCCCGCCGGGTCCGCGGCACCAGCGCGTGCGGGATGCGTCGTGCGGTCCGGACCGTACGCGGAGGCGTCGCGGACGCCGGTGTCCTTCTGCGTCGCTGGTCTCCCACGGCGCTCGTTCGGCTGGCTCGGGGCGTCTCGTGGGGTTCGGGTCCGCTGAGCGTGTGCGCGGTACGCCTGTGGGCTCTGGCGGTGACCGATGGTGACGCGGGCCGCCGGGGCCGTGCGGGTACCGTCCGCCGCTCGCGCCGGGGGTCCGGGCCCGGGTGAGGCCGGACCTGCCTCCCCAGCGCGGGCGGGGGTGCGTCGTTCGCTCCGGACCGGGCGAGCGGACCTGCCGCGGACGCTGGTCTCCGGCCCCCTTGGTCCCCGGCGGTGGGGGCGCCGGCCGGGTGCGCGTCCTTGATCGATGCCGGCCGCGGCGGCGTGGAGCCCGGGCTCCGGTGGCCCTCCGCCCGGTATGCCGGCACCGGATCCGGGCAGCGGGCCGGGCAGGGAACTCCGGCCCGGCCCGGCGCGCTGGCACTGCGCGGCGTTCGCCGCCCGCAGCCGCGCGGGGCGCCCGGCGGGCGGCCGCCGGCCCCGGCGGCGCCATCATCGCTTGCGCCGCTGCGTAGCCCGGACGTCCGGGAAGGCGCCCGAGGAAGCCCGGGCTATGCGGCGGAGGCCCCGGTGGGATCGGGGGCGCGCGCGGAGCACGCGGGGTTCGGCGGGAAGAGCGCCGATGGCGGCGGCGCGGGTCCAGCGTCCGCGGAAGGCGAGCGTGGACCGGACGTCCGCCGGCAGGGGCCTCGGCCTGGCCGCCCGGAGGCGGTCCTGGCCCGGTGGACGCTGCGGCAGGCAGGTCTGGCGGCGCCCATGTGTCATCCGGTTCTCGGGCTGCGGTCGCCGCCCACTCGGGGAGCGGACCGCCGGGCCACTGGTGGGACGGCGGTCGGCGGGGCGCGCCGGACGTGGTGGCGCGTCCGGTCGCCGCGCGGGGGCTGCCCGTCGGGGCGATCGGGGGAGACGGCAGGTCGTGCCCGCTGGCCGGGTGGCCGGGTGAAAACGGCAAAGCGGCGATACCCGAATAACGTCTTGAAAACGGGCGTTGACCGTGTGCGGTCATGCGGTGAGGGTGAGGCTGTGTCCCTATTCACAGCATTGGACCGGAAACGCGCGGTCGCCCCCGCAGGGTACAGCCGGTGGCTCATCCCCCCGGCCGCCCTCGCGGTGCACCTGTCCATCGGGCAGGTGTACGCCACCAGCGTGTACAAGAACTCCCTGGTCGCCCACTTCGGAACCGGGCAGACCGCGATCGGCGTGATCTTCAGCATCGCCATCGTCATGCTCGGCCTCTCGGCGGCGGTCGGCGGAACCTGGGTCGAGCGCAACGGCCCGCGCCGGGCGATGCTGGTGTCGGCCGTGTGCTGGTGCACCGGCTTCCTCGTCGCCGCGCTCGGGATCGCCGCCGGGCAGCTGTGGCTGGTGTACCTCGGCTACGGCGTCATCGGCGGCATCGGGCTGGGGATCGGCTACATCTCACCGGTCTCCACGCTGATCAAGTGGTTCCCGGACCGGCCTGGTCTGGCCACCGGGCTGGCGATCATGGGATTCGGCGGCGGCGCGCTGGTCGCCTCGCCGGTCTCCAACCAGCTCATGGCGCTCTACGATCCCGGCTACGACCCCGCCGCGGCCGGCTCGGTCGCCTCCGGCGGTGCGCTCGTCGGCCTGTTCGTCACCCTCGCGGCAGGCTACGCGCTGCTCATGTCGATCGGCGTGCTGCTGGTCCGCGTGCCGCCGGAGGGCTGGCGGCCGGCCGGTTTCGACCCGGCGCGGCAGCGCTCGGCGCCGCTCGTCACCACCGCGAGCGTCTCCGCGCGCAACGCGGTGCGGACCCCGCAGTTCTGGCTGCTGTGGGTCGTGCTCTTCTGCAACGTGACGGCGGGCATCGGCATCCTGGAACAGGCCAGCCCCATGATCCAGGACTTCTTCCGGGGCGGCGACGGGGCCGCCGTCACGGCGGTGGCCGCCGGCGGGTTCGTCGGGCTGCTGTCGCTGTTCAACATGGCCGGCAGGTTCGTCTGGTCCGCCACCTCCGACGCCGTCGGCCGCAAACCGATCTACCTGCTCTACCTCGGCGCTGGGGCGGTGCTCTACACCCTCCTCGCCACCGCCGGCGGCGCCTCGCCGTGGCTGTTCGTGCCGCTGGCCTGCGTGATCCTGTCCTTCTACGGCGGTGGGTTCGCCACCATCCCGGCCTACCTGCGCGACCTGTTCGGCACCTTCCAGGTGGGCGCCATCCACGGCCGGCTGCTCACGGCCTGGTCGGCGGCGGGGATCGCCGGACCGCTCATCGTCAACGCCTTCCTCGACGCCAGGGGGGAGCCGGGCACGCTCACCCAGACGGCCTACCAGGCGCCGCTGTTCACCATGGTCGGGCTGCTGGTGGTCGGCTTCCTGGCGAACCTGTGCGTCCGCCCGGTCGCCGAGCGGTTCCACGAGCCGGCGCCCGCCGCCGGGACCGGCTCCGCGGCGGCACCGGCGCCGGAACCGGCGGCGAGCGGCCCGGGCGCGGAGCGGACCGCGCCCCCGCGCCCCCGCGTGCGGCTCCTCGCCTCGTGGGCGGTGGTGGGCGTCCTGTTGTGCTATGGCGTGTTCCGTGTCGTGCTCACGGCCACGCAACTCTTCGCGGGCTAAAGTGCCAGCTGAGCAGGTATGTGAGTTGAGAGGAGCCAATCGGTGACATTGACGGAATGGGCGCACCGCGTCTGCGCGGAACTGGAGCTGTCGGAGGAGATCGGCAAGGCCGACGTGGACCGCATCCTGGACCTCGCCAAGGACGCCGCGCACTCGGTGGCGCGGCCCGCCGCGCCGCTCACCACCTACCTGCTCGGGATCGCGGTCGGCCGCGGAGCCGACCCCGACGCGGCCGCCGCCCTGGTGAGCCGGCTGGCGCTGGCCCAGGCGGCTCCGGAGGAGGGCGCGGGCACCGGCTGAGCCGGCTCCGGCCGCCGCCCGGAACCGGGACGCGCGTTACTCGCGGCGCCGGGGCGACGGGGCGTGTGCCCCCGTCCCCGGCGCCGCGGCCGTGCCCGGCGCCCGCCTCGGCACCGGCCGTCCCCGCCCCCGCGCGGCGGGGACGGCCGAGCGCCCGCCCGACCGACGAAGGACGTCCTCCGTGGCACGACTCCAATCCATCCTCGACTCGGCGGTGGAGTTCATCTGGGGCCCCCAGTTGCTCATCCCGCTGCTGCTGGCGACGGGTGTCTACCTGACCGTCCGGCTGGGCGGGCTGCAGTTCCGCACCATCGGCCACGCCCTCTGGCTGGCCTTCTTCCGACGCAGCGAGAAGGGGGCCTCCGAGGGCGACGTCTCGCACTACCAGGCGCTGGCGACCGCCCTGGCGGCCACGGTCGGCGTGGGCAACATCGCCGGCGTGGCCACCGCCATCCAGCTCGGCGGCCCCGGCGCGCTGTTCTGGATGTGGGTGACCGGCCTGGCGGGCATGGCCACGAAGTACAGCGAGGCGCTGCTCGGCGTGATGTACCGCCGTCCCGACTCCAGGGGCGAGATGAGCGGCGGCCCGATGTTCTACCTCAGATACGGCCTGGCCGAGCGCACGGTGTTCGGCGTCAGCCTGCGCGGCCTCGGCGCCGTGCTCGGTGCCGCGTTCGCGCTCTTCGGGGCGGTCGCGGCGTTCGGCATCGGCAACCTGGTCCAGGCCAACACCGTGGCCGCCCAGCTGGACCGCACCTGGGACATCCCCGCCTGGGCCACCGGAGCCGTGCTGCTCGCCGCCACGGCGGCCGTGGGGCTCGGCGGGATCAGGTCCATCGGCCGCTTCGCCGGCGCGTTCGTCCCCTTCATGTGCGTGGCCTACATGCTCGCCAACATCGCGGTGCTGCTGGTCTTCCTGCCCGAACTGCCCGGCGCGGCCGCCATGGTGGTCACCGACGCGTTCACCGGAACGGCCGCCGCGGGCGGCTTCGCCGGCGCCACCCTGATGGCCGCCGTCCAGTACGGCGTCGCCCGCGGCATCTTCTCCAACGAGTCGGGCCTGGGCACCGGAGGCATCGCCGCCTCGGCGGCCAGGACCGACCAGCCCGTCCGGCAGGGCATGGTGTCGATGACGCAGACCTTCATCGACACGCTGATCATGGTCACCCTTACCGCGCTGGCGATCATCGTGACCGGCGCCTGGCGGGACTCCGGTCTGAAGGGCGCCCCGATGACCTCGTGGGCGCTGGACCAGGCGCTGCCCGGTCAGTGGGGCAGCTACATCATCGCCGTCGGCGTGCTGGTGTTCGCCTTCACCACCATCCTCGGCTGGTGCTACTACGGCGAGCGGTGCATGGACTTCCTGCTGGGCCGCCGGGCCGTGCTGCCGTACCGCCTCGCCTTCGTCGCGGTCGTGTTCGTCGGCGCCACGAGCACGCTGGAACTGGCCTGGGCGTTCGCCGACATCGCCAACGGCCTGATGGCACTGCCCAACCTGGTCGGGCTGCTCCTGCTCTCCCCGGTGGTCGCGGCCGCGACGAGGGCCTACTTCGCGAACCCGAACTGGCGCGATCCCGACGCGTCGCCGCCGCTGGTCGACGTACGCTGACCGCGGCGGGGACCCGCCGGCACGCGTCGGCAGGGTTCCCGTGCGTCTACCGCAGCCACAAATCCCCGCAAGTGGTATAAAAACCAGCATTCCGCCGCGTGATCACACGGCCAGCAGCGTCACGAGAACGGGGAGAGGCGGCGTCGGTGCAGCGACTCCTGGAGATGATCCCCCCGATCGTCTGGGGCCCCTTCGTGCTCATCCCGCTGCTGCTGCTCAGCGGCGCCTACCTGACCCTCCGGCTCGGCGGCGTGCAGTTCCGGACGCTCCCGCACGCCCTGTGGCTGGCGTTCGTGCGCCGCAGCGAGAAGGGGGCCTCCGAGGGCGACATCTCGCACTTCCAGGCGGTCAACACCGCGCTGGCCGCCACGGTCGGCGTGGGCAACATCGCCGGCGTGGCCACCGGTATCCAGCTCGGCGGCCCCGGCGCGCTGTTCTGGATGTTCGTCACCGGGGTGCTCGGCATGGCCACCAAGTACAGCGAGGCGCTGCTCGGCGTGAAGTACCGCCGCCCCGACTCCAAGGGCGAGATGAGCGGCGGCCCGATGTTCTACCTGACCCGGGGCCTCGGCGGCGGGCTGGGCTGGCTGCTCGGCGTCGCGTTCGCCGTCTTCGGCGCCGTGGCGGCGTTCGGTATCGGCAACATGGCCCAGGCCAACAGCGTCTCCAGCCAACTGGAGGCCGTCTGGGGCGTACCGCCGTGGGCCAGCGGCGCGGTCATGGTCCTGGTGCTCGGTGCCGTCGCGATCGGCGGCATCAGGTCGATCGGCCGGTTCGCCGCGGTCGTGGTGCCGTTCATGTGCCTGGCGTTCATCGCGTCCAACGTGCTGGTCCTCGTCGTGTTCGCCGCCGAGATCCCGGCCGCGGTCGCCCTCATCGTCAGCGACGCGTTCACCGGCACCGCCGCGACCGGCGGGTTCGCCGGCGCCACCGTGATCGCCGCCGTCCAGTGGGGCTTCGCGCGCGGCATCTTCTCCAACGAGTCCGGGATGGGCACCGGCGCCATCGCCGCGGCCTCGGCCCGGACCGACCACCCCGTGCGCCAGGCGATGGTGTCCATGACCCAGACCTTCGTCGACACCGTGGTCATGCTCAGCCTCACCGGTCTGATGATCGTCGTCACCGGCGCCTGGACGGCGGACCACGTCGAGGGCGCTCCCATGACAGCGCTCGCCGTCTCCACCGGCTACGAGCGCATCTCCCCGGAACTCGCGCCGCTGGGCGGCCACGTCGTGGCGGTCGGCGTCTGTTTCTTCGCCTTCTGCACCATCCTGGGATGGAGCTACTACGGCGAGCGGTGCGTGGACTTCCTCGCCGGCCGCCGCGCGGTCATGCCCTACCGGGTGGTCTTCCTGCTGTTCGCCTACGTCGGCGCCGTCCTGGAGCTGCGGACGGTCTGGCTGTTCTCCGACATCGCCAACGGCCTGATGGCACTGCCCAACCTGCTGGGTGTCCTGCTGCTGTCCCCCGTGGTCGTCGCCGAGACCCGGCGCTACTTCGCCCGCCCCGACTGGCGCGACCCGGACGCGCTGGTGGACGTCCGGGCCTAACGCGGGGTCCGCCGGCCGCTCCTCCCGGACCTCACCCCGGCTTCCCGCCGTCCTTCGGCTTGCGGCCACTCCCGGTCATGTCCGCGGTCAGGCCGATCGAGCCGAAGATGAACAAGCCGACGGCCAGCGGAACGCAGAGCCACGCCGCCCAGCCGCCCATGTTGACGGCCCAGATCCCGAGGGCGGACGCGGCCAGGATCACGCAGACGCCGAAGACGATCCCCACGGGATCGCGCCGGCGGTCCCGCTCCTCGGACAGCCGCCGGACCATCGCGTCGATGTGGTCCAGCATCTCCGTGCGCGCGCCGGACTCCGCCGGCAGGTCCCGCAGGATCTCCAGGTCCGCCTTGATGTCGTCGCGGAGCGTCTTCTTCGGGCTCGGGGTCACGAGCTTCGCGAGCGCCCCGATCAGGCCGATCAGTGCGATGGCGATCGTCTCGATGGACGTGAAGTCGATGAAATCCATGGTGCGCGGCGCCGTGTTCTGTTGTGGACGGGGGTACGCGGATTCTGCCCCGCCGCCCACCCGCCGGACAAGGGCGCTCCCGCCCCGGCGCGGGGCCCGGCGAGCCCCGCCGGAGTGCCCCCGCCGGCCGTCCTCACCACCACGCGTGGAAGTGGTGCACCGGCCCCTTGCCGTGTCCGACGTCGAGGTCGTCCGCGCGGCGCAGCGCCTCGGTGACGTAGCCCTTGGCCTCGCGCACCGCCTCCGGCCAGCCGGGGCGCCGCGGGCGCAGTGCGGCGATGGCCGAGGAGAGGGTGCAGCCCGTCCCGTGGGTGTTCTCGGTCGACACGCGCTCGGCCGTGAGCGTCTCGGCGGTGCCGTCAGCCCCGACGAGCAGGTCGACGCAGTGCGGGCCCGCCAGGTGGCCGCCCTTGAGCAGGACGCGGCGGGGGCCGAGCTTCAGCAGCCGCTCGGCCTGCGCGCGCATCCCGTCGAGGTCGCCGGCGGGCGGCTCGCCGAGGAGCTCGGCGGCCTCGGGGAGGTTCGGCGTCACGAGGTCCGCACGCGGCAGCAGCTCGGAGCGGACCGCGTCGATCGCCTCCGGAGCCAGCAGCCGGTCGCCGCTCTTGGCGACCATCACCGGGTCGACCACCACGTTGGGCAGCCGGTAGGCGTCGATCGCCCGCACGACCGCGTCCACGACCCCGGTGGAGTTGAGCATGCCGATCTTCACCGCGTCCACCCGGACGTCGTCGAGCAGCGTGGCCAGCTGGCTCGTGACGAACTCCGGCGGCACCTCCAGCACCTCGCGGACGCCCGTGGTGGTCTGCGCGACCAGGGCGGTCACCACCGTCATGCCGTACCCGCCGAGGGCGGAGAACGCCTTGAGGTCGGCCTGGATCCCGGCTCCGCCGCTGGGGTCCGTTCCGGCGATGGACAGGATGTTGCGGCTCGCTGGCATTCGGCGTCCCTTCGCTAGTGCGAGCTAGAGCAGGTTCCCGGGTGTGATCTCAGCCGGACCAGCGTCCGGCACCCCGCGCCATTCGCCCCCACGTTAGCGGACCCGGGCGGCGCCCGCCGGCTCCGCCTGGCGGTGGCGGGCCGCCCGCTGCGGTCTGCGGCGGGAACACTCCACCAGGGGCCTGGGTGGCAGCCCCGCCAGGCGGGGCCGGTGGCGTTTCCGGGGCCAGAGGCGGTCTGGTCCGGCCACGTGCGTCGGGCCGTCACCTCCGCCGGAGACGCCTCGCGCGCGGCCGGGCATGGAAAACCGCCACGGCGGGCGGCCAGGGGCGGTTACGGCCGTCTAGGGCTGCTCGATCTCTGCCGTGAAGAATTCCCGGAAATCGGAGGCGAGTTTCCGCATCTCCTCACCGGCCGCGTGCACGGTGGTGGTCGCGAAATCCCATCGCCCGTACGGGGGACGACCGTGGACGCCCCACGTCAGGTGGACGTGTCCACCGGACCGGTGCTCGGCCGAGAGCGTCAGCTGCCGCTCGATGGAATGCCAGGTACGCGCCCCTGCCCAGCCTCGGAAGTCCTCGGCCGCTGAGAAGAGGAAGGTGCAGAGGCCGTCGCCGTTGAAGGTCCGCACCGACGTCTGGACCCGCGCCCACTCTCCGCGCGCTGTCACCAAGAGGTCGAGTACCGGGTCGTCTTCTCCGTAATCCTCCCTGAACGGCCGTAGTCGATCCGAGAAGAGCAGATGGAGCGCACGGGATCCGGGCTGCCCCACCCGGAGGACCAGTCCCCCTGAAGCGTCGTAGTCGATCACACGGACAGGCTAGGCGCCTGGCGGGTGTCGCCGATCGGGAAGGGCGCGCTGCTCTCGTGATCTCCGCGTTAGCGGACCCGGGCGGCGCCCGCCGGCTCCGCTCGGCTGGAGTCCGCCGCGCGGCTCACTCGACGGGCCGCAGCGAATCCATGACGGCCTCGCGGGTGCCCGCTCCGCTCTGCCACCCGGCGGCGTCGTCGCCGTAGGCCACGAGGATCTCGGTGCCGTCGTCGCCGCGCACGAGCAGCCACGTCATCATGATCGTGGGGCCGCCCGCGTCGTTGCGCCACGTCCGCAGCGCCGCCTCGCCGGCCGGATGCCCGACCTCCTCCAGCCGAACGGGTTCGCCGTCGACCGCGTCGGTGCGCTCGGCGAGGAAGTCGTACGGGGCCATGCCGTCGAGGTCCACCTCGCGGAACCTTACGTGCGGATGCCCCTCGCTCGCGGTGAACTCCAGGCCGCCGTCGTCGCTCTCCCCGACCGACCACGTCTCCGGCACCGCGAGGCGGAACCCCGCGGTCTCGTGGTACACGAACCCATCGGGGGCCGCCGACGGCGAGACGGGGGACCCGGTGACGTCGGAGGTGGGCGTCGGCGTCGGCGGTGGATCGGGGAACAGCTCCTTGGAGAGGTACTCCACCACGAGCGGCGCGAGCACGAGCGACACCAGCCCGGCCGCCAGCGTGCCGAGTGCGGCCCAGAACCGGCGGCGGTGCGACCGCTCCCCGTCCGCCGGCTCCTCGTCGGAGGTCCCCCCGCCGCTCCGCGCCGGAACGGCCGGGCGCATGCCAGCCAACTGCGAGAGGTCGAGCCCGGTCGGCGTGGCGTCCGCCGCGCCGCCGGCCGCCGCGACCGCGGCCAGCGCCGCGTCGAGCTCCGGCGCGGCCGGGCGCAGCTCCGGGTCCCGCCGCAGCATGCCCTCCAGCACCGGCTGGAGCGCTCCGGCCCGCACCGGCGGGTCGGGCGGCTCGTCGATCACCGCCGCCGCCTGCGCGGCGGGCGTCGGGCGCTGGTGGGTCGGCCGGCCCTCCACCGCGAAGTAGAGCGTGGCGCCGAGCGACCACAGGTCGGCCGCCGGCGTCGCGGTGCCGTCCACCAGCCGTTCCGGCGCCACGTACCCGGGCGACCCGGGCAGCTGGCCGGTGAGGGTGAGCGGCTCCTCGGAGTCGGCGACGGCGATGCCGAAGTCGGTGAGCACCGCCCGCCCGTCGTCGAGCAGCAGGACGTTGGAGGGCTTGACGTCGCGGTGCACCACCCCCGCCGCGTGCGCCGCTCCCAGCGCCGAGAGCAGCTGCCGGCCGATCCCGGCGGCCCGGCCCGCCGGTAGCGGGCCGTCCTCGCGCACGACCGCGTCCAGGCCCCGGCCGGGGACCAGCTCCATCACGATCCACGGCCGGTCGCCCTCCCGCACGACGTCGTGGACGGTGACGATCGACGGATGGCTCAGCTTCGCGCAGATCCGCGCCTCGCGCATGGTGCGCAGCAGCAGCTCCTCGCGTGCCGCCGGCTCCAGGCCGGGGGAGAGCCGGACCTCCTTGACGGCCACCTGCCGCCCCAGGACGGCGTCCTCGGCCCGCCAGACGGTGCCCATGCCGCCATGCCCGACCGGTTCGAGCAGCCGGTAGCGGTCCGCGATCGTGGTGGGGGACATGACGTAAGACAGTAGTCGCGGCGCCGCTGCCCGCACAGGGGCCGTACGGAACCGGAACCGGCCGCGCACCGTCACCGCCGACGGCGACGCCCCGGTCAGCGCCCGGCGCCGGCGGCCGGCCCGGGGCCGTCCAGCAGGCCCGCCGATCCGCGCACCACCGCGGCCGCCCACCGGTAGTCCTGCTTGCCGACGGCCGTGCGCTTCACCTCGGGCACCACGTGGATGCGCCGCGGCACCTTGAAGCCGGCCAGCCGGTCGCGGCAGAAGTCCCGCAGCTGATCGCCCGACGGCCGGTCGTCGGCGGCGAGCGACACCACGGCCGCGACGCGCTGGCCGAGGCGCTCGTCCGGCGCGGCGACCACGATCGAGTCGGCGATCGCCGGATGCGCCTTCAGCACCGACTCGACCTCCTCCGGGTACACCTTTTCGCCGCCGGTGTTGATCACCGACGCGCCCCGGCCGAGCAGCACGATCGAGCCGTCTTCGGCCACGGCGCCGAAGTCGCCGGACATCACCCAGCGCCGGCCCCCGGGGTCGGTGGGGAACGTCCGCGCGGTCGCGACCGGGTCGTTGTAGTAGCCCAGCGGAATCCGGCCGGTGCGCGCGATACGGCCGACCTGCTCCGAGCCGGGCGGAAGCGGGCGCAGCTCCGCGTCCAGCACGGCGACGCTCGCGCCCATGGTGAACCGGCGCACGTCGCCGTCCCCGGCGTGGTCGGCCTGCGACGCACCGCACACGCCGGTCTCCGAACCGCCGTAGCTGTCGCGCAGCGCGATGCCCGGCCGCCACGACCGCCACAGCGCGCGCACCGCCGGCGTCAGGGGCGTGCCGCCCGACGTCACGGAGGCCAGTTCGGGGCAGCGGTCCGGCTCGGCGCGCAGGCGCAGCGCGATGGGCCGGGCCATCGCGTCGCCGACGCACTGGAGGACCTGCACCCGCTCCCGCTCCGCCAGGTCCAGCACCCGGCCGGGGTCGAAGGTGCGGTCGGTGTTGAGGACGACGGTCTGGCCGCTGAACAGCGTCGCCAGGGCGTTCCACTGGCCGGCGGCGTGCATCAGCGGGCCGAGCACCAGCATCGGGCGCGGCTCGGCCCGGCGGGCGCGCTCGCCCAGCTCCGCCGCGGAGCGGGCGCGCGGGGCTCCGCGCCGGCGGGGCTCCAGCGCGGCCCGGAAGATGTCCTCCTGCCGCCACAGGACCCCCTTGGGGTAGCCGGTGGTGCCTCCGGTGTAGAGCAGGTAGCGGTCCGCGCCGCTCGTGGGCGGCAGCGCGCCGTCCGGGGCGGCGGCGAGGGCAGCCTCGTAGTCGGTGCCCCCGGTGCCCCCGGTGCCCCCGGTGCCTGGGAGCGGGTCGGCGGCGGGCTCGGTGCCGTCGTCGAGCAGCAGCACATGCCGGAGCAGCGGCAGGTCGTGGCGGATGCCCGCGACCCGGCGGGCCAGCGCGCGCTCGGCGATGAGGGCGACCGCGTCGGCGTCGGCCAGCACATGCCGGAGCTCGCCGGGCACGTACCGGTAGTTGACGTTGACCGGCACCGCGCCGGCGCGTAGCGCGCCGAACGCCGACTCCAGCCACTCGGCCCGGTTGAAGGAGAGGACGGCGACGTGCTCGCCGGGGCTGATCCCCGCGGCCCGCAGGTGCCGGGCCATCCGGGTGGCGCGCTCGTCCAGCGCGGCGAAGGTGAGGCGGCGCCGCCCCGCGACGACGGCGGTGCGCTCCGGTACGGCGGCGGCGACGGCGGCCAGCAGGGCGGACAGCGAGAATCCGTCCGCGGCATCCCCGGACCCGGCCGCCACCGCCGCTGAACATCGAGTTTCGGTCATCCTCGCCCCTTGATCGCAGTCTTACCCCTGGACCGCTACAGGGACCGATCCTCCAGGTATGGGCCGCGTCACGTCCGGGCGGGGTGGGGCGTCGCCGGACGGCGCGCCGCCGCCGGATCCGCTGGTGGCGGGCGCCGTCCGGCGCCGCCGCGGGGAGGAGGCACGGACAGCGCCGCGCCGGCCCGCCGGCGCGATGTGGGGCACGTCACGTCCAATCCGGACGTCCGGCACACCTGCGCCTCCCCTTCGGCAAGAGCGTGATGTGCCAGCCGCTCCGCCGGTGCTCTGGCCAAGGCGCGCCCTTGTGCCGGGCGCGCGGCCTCTGTTCGACTGCTGGGGCCGCGCCCGCGCCGGCGCTTCACGCCGTCCGGCCGCGGGTATCCAATGATCGGACGACGATCAACGGTGATCGGAGGCAACTGGATGAGCGACACCCGCAGTCTGGGCCACGACACGGTCAGCGACGGCGATCCCGTCGGACCCTTCACCACGACCCCGCAGCACATCGGACTCGCCGAGCGGCACTCGGCGCACAACTACGCCCCCCTTCCCGTCGTCATCGCCGAGGGCGACGGCACCTGGGTCACCGACGTCGAGGGCCGCCGGTACCTGGACTGCCTGGCCGGCTACTCGGCCATGAACTTCGGACACCGCAACCCGGATCTGCTGGCGGCGGCGCACCACCAGATCGACCGGATCACCCTCACGAGCCGCGCCTTCTACAACGACCAGTTCGCCCCCTTCGTCAGCGCGCTCGCCGAACTCGTCGGCAAGGACCAGGTGCTGCCGATGAACACTGGCGCCGAGGCGGTCGAGACCGGTATCAAGCTCGCGCGCAAGTGGGGCTACGAGGTCAAGGGCGTCCCCCGGGACCAGGCCACCATCGTGGTCGCGGGCGGCAACTTCCACGGCCGCACCACCACCGTCATCTCCTTCTCCCAGGACCCCGAGGCCTACGGCGGGTTCGGACCCTACACCCCCGGCTTCCGTGTCGTGCCCTACGGCGACGCCGAGGCCGTCGCCGCCGCCATCGACGCCACGACCGCCGCGGTCCTCGTCGAACCCGTGCAGGGGGAGGCCGGCGTCATCGTGCCCCCGCCGGACTACCTGCCGCGGCTGCGCGAGATCTGCGACCGCGAGCGCGTGCTGCTCATCGCCGACGAGGTGCAGTCCGGCCTCGGCCGCACCGGTACCGTCCGGGCCTGCGAGCACACCGGGGTCGTTCCGGACGTCTACCTGTTCGGCAAGGCGCTCGGCGGCGGGATCCTGCCGGTGTCGGCGGTCGTGGCCGACGCCGACGTGCTCGGCGTCATCCGGCCCGGCCAGCACGGCAGCACCTTCGGCGGCAACCCGCTGGCCTGCGCGATGGGGCGGACCGTCGTGCGGATGCTGCGCGAGGGGCCGTACCTGGAGCAGGCCCGCCGGCTCGGCACGCTGCTCAGCGCCCGGCTCGCCTCCCTCGCCGGCGACGGCGTGGTCGCCACCCGCAGCATCGGCCTGTGGGCCGGCATCGACGTCGACGAGTCCCTGGCATCGGGCCGCGAACTGTGCGAACGCCTCGCCGCCCGCGGCGTCCTCGTGAAGGAGACCCGCCGGTCGACCATCCGCATCTCCCCGCCGCTGGTCATCAGCGAGGAGGAACTCGAATGGGCCCTCGACCAGGTCGTCGCGGTGCTCGCCGACCTGAGAGGAGCGCGCTAGGCCGCTGAGCGGTGTCCGCCGACCGCGGGGGCCCGTGGCGGCGGACACCGGGAACCCGCCTCTGACGGCTCACTTCGGTGCCCGGCGAGCGCGTCGTCCGTCCGGACGGCGGGTCGGCGCCTCCGGTGCGGCAGAGGCGCGCCCGCGGCCACGCGGACCAGCTCACCGACGCGGAGCCGGTCCGCGCGGCCGCGCTCGCGGCGTGCGCTCCGGGTTTCATCGGCCGTGCGGGTGCGCCGCCATGGGCTGGTCGAACAGGTCGTCGGACCTCCGTTCACGGCCGCGGATGAGCTATCGCGCCGCTCACGGCCGCGGCTGGCTAGCGCCTGTGGCATGTCTTCACGTAGCTGAGGAATGATGCTTGCAGCCCGGTGACGTGCGTCTCCTGCAACAGCACGTTCGAAACCTGCGCTGACCGCCCCTGGGTGTGCAGCTGTTCCACCGTCGTAAGGACGTTACGGGCCATTCCGCGATAGAACGGAATGTCTCCGAGCAGTTCGGCTTCGTTCAGCGTGATGTGCAGCCGTGGCGCGGCCGCGTCCTCGCCGAGTTCTGGCAGGGCTTCGACGAGGGTGAAGATCTGGCTGTCCGTACTGGCCACACCGGGGCTGCCCGCACCGATGCTCGCGAAGAGCCCGGTCTCGCGCAGCCATGCGTAGAGGGCGAAAAGACCTCCGTAGGAGTAGCCGAAGAGGCCGTGCCCGGACTCGCTGACACGCAGCTTCGACCGCAAGTGAGGGTGGAGCTCGCTGGTCAGGAAGTCGAGGAAGACGTCGGCGTGGGAGTCCTCCAGCTCCGCGAGGTAGGCGTCGACCTGCTCCTGGGTCATCGCACCCGCATCGCGAGCCGCCGTGAGGGTAGCCAGCATGTCGTCACCGACAGGTTCCCCCGGCGGCACGAGGTCGCGGTTGCGAATCTGGGCCCAGGCCGCAGCCTCCTCACCGGCATACCCGATGCTGACCTGGATGTAGGGGGCGATCGTCAGATACGGGTCCGCCTGGGTGACGATGAGGGGCGCGGTGAGGCCGACCGTCCAGTTACCGTCCAACACGTAGATCAGCGGGAGGGGATCCGTGGAGTCCGCATAACCGGGGGGTGTGGTCACCCATACTCCGTAGCGGTGCCCTGACCGGGCGGTCACCTCCAGGTACTCCGTGTCCGGCAAGCAGCCGTGCAATATCTCGCTCATCGGGTTCTTCCCTTCATGATGCGCCCGCCCTTGACGACGAGGGTGCGTGAACTGTGTGTCGTCGAGACGGTCGCGCCCCCCGACGACACCGCCCGTGACGCACAGCTTCAGGAAACTCGCGCCACGACGGAACGACTCGCGCACATTGCCCCGAAGCTCATCGGCATTACCCGACATCAGCGACAAGGCACAGAGCCCGGGAATGTGGTGAGCGTCCCACAGCCCGGTGGGCTCCCATGCGGCCCCGTAGTAGCCGTGCCCCCCGGTCTGGCACTGCACAGGACCGCACGAGAGCACCCGTGGACCTCGCACCTTGCCGTTCGCGATGACCCCGACGACTCCGCCGTCGATGCCACCGGTGTCGCACACCGTGGTGAAGCCCGCGTCAAGGGCGTGGCCCGCGGCGGCGAAGATGTCGGCAGCGAGCTCGGGGGCCGAGAGCTGGAACCCGAACTGCGCTCTGACCGGGCTCGCGAGACCCAGGTGGACGTGTGCGTCGATCAGTCCCGGGGTCACAGCCATGCCACTGAGGTCGACGACCGCCGCGCCCGACGGCGCGCGCCCGATCGCGGTGATCACGCCGTCCTGCACGCACACATCGATTGCGGTCGGGTCAGCGCCCGATCCGTCCGCGACGACACCGCCGACCAACCATGTACCGGTCACCGGACCTCCTCTCGCAGACCGCCCCCCACCATCCTCAACAGTGGTGAATTGAATATGCGGTAACGTACTCAACAGTGGTGAAACTGTCAACGGAGGCAACGTGCGATCGCCGGTGGGGGAAGGGAAGAAGCGTCTCCTGGAGGCGCTGTTCGATGAGTTCGGCGAGAACGGCCCCAGCCCGAACCTGTCGATGCGCCAGGTAGCAGAGCGGCTCGGTGTGCACCACACGTTGCTGACGTATCACTTCGGGTCGCGGCCGGGTCTGCTGCGTGCTGTGCTGTCAGAGGCGCGCCGCCGCGATAACCTCGTCATCGCCGCGACCGGCAACGAACTCGGGTTCGCGGCCCTGTGCAGAGCCATCTGGGACTTCTACTCGGACCCTGCGCACGAAGACCGCACCCATGCCTTCTTCCACCTGGTCGGGCTCGCGGTCTATGAACGCGACGCGTTCCAGGAGCTCGTCGTCGACATCGATGACCTGGCGCACCTGCTCGAAGCGGCAGCTCTTCGCGACGGCGCTACGGCGACCGACGCCAGGCGGCAGAGCATCATCGCCACCGCATGTCTGCGAGGACTCTTGCTGCAGAGGCTGCTGACCCCGACCGCCGAGGTCGACGCCGCGGCCGAGCGCTTCATCACCTCGTTGGCGGCATTCGAGGGTGGAAGTCACACATCGTCAACCACCGTGACCTACGGGCCGACCGGTCAGTAGGTCGCGCCGGCGCTGAACCCGGCGCACGGGGCGGTCCGCGTGCGTCTGGCGCGACCGGCGTGGTGGGACGCCGGCGGACAGGTGCTGCGCGGGCGCGGACCGAGGGGCGGGTGGGCCAGCAGGCCGGGTCGTGTTCCCGGAGGTCCGCGGCCGGCGGGTGCCGCTGCTCGGCACGGCCGGTGGCGTCAACGAGTGGCGTCCTGGGTGTCCGCGTGCCCCCCTCAGCTCTGGTTGTTGAGGTCGCACGCCAGGGCGGCGGCCGCCCGCCGCACGATGGGGGCGGCGCGTTCGACGAAGGACCAGGTCATGCGGGACTCCGGTCCGGAGATGGAGACCGCCATCATCGCCGGGCCGCCGCGCACCGGGACCGCCAGGCAGCGCACCCCGATCTCCTGCTCCCCGTCGTCGATGGCGTAGCCGCGCTCGCGGATGCGGGCCAGCTCCGCCGCGAACGCCTCGGGGGTCGTGATGGTGCGCTCCGTGGCGGCCGGCATCCCGGTACGCCGCACGGTGGCGAGCGCGTCGCGCTCCGGAAGGTGGGCGAGCAGCGCCTTGCCGACGCCCGCGGAGTGCGGCAGCACCCGCCGGCCGACCTCCGTGAACATGCGCATCGCGTGCGGGGAGGGGACCTGCGCCACGTACACGACCTTGTCCCCGTCCAGCATCGCGAGGTTGGCCGTCTCGCCGAGCTCGTCCACGAGCTGGGCGAGGTGCGGCCGGGCCCAGGTGCCGAGCATGCGCGACGCGCTCTCGCCGAGTCCGATCAGTCGCGGGCCGAGCGCGTAGCGGCGGGACGGCAGCTGCCGGACGTACCCGCTGCCCACGAGGGTGCGGATGATGCGGTGGATGGTCGGGAGCGGGAGGCCGGAGGACTCCGCGAGCTGGCTCAGCGAGATCTCCCCGCCCGCGTCGGCCATGATCTCCAGGAGCGAGAACGCCCGGTCCAGCGACTGCACGCCGCCGGAACGGCCGCGGGGAACGGCGTCGGCGGAGAGCAGCTCCGCGTCGGCGGCGCCGGTCGCCGGCTGTGAGGTTGCCAATGGTCCAGCTCCCATCAGACGGCCGGTACCGGGCGATCGCTCCGGTCGGCCGGTCGGGTCCAGGGTTCTCATTCTGCGATACGCCGAGGCCGGGTAGCCATCACCGTGCCCGGGCGGTACGGCTGGTCCGCCGCTGCCGCGATCCGGTGTGCCTGGCGTGTCGGCCGGGCGGGATGACCCGGGCGGCGGACACCGCCCCGCACGGTTGTTCTTCCGGATTGTAGAAGTTATCGTCCGGTAAGCAAGCTCCGCGGTGGGTAGGCCCGGCTTACGGCCCGCCCGAGCCGGGCGGCGCGACGGCGAGAGGGGCGAGCGGTGGGCGGACGGGGCACGCGGCCGGACCCGGCCGGGCCGGCACGGATCGACCTCGCCGGGATGAACGACGAACTGGACGCCCGGCTGGCCGCCGCCGACGCCCGGCTCCGCCGCGACTACCCCGGCCACCACGGCGGCCGCCAACCGGTGCACACCGTCTACGTGCCGGCCGACCAGGTGCGTCCGGGACTGGCCCGCGACTGGGGCGGGCGCGCGCTGCGCGTGCTCGACCGGCACGCCCCCGACCCCGCGGCCCTGGCCGTCGCCACCGGCCTGTCCGAGCCGCTCGTCGCCGCCTGCCTGCCGGCGGTGCGCGCCAAGCTGGGGCGCGAGCCGATCGAGGACCTGCGGATCGACCTTGAGGACGGCTACGGGGAGCGTCCGGACGACGAGGAGGACCGCGACGCCCGCGCCGCCGCCGCGGTGCTGCGCGACGAGGCCGCCGCCGGAACGGCCCCGCCCGGCAGCGGCATCCGCGTGAAGGGCTTGGACCCGGGCGGCCGGCGGCGCGGCACCCGCAGCCTCGCGCTGTTCCTCGACGCCCTGCTGGAGGGCGCCGACGGGCTCCCGGACGGGTTCGTCCTCACCCTTCCCAAGATCACGTCGGTGGACCAGGTCGCGGCGATGGCCTGGGTGACCGAGCGCCTGGAGCGCGACCTCGGCCTCGCGGACGGCGCGCTGCGGTTCGAGCTGCAGATCGAGACTCCGCAGTCGATCCTCGCGGCCGACGGCACCGCCGCGGTCGCCCGCATGGTGCACGCCGGTGCCGGGCGGGTCACCGGGCTGCACTACGGAACCTACGACTACAGCGCCGCCTGCGGGGTGGCCGCCGCCTTCCAGAGCATGGCCCACCCGGTGGCCGACCACGCCAAGGCCGTCATGCAGCTCGCCGCCGCCGGCACCGGGGTGCGGCTGTCGGACGGTTCCACCAATGTGCTCCCCGTTGGGGGCACGGCCGAGGTCCACGCCGCGTGGCGGCTGCACGCCGGCCTGGTGCGCCGCTCGCTCCAGCGCGCCTACTACCAGGGGTGGGACCTGCACCCGCACCAGCTGCCCACCCGCTACCTCGCCACCTACGCGTTCTACCGCGAGGCGTTCGGCCCCGCCGCGGCACGGCTGCGCGACTACCTCGGCGAGGTCGGCGGCGGCGTGCTCGACGAGCCGGCGACCGCGCAGGCGCTGGCGGACGCCCTGGTGCGCGGCCTGGACTGCGGGGCGCTCACGGACGCGGAGGTGACCGAGGCGGCCGGGGTCCCCCGCGCGGTGCTGGACGGGTTCGCCCGCCGCCGGGTGGGATGACGGCCGGGGGACGGGCTCCCCTCTCCTCCGGCCAGGAGGCCAGGAGGCCCGGAGGACGGAGGGCCTTTCCATCCAGACCGGCAGCGCTCTGCGGGGGCACCGCCGCGGGTGGCCGTCCTGCGCACCCCGCAGGACGCCCGCTCGCTTCACACCGGTACGAGCGCTGCCGCTGCGCGCGGGCGTGCGGCGAACCTGGTCAGCTGTCATTCCGGCCGACCCGACCGGAGCGGCATACTCTCGTGCGCCACGTGCGTCCGGTACGAACAGGCGATGGAGGTCGCGGACATGGCGACGGCGGACCCGACCGAGTACGACCTGGTGATCCGCGCCCCGCGGGCCCTCACCCCCGGAGCGGAGCGTGCCGTCGCGATCGGGGTACGCGGCGGCGTCATCGCGGCGGTCGCCGGTATCGACGCCGACCTTGGCGCCGCACGTGAGGAGCGGATCGCCGCCGACGAGGTACTGCTGCCCGGCCTGGTGGACAGCCACGTGCACGTCAACGAGCCGGGCCGCACGGAGTGGGAGGGCTTCGCCACCGCGACCGCCGCCGCGGCGGCCGGCGGGGTGACCACCATCGTCGACATGCCGCTGAACAGCGTGCCGCCCACCACAACGGTGCCCGGGCTGGCCGCCAAGCGGGACGCGGCACGCGGGCGGGTCGCCGTGGACGTCGGGTTCTGGGGCGGCGCGGTGCCGGAGAACAGCGCCCCGGGCACGACCGGGGAGCTGGCGGCGCTGCATGAGGCAGGGGTGTTCGGCTTCAAGGCGTTCCTGTCGCCGTCGGGTGTGCCGGAGTTCGGCCACCTCGGCTCCGCGGAGTTCGACTCCGCCGCCGCTGCCGTCGGCGCGTTCGGCGGCCTGCTCATCGTGCACGCCGAGGATCCGGACGTGCTGGCCGCCGCGCCGCAGCCGAGCGGGCGCCGCTACGCCGATTTCCTCGCCTCCCGCCCGGACGCCGCCGAGCACGCGGCGATCGCCCGCGTCATCGCCACCGCGCGGCGCACCGGAACCCGCGTGCACCTCCTGCACCTGTCCAGCGCCACGGCTCTGCCGCTCGTCGCCGAGGCACGCGCCGACGGCGTCCCGCTCACCGTCGAGACCTGCCCGCACTACCTCACCATCACCGCCGAGCAGGTGCCCAGCGGCGGCACCCAGTTCAAGTGCTGCCCGCCGATCCGCTCGGCCGCCAACCGCGACGCGCTGTGGCAGGCGCTGCGCGAGGGGACCATCGACTGCGTGGTCAGCGACCACTCGCCGAGCACCGCCGACCTGAAGCGCTTCGACACCGGCGACTTCGCCGCGGCCTGGGGCGGGGTGTCCTCACTCCAGCTCGGGTTCGCGGCGATCTGGACGGAGGCGTCCGAGCGCGGCTTCGGCCTCGCCGACGTGGTGCGCTGGATGGCGCAGCGCCCGGCCGAGATCGCGGGCGTCCCGCGCAAGGGCCGCCTGGCCGTCGGGTACGACGCCGACTTCGCCGTGGTCGCGCCCGAGGAGACGTTCCGGGTAGACGTCCGGCGGCTGCGGCACCGCAACCCGGTCAGCCCGTACGACGGCCGCGAACTGCGCGGCGCGGTGCGCCAGACATGGCTGCGCGGGGAGCGGGTGGACCCGGCCGAGCCGCGGGGACGGCTGCTGTCCCGGCCATAGGACGACCGGATCGCGAACCTACGGACTCCGCGTATTGACGCGCTGCGTTCCGTTTCGGTCCAGGACATCCGAATGCCGCCCTGGAATCACGGCGCTTTCTGACGCGGGCGGCCCACTCCCGGTTCCCCCATGGTGCTGTGATTCTGGGCCGAAAAATCTGCGACCGGGGATGAAACCGGGAGAAGCCGAGTGCCGTCTGTCCCTGTAGCACCTCAGCTCCATCGCCGCCCAAGCGGAGACGGGGCTCGGAGCGAAACGGCGTGGAATACGCTCGAACAGGAGGTCAAGGACAGCGCTTTCGTTCCCCCTGTCGTACGGCGCGCAGATGAGGGGCGCTGTGCGGGCATTTTTGACGGGCGACGAACAGGCGCTGTCCCGCGAATGAGAACGCGGTTTTCGTAGGTGCTTGGTCTGGCAGATCTTCGTCGACGTTCCAGGAGAAGCGATGAGTCAGATGAGGGATAACGAGCGCAGGTTGGAAGCGCAACTCGGGCGCAGACTGACCAAGGACGAAAAGCGTAGAGCCAGAGGGGTCGATGTGACGCTGGACGCCCTCCAGCACGGGCAGAAGGACGCGTTCGGTGAAGAGATTCCCGGCGCGCAGACCAGCCGGGACCGCAAGCAGATCGGTAGGCTCAAGGGCTCTCAGGGCAGGAGCAGCGAAGTCTCCAGCAGGAGCGTGCCCCAGAAGCCCAAGAGGCGGGGCCTCTTCGGCTAGCCCGTTCGTGGTCCGTGTTCGGGTGCGCCGCGTCCCCGAACACGGCCTCCCAGACCGTATCCCGAGGTGGGGGCCACTGAGCGCTCTGTCGACCCCGCCTACACGAACCCCGGCACCGACTCCCACGCCCGCCCCGCCTCCGGGGCGTCGTCGCGGTAGACCGCGGCCTCGATCAGCCCGTAGGGCCGGTCGGCCGCGTAGAACACCTCGTTGGGGTTGTCCACCCCGAATGGCGTCAGGTCCACCGCGAAGTGGTGCTTGTTGGGCGCCGACAGCCGGATCTCGGCGACCTCCGGGCGGGCCTCCAGCACGGTGCGGCCGATGGCGTACAGCGTCTGCTGCAGCGCGCGGCTGTGCGTGGTCGCGAAGGTCCCCAGGATGGTCGCGCGGATGGCCGCGTAGCTGGCGTCCCAGTCCGCGTCGGTGCCCGCGTAGCGCCAGCGGGCGGTCACCGACGTGGCGAGGATGCGGTCGGCGGTGTCGGCCAGCGTGGTGTACGCGGTCTTGGGGAAGCCCCGGAACTCCGATCCGGTGGACTTCAGCAGCACCAGGTCGCGCACTCCGGAGACCACCCACTCGCGATCGCCGTCCCTGGTGACGACGGTGGTGCGCACCTCGGCGCCGTCGCGCACGAAGGCGTGGTCGTGCGGGCCGTCGGCGGTGGTGATCCGGCTCCAGCCGTACTCCTCGACCTCCTGGCGGCTACCGCGCACGTAGTCGAAGCCGTCGACGAAGTGCCGGGCGAGCAGCAGCGCGAAGTCCTCGATCGCGCCGATCCGGTGCTCGCGGGCCAGCAGGTAGACGGTGTTCTTCTGGGTGTCGGTGGCCAGGCAGTTGGCGTTGTCGCCCTCGGTGTGCACCGCGTCGAAGTCGCCGCGCAGCTGCGTGGTGACGTTGAGGTCCCTGAGAATGTGCCGGGCGCTGTCGCGCGAGACGTGCACCAGCCGGACCTCGGCCTTGCCGTACTGGTTCTCTCCGAGCCGGATCGCCACGTCTGATCAGCTCCTTCACGCAGGGGACGGACGGCGTCAGCTGCCCCGGTAGGTGGAGTAGCCGAACGGACTGAGTAGAAGGGGGACGTGGTAGTGCGCCTCCTCGTCGGCGATCTCGAACACCACGGCGACCTCCGGGTAGAAGGAGCGCCGCCCCTCCCGCCGGAAATAGCCCTCGGTGTCGAAGACCAGCCGGTACACGCCGGCGGCCAGCCGGCGCGGACCGAGGTCGGTGATGCGGCCGTCGTCGTCCGTCCGGCCCACGGCCAGCGGCGTCCAAGCGGTCCGGCCGGTGTCGGCGGCGGCCTCCAGCGTCACGGCGACGCCCGCCGCCGGCCGGCCGGCGGCGGTGTCCAGGACATGCGTCGTCACGCGGGCGGCGGTCACGGCCGGGCCTCCGGCCGTCCCGCCGCGGCCTCCTGGGCGTCGAGGAGCTTCGCCAGGCGAACGAGCGCGATCGCGCGCAGCTCGCGGCCCGCCACCCGCAGTTCGGTCGCGGGGTCGTTGTCCAGCCGGGCGCGGAGGTCGGCCAGCAGTTCGGCAGCGGACCGGCCGCTCGCGCACACCAGGTAGATGTGCCCGAACCGCCGCTCGTACTCGGCGTTGCCGTCCCGCAGCGCCGCGCGTAGGTCGTCGTCGGCGCCCTCCAGCCCGGACTGCTCGTCGCGGGACCAGCGCGCCTCGGTGTGCTCGCCCTCGGCGCGTTCGCCGATCCGCGGGTGCCGGGCGAGCGCGTCCGCGATCTCCGTGCCGCTGACGGCCGCGGCGTACTCCCCGGCGGCCGCCAGGAGCTCCGCGCGGCTGGCGTAGGGGCGGCCGCGGGCCAGCGCCTCGACCCACGCGCCGACGTCCAGGCACCGCGCGAACTCGGCGCGGCACCGCTCGACCGGCAGCGCGTTGACCCCGGCCAGACCGGGATCCGCGGCCGATGCGGCGCTGCTCTCGGGCATGGACTCTCCAGGTGCGCTGGGTGTCGCGGCGGCTATGGCGACTATCTAGACCCGCACCGGGTGCGCATGTCAACCGTCCCCGGCGCCGGGCGGTCCGCCGATGGCGGGTTTCGTGCGTGCGGACGAACCGTGCCGGGCCGCCCGGCCGGATGTTCGTACCTTTCACGCCTTCCCGGCCGCCCGCTCGGTTTCGGGCCGCCGTTCCGCGCCGCGGGACCGCGGCAGGGCGCGTGCCGGTTCGAGGCGCCGACTGGCTAGGCGCTGTCGTGGCGCTGCCGGGCCGCCCGGATGTCGCCACGGTGAGTGTCGGCCCAGCCGCTGAGCGCGGTCAGTGGTTCGAGCAGGGTCCGGCCGAGGTCGGTGAGTTCGTAGTCCACGCGCGGTGGCACGGTCGCATAGGCGGTGCGGGCCACGAGCCCGTCGCGCACGAGCAGGCGCAGGGTGCGGGTGAGCATGCGCTGGCTGATGCCCTCGATGGAGCGGTGCAGTTCGTTGAAGCGGTAGCTGCGTCGACCGAGCAGGACCACGATCATCACGCTCCACTTGTTGCCGACGATATCCAGAACCTCGCGGACCGGACAGTCGTTGTCGGCCGGAACAGGCACGGGCACATGGAGGTGGGTGGCGGACATGAATGTGCCTCCTTACGTCGCGCTCCATACTTACGTATGTTGGGGCTACGCACCAGAAGTAACTATTGGCTGGAGCTGGTATGTCCGCTTTCCCACCGCGCAGCACCGCACTGCCCCACGCGCAGTCCTCCCCGCCGGCATCAGGGGCGGAGGAGAGTGACGTCACGCTCTCCTCGCCGGCCGGTGCACCCGCCGCCGGCGCGGCGCCCGCGACGGAGCCCGAACTCCTCCTCCTGGGGACCGGCTCGGCCGCCCCGGTCTGCGCGGACGGGACGTGTCTCCTGTGAGCGCGAACCTGCGTATCGACATCTGGTCCGACGTCGTCTGCGCGTGGTGCTACATCGGCAAGCGGCGGCTGGAGGCCGCGCTTGACCAGTTCGAGCACGCCGACGCCGTGGAACTGCACTGGCACAGC
This sequence comes from Marinitenerispora sediminis, assembly GCF_003336425.1. Lineage (GTDB taxonomy): Bacteria > Actinomycetota > Actinomycetes > Streptosporangiales > Streptosporangiaceae > Marinitenerispora > Marinitenerispora sediminis. The sequence goes on along the minus strand of NZ_QEIO01000052.1, from coordinate 30,604 downwards.
TTCCAGCTCGACCCCGCGCTTCCCCCGGGCCGGCGTGAGCTCGTCAGCGAGGTGACGGCCAAGAAGACAGGCGCCGGGCCGGAGCAGGTCCGGGCCATGCTCCGGCAGATCAGTGAGCTCGCCGAGGCGGAGGGGCTGGAGTACGACCTGGACCGTGCCATGTCGGTGAACACGCTGGACGCGCATCGGGTGAACCACCTGGCGGCCGAGCACGGGCTGGGTGGGCGGATGCATGAGCGCCTGCTCGCCGCCCAGCTCGCCGAGGGCGAGGCTGTCGACGACGCCGACACCCTGGTGCGGCTCGGCGGGGAGGTCGGTCTGCCGGAGGCGGAGGTCCGCCGGGTTCTCCTCGGCGACGCCTACGCCGCCGAGGTGGCGGCCGATATCCGCGAGGCCCGGCGGCTCGGTGTCAGCGGTGTGCCGTTCTACGTCTTTGACCGGACCTACGGTGTCTCCGGCGCCCAACCGGTCGGCGTCTTCCTGGAAGCGCTGCGTACCGCCTACGCCGACAGCGCGGTGCCGGACCGCTGACCGGACCGGCCGCCGGCACGGCGCACCCGCCGAAACGCGGCCAATGGCGCGACGGAGTGGGTCGGGCCGCGGCCGGTGCCTCCGGCGCCGGCCGCGCCGGTCACCGGGGAAGAGGCCGGGGCCCGTTGTCCAGGTGGGGGAGGAACGGAACCGGGCAGCGCGAGCGCTGCGCGGGACGGCCCGGAACCCGGGCGTGGGCACCTGCGAGACTCGGCACATGGTGGCGGAACGGCGCGGCCCCTGGAAACGGAGGCGGTTGACAAGAAGGCGGCGACCGCACAGACTCAGGGATATTCCCTAAAGCGAAAACTCTTTTCCACAATATGAAACAGTGGATGAGGGCATCCTGAGCGCCTGGAGGTGGGGCCGTGGGCCGCACGCTGCGGTACACCGTGAACTGCTCACTGCTCTTCACCGAACTGCCGCTGCTGCGGCGCCCGGCCGCGGCGCGCGCCGCCGGGTTCGACGCCGTCGAGTTCTGGTGGCCCTTCGACCGCCCGGTCCCCGAGGACTCCGAAGTGGCGGCGTTCACGGCGGCCGTCGAGGACGCCGGCGTCCAGCTCACCGGCCTCAACTTCTTCGCCGGCGACATGCCGGGCGGCGAGCGCGGCGTGCTCTCCTCGCCGACCCGCGCCGCCGAGTTCCGCGACAACATCGCGGTCGTCGTCGAGATCGGCCACCGGCTCGGCACCACCGGTTTCAACGCCCTCTACGGGTTGCGCGAGCCGGGCGTGCCCGCCGCCGAGTCCGACGCGGTGGCCGCCGAGAGCATCGCCGCGGCCGCCGAGGCGGTGGCCGCCATCGGCGGCACCGTGCTCGTCGAGCCGGTCAGCGGAGCCCCCGACTACCCGCTGAAGACCGCCGCCGACGCGCTGCGCGTCGTCCGCGCCGCGCACACCGTCGGCGCCCGCAACGTCGCGCTGCTCGCCGACCTCTTCCACCTCGCGGCCAACGGCGACGACGTCGCCGCCGTCGTCGACGCGCACGCCCACGAGTTCGGCCACATCCAGATCGCCGACCACCCCGGCCGCGGCGAACCCGGCACCGGCACCCTGCCGCTGGACGAGCTGCTCGCCGCCGCCCAGGCCCGCGGCTACACCGGCCGCGTCGGCCTGGAGTACCGGCCGACCGGGCCCACCACCGAGAGTTTCGCCCGGCTGCCGCACTGAGCGCGCCGCCGGACCGCATCAGCAGGAAGGACGATCAGCCACATGACCGCAGCGAACCCGACGCCGCCGACCGCCGGCGAGGCCCGGCCGGGCCGCGTCGCCTTCATCGGACTCGGCACGATGGGACTGCCGATGGCCCTCAACCTGGTCCGGGCGGGCTTCCAGGTGGCCGGGTACAACCGCTCGCCGCAGAAGACCGAGCGGTTCGCGGCCCAGGGCGGGATCGCCGCCGACTCCGTCGCCGCGGCGGTCAAGGACGCCCAGGTCGTCATCACCATCGTGCCGGACTCGCCCGACGTCGAGGCGGTGCTGCTCGGCGAGGACGGGGTGTTCGCGCACGCGGCCCCCGGCGCGCTCGTCATCGACATGAGCACGGTCCGGCCCGAAACCGCCCGCGCCGTCGCCACCGAGGGGGCCGCGCGCGGCTTCCGGGTGCTGGACGCTCCCGTGAGCGGCGGCGAGCCCGGGGCGGTGGCCGGCACCCTGTCGATCATGGTCGGCGGAGCGGAGGCCGACGTCGAGGCCGCGCGCCCGGTGCTGGAGGCCATGGGCAGCACCGTGGTCCGGGTCGGCCCGTCGGGGGCCGGGCAGACCGTCAAGGCGGCCAACCAGCTCATCGTGGCCGGCAACATCCAGCTCGTCGCCGAGGCTCTGGTCTTCCTGGAGGCGCACGGGGTCGACACCGAGCGGGCGTTCACCGTGCTGGGCGGCGGCATGGCCGGCAGCACGGTGCTGGAGCGCAAGAGCGCCAGCATGCGGGAACGCCGTTTCGAGGCCAGCTTCCGTGCCGAACTGCAAGTGAACGGGAAGGACTCTCCCGTGGCGAGTGAACGGGAAGGACTCTCCCGTGGCGAGTGAACGGGAAGGACTCTCCCGTGGCGAGTGAACGGGAAGGAGCCTCCCGTGGCGAGTGAACGGGAAGTCGTCTCTTCCCGTCCCGGGCGGGCCGCAGCCCCGTACGACCGACGACCGCCGGTGGGACCGGACGACCGGGACACCGGGTGTTGGCGCACCCGGCTCCCACCGGCGGGCAACCCCTCTCCCCGTATGAAGTGAAGGGCGTGCCACATGCTATCCGTCCCCGTCATGTCCGCCGTCGTCGACGTCCTGCGCTCCGAGGGCGTCGACACCGTCTTCGGCTGCCCCGGCGCCGCGATCCTGCCGTTCTACGCCGCGCTGCGCGGCAGCGGCGTCGACCACCTGATCGTCCGGCACGAGGAGGGCGCCGCCCACATGGCCGACGGCTGGGCCCGCACCACCGGCGGGGTCGGGGTCGCGGTGGGCACCTCCGGACCGGCCGGTACCAACATGATCACCGGTCTGTACACCGCGCAGGCCGACTCCGTCCCGATCCTGTGCGTCACCGGCCAGGCGGTCAGCTCCAAGCTGCACCAGGAGGCGTTCCAGGCGGTCGACATCGTGCGGATCGCGGAGCCCGTCACCAAGTGGGCCGTGCAGGTCAAAGAGGCCGCCCAGGCGCCGTGGATCTTCCGGGAGGCGTTCCGCACCGCCCGGTCCGGGCGGCCGGGACCGGTGCTCATCGACCTCCCGCTGGACGTCCAGCGCGAGGCCATCCCCTGGGACCCCGCACTCGACGCCCCCCTGCCGGTGCCCGAGGCCGCTCCGCACCGCCCCCGGGTGGTCCGGGCGCTGGACATGCTGCTGGCCGCCGAGCGGCCGCTGCTGCTCGCCGGCGGCGGGGTGATCTCCGGCGGGGCGCACACCGAACTCGTGGAACTGGCCGAGTACCTGCAGATCCCGGTCCAGGTCACCCTCATGGGCAAAGGCGCCCTCGACGAGCGGCACCCGCTGTTCGCCGGCATGACCGGCATCCAGACCTCCCAGCGGTACGGCAACGCCTCCTTCCTGGAGTCCGACCTCGTGCTCGCGCTCGGCGCCCGCTTCGGTGACCGGCACACCGGCACGCTCGACGTGTACCGCGGCGACCGCGCGTTCATCCACGTCGACATCGAGCCCACCCAGATCGGCCGGGTCTTCCCGCCCGACCTCGGAATCGTCTCCGACACCCGGCTGTTCCTGCGCGCCCTGCTGGAGGAGGCGCGGCGCCGCGGTGCCGGCCGGGCGCCCGGTCCCTGGGCGCGGCGCGTCCAGACGCTGCGGAGCACCCTGACCCGGCGCGACGACTTCGACACCGTGCCCATCAAGGCCCCGCGGGTGTACCGGGAGATCAACGAGGTGTTCGACGACGACACCTACGTGGTGACCGCCATCGGCCTCTACCAGATCTGGGGCGGGCAGCACCAGCGGGCGGCCCGTCCCCGGCGCTACCAGGTGTGCGGCCAGGCCGGCCCGCTCGGCTGGGAGATCCCCGCCGCGATCGGCGTGCGGCGGGCGCTGCACGCCACCGAGCCCGACGCCGACGTCGTCGCGGTCGTCGGCGACTACGGCTTCCACTTCATGGTGGAGGAGCTGGCCGTCGCCGCGCAGTACGACGTGCCCTTCGTCATCGTCATGCTGAACAACGAGTACCTCGGCCTGATCCGCCAGGCCGAGATCCCCTACCGCATGAACTACGAGGTCGACATCCACTACGACGAGTACGGGACCGACAACGTCCGCATCATGGAGGGCTACGGCTGCTCCGGCCGGCGGGTGACCGACCCCGGGGAGGTCCGGGCAGCCCTGGAGTGGGCGCGCACACGGGCCCGGGCGACGTCGCGGCCGGTCCTCGTGGAGATCATGATCGACCGCGAGGCCAACACGCCGCACGGCGCGTCCATCGACGCGGTCGTGGAGTTCGAACCGCTTCCCGAGCAGGAGACCGCGACAACAGGAGTGAGGTAACCCCACGTGCCCGACCACGATCCCCCGGCATTCCTCCGGCTGCCCGACCTCGCCCTCCGGACGCTCGGTGGCGCCGTCGTCCACGCCAACGACGAGTCCTTCGCCGAACGCGAGAACCTCGTCCGGCCCGGCGCCGCCGCGTTCGACCCGTCCGCCTTCGGCCACAAGGGCAAGGTCTACGACGGATGGGAGACCCGGCGCCGGCGCACCCCCGGTCACGACCACGCGATCGTGCGGCTCGGCATCCCGGGGGTCGTGCGCGGCGTGGTCGTGGACACCTCGTGGTTCACGGGCAACTACCCGCCGGAGGTCTCGGTCGAGGCCGCCGGCGTCGAGGGGTACCCCGGCGCGGACGCCCTCGCCGCCGCCGAGTGGACCACCCTCGTACCGCGGTCGCCGGTCCGCGGCGACGCCGCCAACCCGTTCCCGGTCGCCGACCCGCACCGCTACACGCACGTGCGGCTCTCGATCTACCCGGACGGCGGCGTCGCCCGGTTCCGGGTGCACGGCGAACCGGTCGCCGACCCCCGGTTCCTCGTCACGGAAGGGCTGGACCTCGCCGCGCTGGAGAACGGCGGCGGCGTCGCCGGGTGCAGCGACCAGTTCTACTCCTCACCCGCCAACCTCATCGCCCCCGGCCTCACCCGCAACATGGGGGAGGGCTGGGAGAACGCGCGCCGCCGCGGACCCGGGAACGACTGGGTGGAGCTCTGCCTCGCCGCGCACGGCGAGGTCCGGCTGCTGGAGCTGGACACGAGCTACTTCCTGTTCAACGCGCCGGGCGCCGCGCGGGTGGCGGGCTGCGACGAGAGCGCCGCCGACCCGGCGGACCCCGCGGCGTGGTTCCCCCTCCTGGAGCGCACCGCCCTGCTGCCGGACACCCGGCACCGGTTCGCGGTCGCCGACCCCCGCCCGGCCACCCGGCTGCGGCTGGAGGTCTTCCCCGACGGCGGGATGGCCCGGTTGCGCGCGTACGGGCGGCCCTCCGCGGCCGGTCGCGCGCGGCTGTGGCTGCGCTGGCTGAACACGCTGCCCGAGACGCAGCTGCGTGCGGCGCTCGCCGCCGCCGGAGCGTCGGAGGCGGGCGCGGCCGCCGTGCTCGCCGCCCGCCCGGTCGCCCGGTGGGCGGCGCTGCCCGCCGACGTCGCCGGCCGGCTCGCCACCGCCGGGTGAGCGCCCGCGGTCCGCGTGGCCCGGCGCCGGGCGTGAGCCCGGTCACGCGGACCGGTCTGCTACCGTGATGATCGTTATGCCGTGCGCGCTGCTCCTCCTTAGCGGCCGCGGCGGGGGCCGTTGAGGTAGGCCGGCTCCCTCGCCGCGGGGTTTCTGCGTGTTCTTGTCGGCCGGACACCACCGCGAGCGAAACCCTTTCCGAGGAGCCCTTTTTCATGGTGCCGCAGCAGCAGCCCAGTGGTATGCCCGTCCACCGCTACCAGCCCTTCCCGGCGGTCGACCTGCCCGACCGCACGTGGCCGTCCACGACCATCACCGCCGCCCCCCGCTGGCTCTCCACCGACCTGCGCGACGGCAACCAGGCGCTGATCGAGCCGATGGACCCCGCCCGCAAGCGCGAGATGTTCGACCTGCTGGTGCGCATGGGCTACAAGGAGATCGAGGTCGGGTTCCCGGCCGCCAGCCAGACCGACTTCGACTTCGTCCGGTCCCTGATCGAGGGCGGCGCGGTCCCCGACGACGTCGTGATCTCGGTCCTCACACAGGCGCGCGAGGACCTGATCGAGCGCACGGTGCAGAGCCTGGTCGGCGCGAAGCGGGCGACCGTGCACCTGTACAACGCCACCGCGCCGGAGTTCCGCCGCGTGGTGTTCCGGGTGGACCGGGAGGCCTGCAAGGCCATCGCGGTCGAGGGCACGCGGCACGTCATGAAGTACATGGCCGAGTACCTGGACGGCTCGGAGTACGTCGGTTACGAGTACTCCCCGGAGATCTTCATCGACACCGAGCCGGACTTCGCCCTGGAGGTCTGCGAGGCCGTCATGGACGTGTGGCGGCCCGGCCCCGGCCGCGAGATCATCCTCAACCTGCCGGCCACCGTGGAGCGGGCCACCCCGAACGTCTACGCCGACCAGATCGAGTGGATGAGCCGCAGCCTGTCCCGGCGCGAGCACGTGTGCCTGTCGGTGCACCCGCACAACGACCGCGGCTCCGCCGTCGCCTCCGCTGAGCTGGCGGTGATGGCCGGGGCCGACCGGGTCGAGGGCTGCCTGTTCGGGCACGGGGAGCGCACCGGCAACGTCGACCTGGTCACGCTGGGCCTGAACCTGTTCAGCCAGGGTGTCGACCCGCGGATCGACTTCTCCGACATCGACGAGATCCGCCGGATCGTCGAGCACTGCACCCAGCTGCCGGTGGCCCCGCGGCACCCCTACGGCGGGGACCTCGTCTACACCGCGTTCTCCGGCTCGCACCAGGACGCCATCAAGAAGGGCCTGGCCGCGCTGGAGGAGGACGCCGAGCGGACCGGGGTCCCGGTGGCGGAGCAGCCGTGGCGGGTGCCCTACCTGCCGATCGACCCCAAGGACGTCGGGCGCACCTACGAGGCCGTCATCCGGGTCAACAGCCAGTCGGGCAAGGGCGGCGTCTCCTACATCCTGCAGCGGGACCACGCGCTCGACCTGCCGCGCCGGCTGCAGATCGAGTTCTCCCGCGTGGTGCAGCAGTTCACCGACAGCGAGGGCGGCGAGTTCTCGGGTGAGCGGCTGTGGGAGATCTTCGCCAAGACCTACCTGGCCGAGGACGGCCCCGTGGCGGTGGTCGCGCACCGGTCCGAGACCACCGGCGACGGCGGTTACCGGATCTCCGCCGACGTCTCGGTCAACGGGGAGATCCGCGAGATCCGCGGCGCCGGCAACGGCCCGATCTCGGCGTTCGTCGACGCGCTGGCCGGGATCGGCGTCAAGGTACGGGTGGTCGACTACGTCGAGCACGCCATGAGCGAGGGCGGCGACGCCCGTGCGGCCGCCTACGTCGAGGCCGAGGTGGACGGCAGCACCGTCTGGGGGGTCGGCGTCAACGACAACATCACCACGGCGTCGCTGAAGGCGGTGTGCAGCGCGGTCAGCCGCGCCGCGGCACTCTGACAGGCGGCCTGACCTCTCCGTCCGGCACCTGGGTCGCCCCGGGTGCCGGACGCGTGCGGGGCGGGCCGCCGCCGGGCTACTCCCGGCCGAACATCTGGGTCCAGTAGCGGTCGGCCTCGCCGACCCCGATGGCCCGGTTGTCGCAGTTCAGGATGTTGGCGCGGTGCCCGTCGCTGTTCATCCAGCCGTTCATGACGTCCTGGGCGGTGCGGTAGCCGGCCGCGACGTTCTCGCCGGACCACGCCGAGTAGCCGACGGCGGCGGCGCGGTCGCCCGGCCCCTCGCCCTCGGGGCTGACGTGGTCCATGTAGTCGCGTCGGGCCATGTCCTCGCTGTGCCCCTGCGCGGCGGCGGTCAGCCGGCCGTCCACCCGGAGGTCGGGGCAGCCGGCCCGGGAGCGCTCGTCGTTCACCAGGTCCACCACGGCCGCGGTGAGCGAGGAGCCACCGGAGGGGCCGTCGGGCGGCGACCAGTCGCCCCGGCCGGGCCGGCCGCCGCGGTCGGAGTCGTCCGAGCCGCCGTCACGGGGCTCCGCGTCCTCGGGGGCGGAGGAGCCGGTGGGCGAGGCGGACGGCTCGACGTTGATCTCGGCGCTGGTCTGCGCGCTCTCGTCCGCGGGGTCCGAAGGGCGGGTGGCGGGCGGCGCGGAGGGGTCGGTGCTGGGGAAGAAGTCCTCCTCGGGCGTCAGCGCGTCGTCGGGGACGGCGGCCTGCTGGCTGCCGGGGTCCCGGGCGGCGTCCTGCGCGGGAAGCCCAGCGAAGGTGAGTGCTGCCGCGAGGCCGAGTCCGACGGGGATGGCGGCGGCCGCGCCGATGAGCGGTCGCCGCCAGGTTGACGGCCGTTTCGGCGCGCGGCGTGCGGCCCGCCGCCGCCGTCGCGCGCCGCTCTCTCGGCCTGCCGCGGATCTTCGATGGCTTCCGTAACCGCGTGGCATCGTGCCCCCGTTCCGTTCTGGGGAGGGTGGGAAACTCGGGACTGCTGAAAACGGTGCAATTGGTAGAGAGTCACCATTTGTCGCTTCGGGCGCTGATCGTAGACCACTTCGCGGCGAGAGGCGTTACCAATCGGTGATGTCGCTGGTGGGGCGCCGGTGGCCGCGGTCCCGCCGGCCCCGCGCCGCCCGGTTCGCCCGGGAGCGCGCGATCGGCGAGAATGGGCACGTGAGCCTCTACCGCGACGAGGGCGTCGTCCTGCGCACCCAGAAGCTGGGGGAGGCCGACCGCATCGTCACCCTGCTGACCCGGCGCACCGGGCTGGTGCGGGCGGTCGGCAAGGGGGTGCGGCGCACCAAGTCCCGGTTCGGCGCCCGCCTGGAGCCCTTCACCCACGTGGACCTGCAGCTGCACACCGGCCGCACGCTCGACGTCATCACCCAGGCCGACACGCTGCGGGCCTACGGGGAGCCGCTCGTCGCCGACTACCCGCGGTACACGGCGGGCACCGCCATGCTGGAGACGGCCGAGAAGATCGTCATCGTCGAGAAAGACCCCGCGCTGCGGCAGTTCCTGCTGCTCGTGGGCGGCCTGCGCACGCTGGCGGAGGCCGCCCACGACCCGCGCCTGGTCCTGGACGCCTACCTGCTGCGCTCACTCGCCGTCGCGGGGTACGCTCCGGCGCTTGAGGAGTGCGCGCGCTGCGGGTCGCACGGATCCCACCGTTCCTTCGCGGTGCACGCCGGCGGTACCGTGTGCTCGGTGTGCCGACCGGCGGGTTCGGCCGCTCCGGCGCCGGAGACGGTCCACCTCATGGCGGCACTGCTGCGCGGCGACTGGGCCCAGGCCGACGCCAGCGACGGCCGGCACCGCACCGAGTGCAGCGGGCTGGTCGCCGCCTACCTGCAGTGGCACCTGGAAAACGGAATCCGATCCCTGCGCCTCGTGGAGCGTACGTGAGCCTGTACAACCCCCTTTCGTCCAAGTCGGCCGGCCGCAAGGCCGAGCCGCCGCGGCCGCACCCCAGCGGCGCGCGGCCGCCGGAGCTGCCGCGTGAACTGGTGCCCCGGCACGTGGCCATCGTCATGGACGGCAACGGGCGCTGGGCCAAGGAGCGCGGGCTGCCGCGCACCGAGGGGCACAAGGCGGGCGAGAACTCCCTGTTCGACGTCATCGAGGGCGCGCTGGAGCTCGGCGTCCCCTACCTCTCCGCCTACGCGTTCTCCACCGAGAACTGGAAGCGCTCGCCCGAGGAGGTCCGCTTCCTCATGGGCTTCAACCGCGAGGTCATCCGCCGCCGCCGCGACGAGCTGCACGCCCGCGGCGTGCGGGTCCGCTGGGCGGGGCGGAGGGGGCGGCTGTGGAAGAGCGTCATCTCCGAACTGGAGGACGCCGAGGAGATGACCAAGGACAACAGCACCCTCACCCTCCAGTTCTGCGTGAACTACGGCGGGCGCGCGGAGATCGCCGACGCCGCCGCGCGGATCGCCCGCGCCGCGGCCGAGGGCCGGATCAATCCGGACCGGGTGACCGAGGCGACCGTCGCGAAGTACCTCGACGAGCCCGAGATCCCGGACGTCGACCTGTTCGTCCGCTCCTCGGGCGAGCAGCGCTTCTCCAACTTCCTGCTCTGGCAGTCGGCCTACGCGGAGTTCGTCTTCCTCGACACCCTCTGGCCGGACTTCGACCGGCGGCACTTCTGGCACGCGTGCGAGATCTACGCCAGCCGGGACCGGCGCTACGGCGGCGCGGTGCCCAACCCGGTGGAGCCGACCCCGTGAGCCGGGCCGAGGTGCCGGAGAGCCCCCTCGCGGGACGCACCGACCTCGCCTACGTCGCCGTCGGGGACAGCTTCACCGAAGGGGTCGGCGACCCCTATCCGGACAGCGACGGCCACCCGCACGGACACTTCCGCGGGTGGGCGGACCGGTTCGCCGACCACGCGGCCGCGCACGTCGGCCGGGTCGGCTACGCCAACCTCGCGGTCCGCGGCAAGCTGCTCGGCCAGGTGCTGGCCGAGCAGCTGCCGCGCGCGCTGGAACTGCGCCCGGATCTGGTCACGTTCAGCGCCGGCGGCAACGACCTGCTGCGGCCGGGCGGCGACCCCGACCGGCTCGCCCGGGGCGTGGAGCACGCCGTGCGGCAGCTGCGCGCGACCGGCGCGGAGGTCGTGCTGTTCACCGGCGTCAACTTCGCCACCGGCTACATGCGGGCCCGCATCGGGGTGTTCGCCCGCTTCTACCTGAACATCCGGACGATCGCCGACCGCCACGGCTGCCACCTCGTGGACCAGTGGCGAATGGACGTGCTCACCGATCCGCGCGCCTGGCACGCCGACCGGCTGCACATGTCCCCCGAGGGGCACCGCCGGCTGGCGCTGGGAGTGTGCGAGGCGCTCGGGGTGCCGGCCGAGGGCCGGTGGGACGAGCCGTGGCCGCCGGCCGAGGCCGTGGACTGGCGCACCGCGCGCCGTGCCGACCTGCGGTGGGCGCGCGGCTTCCTCGTGCCGTGGCTGGGGCGCCGGCTCACCGGGCGGTCCTCCGGTGACCACGTCACCGCCAAGCGCCCGGAGCTGACGCCGGTCGTGCGCTGAGCGGAGGCGGCGAACAGCCGCCACCGCTGGCCTGAAACGTGAGGAGCGCGACAAAACTCGCGAATACCGCAACCTACTGTCGCGTAACCATGGATTCGCCCGGCATCATCGAATACCATGACCGACTTTCACGGAGGGCTCGACCTCACCCAGGACGTCATCTCCTACGTGGCACTCGGCGACAGTTTCACGGAGGGGCTGAACGATCCCGTCCCGGACGACAGCGGCGCTGCCCGCGGCCGGTTCCGCGGCTGGGCCGACCGGGTGGCCGAGCACCTGGCCGACCGCGTTCCCGAGGTGCGGTACGCGAACCTGGCGGTGCGCGGCAAGCTGATCCGGCAGATCACGGCCGAGCAGCTGCCGCGCGCGGTCGAACTCCACCCCGACCTCGTCACGCTCTGCGCGGGCGGCAACGACATCATCCGGCCCGGCGGGGACCCCGACCAGGTCGCGGCGGTCTTCGAGGCCGCCGTCGCCCGCCTGGCCGGCACCGGCGCCGCCGTCGTCGTCTTCACCGGGTTCGACACCGGCTTCCAGCCGGTCATGCGGCACCTGCGCGGCAAGGTCGCCACCTACAACATGCACGTACGCGCCATCGCCGACCAGTACGGCTGCGCGGTCGTCGACCTGTGGAGCATGCGGGTGCTCCAGGACCGCCGGGCGTGGAGCGCCGACCGGCTGCACCTCTCCTCCGAGGGCCACCGCCGGCTCGCCCTGCGCGTCTGCGAGGTGCTCGGGGTGGCCGCGGAGGGCGACTGGCGCCAGCCCTGGCCCGAGGAGCTGCCCCGGGACTGGCGGCTGGCCCGCCAGGAGGACCTGCACTGGGCGCGCGAGTACCTGGTGCCCTGGATCGGGCGCCGGCTCACCGGACGGTCCTCGGGCGACGGCCGGGCGCCCAAGCGGCCGAACCTGGAGCGCCTGCGGTGAACGGGGAGGCCTCCGGTCAGGAGGCCTCCGCGGTCCTCCGCGCGCAGCAGTCGGCGCAGGTGCCGAAGATCTCGACGGTGTGCGTGAGGTTGACGAAGCCGTGCTGCACCGCGATGCTCTCGGCCCACTTCTCCACCGCGGGCCCCTCGATCTCGACCGCCTTGCCGCAGGACCGGCAGACCAGGTGGTGGTGGTGCCGCTCGGTGGCGCAGGCGCGGTAGACCGCCTCGCCCTCGGCGTTGCGCAGCACGTCGATCTCGCCGGCGTCGCTGAGCGCCTGCAGCGCGCGGTACACCGTCGTGAGCCCGATCTTGGAGCCCTCGGCGCGCAGGTCGGCATAAAGGTCCTGGGCGCTGCGGAAGCCCGTGCTCTCGTTCAGCGCCTGACGTACGGTCTCGCGGCGTGTGCTCATGTCCTCATGCTCCCCGACTCGGTCCCGGGAATGCTACCGAGCGCGGCCGCCCCGCGCGTCCGCCGGACCGCGCCGGCGCGCCCGCGCCGGCGGCGCAGCACCCGGCCGGCCGCGACGGCCGCCGCGAACACCCCGAGAGCGATCAACACGATGGTCGAGCCCGGTGCCACGTCGGCGTAGAAGGCCGTGCTCAGTCCGCCGATCGCCGAGAGCACGCCCACCAGCATGGCGACCCCCACCGTGGCCCGGAAGCCGCGGGTCAGCTGCTGGGCGGCGGCCACCGGTACGACCATGAGCGCGCTCACCAGCAGCACGCCCACCACGCGCATCGCGACGACGACCGTCAGCGCCGCCGTCACCGCGATCACCAGGCTGAGCAGCCGGACCGGCAGCCCGTGCGTCCGGGCGACCTCCTCGTCCTGGCACAGCACGAACAGCTCGCGGCCGAAGTACGCCAGGACGCCAAGCACCAGCACCGCGAGCGCGGCCATGATGGTGACGTCCTCCTCGCTGACGCTGGTCACCGAGCCGAACAGGAACGAGGTGAGGGTGCCGGTGCTCTGCCCCGGCGCCAGGCCGATCAGCAGCACGCCGCCGGCGATGCCGCCGTAGAAGAGCAGCGCGAGCGCCACGTCGCCGCTGGTACGGGTGCGAGCCCGGACCACCTCGATGAGCGCGGCGCCCAGCGCCGACACGATGAGCGCGGTGATCACCGGCGACGAGCTGGTCAGGTAGCCAAGCGCGACCCCGGTCAGCGCGACGTGCCCGATACCGTCGCCGAGCAGCGCGAGCCGGCGCTGCACCAGGAAGGTGCCGATGGCCGGCGCGGTGAGCCCGACGAGCACGGCCGCGAGCAGCGCGCGGCGCATGAAGTCCAGTTCCAGCAGCTCAGTCACGGCGGGGGACCTCCAGGCCCGGCACCGCCGGGGCGAGCAGCGGCGCGCCGGCGTCCGGGGGCGCGTGGTCGTGGTCGGGACGGGCGGGTTCGCCCGCCGGACGGGGCGGTTCGCCGTCGTGGGCGATCCGTCCGTGTGCGAGCACGACGGCGCGCTGGATCAGCGGACGCAGGGGTCCCAGCTCGTGCAGGACCAGCACCACCGTGTGGCCGCGCCGCCGCAGTTCGGCGACCGCCCCGGCCAGGGCCCGCTGGCTGGCCGCGTCCACGCCGGCCATCGGCTCGTCCATGACGAAGGTGTCAGGGCGGCCCGCCAGCGCGCGGGCGATCAGCACCCGCTGCTGCTGGCCGCCGGAGAGCTCGTGGACGGAGTCGCGCGCGCGGTCGGCGAGCCCCACGGCGGCCAGCGCCTCGTCCACCGCCGCGCGGTCGGCGGGCCCCGGCAGCCGGAGGCGGCGCAGCCGCGCGACCTGCCCGGAGGCGACCACCTCGCGCACGGTGGCGGGCACCCCGCCGCCAGCCGGGAGGCGCTGCGGCACGTAGCCGACGCGGCCCCACTGCCGGAACCGCCGGACCGGGACGCCGTGGAGTTCGACGCCGCCCCGGTGCAGCGGCACCAGGCCGAGCATGGCGCGCGACAGGGTCGACTTCCCCGAACCGTTGGGCCCGAGGATGGCGAGCACCTCGCCGCGCGGGACCTCGAAGGAGACGCCGTCCAGCACCGGCCGGCCGTCGTACTCGACCACGGCCCCGGTGACGCGGAAGGCGGGCGGCGCGGGTTCCGGTCGCGGATCCGCGACAGCTACCTCAGACACCTCTCAAGTCTGCCGACAACGAAAATGATTGTCAAAATGTCCGGTTTCATGATCCGGTCTGCAGGACGGCCAGCCCGGTGAGTGTGGCCACCACCACGACCCGCATGGCGCGCTCGCCCCCGCGCAGCCTGGGCCAGGCCAGGAACGCCAGCCACGCGAAGAACAGCGCTAGCACCGCGAGCAGTACCGCGCCGATGAGCCCCGCGATCAGCAGCCCGGCGATGAACACGCCGGCCATCCCCACCGGCAGCACCCACCGCGGCGCGTTGTGCAGCCACACGAGCGGCACCGCGCTGCGCCGCTCCACCGCGCGCCGCAGCGCGCCGGCCTCCGGGGTGAAGAAGGCGTCGCCCTCCGGTAGCGGGCGCCTCGGCGCGGCGGCGGGGCGGCGGGAGGGCTTCTTGCGCTTACGTGACACGCGGCTCCTTCGAAACGGGTGCGGGTGCGAACGAGTGGGCGGGCGCCGACCGGCACTCCGCGCGTCGCGCGGGGCCGGGGCTGCCCGCGGGCCGCCGCTCCCGGCGGCCGCCGGAACGGGGGGAGCCGGGGAGGCGCGGCACGGGCGTCCGCCGCCCGTCGACCGGCATCGTCCCGCGCATCCCCGCACCTCCCTCCGGCATCCGCCGCCGCGGCGCCCGCGGTGCCCTCCGGTGACGGACGCCGCCCGCCCCAATTCTCGCCGACGCCGGCCGTCCCGCACGAGCGCCCGGGCGCGGCGCCCGCCTCCGCGTCCCGCCTGCCCGGCGCCGAAACCCCGACCGGCCGACAGCGGCCACGCATACCGGTATTTTTGTGGGAGAGCGACGGCTCGTCGCGGTCGGCTCCCCGATAACGGGAACTTACGAGCCGCTTACTCAACGTGGTTTAGGTTGGCCCACCAACCGCCGGGCCCGATCGGGTCCGGTCTCTGTGACCCCGCTCCAGCAGAGAAGACCGGGAGACTGTTTTTCCGTGCCCAAGCTCAGCCTCATCGTTCCCTTCGACGTCACCGAGCCCCGCCTGCGGGACTGCCTGGACTCACTGGCCGGGCAGAGCGCCGACCTGGCCGACGCCGAGATCGTCCTGGTGCCGATCGAGGCCCGCACCGGGCCCGCCGACCCGGCGGAGCCGCGGGCTGACGGCGTCGCCGCCGCGGACGCCGCCAAGGACGAGGGGGAGGACGAGGACGCCGACGGCGAGCCCGCCGCCCGGGCCGCGACCGACGCCGACCCCGACACCGACCCCGACGCCGCCAAGGACGACGGCGAGGAGGAGGACGGCGAGTCGGTCGGCGCGGCCCGCACCGAGGGGCTCGACGTCGCCCGCGACGTCGCGGGCACCCGCATCGGCGGCGCCACCGTGACGCTGCTCACCGCCGCGGCCGGCGGGGACGCCGCCGCCTGCCGGCTGGGCGCCGGAGCCTCCTCGGGCGAGTACCTGCTGTTCGTCCGGGGCGACGACGCGCTGCCCGGCTACGCCGTCCGCTACCTGCTCGACTCACTGGAGAGCAGCGGGTCGGACTTCGCCGCCGGCAACCTGTACCGCTTCAACGAGCTCGGCTCCCGGCCGTCCAGCGCGCACCGCCGCGCCTTCGACCGCGTGCGCGTCGGCACGCACGTCCGCGCGACCCCCGCGCTGCTCGCCGACCGGCTGCTCGGCAACAAGCTGTGGCGGCGGACGTTCTGGGAGAGCCTCCCGCCCCTCCGGGACGAGGAAGACGCCGACCTCGCCGTGCTGCGCGCGCACTTCGCCGCCCGCGCCGTCGACGTGCTGCCCGCCCCCGTCTACCTGCGCCGCGACCGCGAGGCCGTCGACGACCTCAGCCGGATCGAGAACATGAGCCGGCGCGTCGCCGCGATCGCCGACCTCAGCGCCTCGCTCGCGGGCGCCGACCGAGCCCTGTGGGACGACCACGCGCTGCGCCGCGACCTGCGCCGCGTGCTGCTCCGGCTGGACGACGCCGACCAGGCCGCCCGTGAGCGGTTCCTCGACCTCGCCAACGCCTACCTCGACACCGTCGACCGAGCCGTACTGGACGGTGTGGGGGTGCTGCACCGGCTCAACTACCACCTGGTGCGCAAGCGCCGGCTCGACCGCCTCATGGAGGTCATCACCTTCCAGAAGAGCGTCGAGCTCAAGAAGGCGCCGGTGGTCCGCCGCGGCCTGCACTACTACATCCGCTACCCCTTCTTCGAGGACCCCGAGACCGGCGTCCCCCGAGAGCTGTACCGGCTCGACACCGAGCTCAAGGTCCGGCAGAAGACCGAGAGCGTCCAGTGGCGCGACGGCCGGCTCGTCGTCGGAGGGCGCATCGGCATCCGCCACCTGCGCGCCGGCCGGCGCTGGCAGCAGCAGCTGCTGGCGTTCGCGGTGAACGCCGACACCGGTCGGCGGGTCCCCGTCCCGGTCAAGGTCCGGCTGGCCGCCGAGTACCGGCTGCCCGACGTCCCCGACGCCGCCCGGCACGACTACGGCGGCTTCGAGGTCTCCCTCGACCCCGCCAAGCTCCGGATGTCCGGGCAGTGGCGGGCCACCGAGTGGCAGCTGGAGCTGGTGGTCGTCAACCGGGGCCTGGTGCGGCGCCGGATCGTCGCCAACCCGGTCTCCGGGCCGCCGGAGCGGCCGCCCTACCACCAGGTGGCCGAGGATGTCTGGGTGCGGCCGGTCTGGGACGACGACCAGCAGCTGCGCATCCGGGTGGCGCCGGTGCGGGCCCGGGTCCGCGGGCACCGGCTCGACGCCGCCGCGCCCGCCCCCGAACTGGAGATCAGCGGCGAGTTCGTCGCACCGCCGGCCGCCGAGGCCCGCGTGCTGCGGCTCACCCGGCTGCCCGGCACGGCCGTGCTGGAGCGCCCGCTGCAGACGGTCGGCGACCGGTTCAGCGTCCGGATCCCCGCCGCCGAACTGCTCAACCACATGGTGAACGAGGGCAACGGCGCGCTCCGGCAGGAGCGGTGGCGCGCCGAGCTGCGCACCCCGGTCGGCACCGCGGTCCCGCTGGTGCTGCCCGAGGACGTCGAGCCGGCCGCGCACCCGGCCGGTGACGGCTACCACGAAGTCGTCGTGCAGCGGACCAGCGACGGGCACCTGCGGCTGCGCGCCGGCTGGGCCCACCCGGTGATCCGCGCCGCGGAGTGGGCCGGCGCCCAGGGCCGCGAGCTCGTGCTGACCGGCCAGTACGCGGCCGACTCCCAGCTGCGGCTGGTGTTCAAGGCGCGCGGGCGCGACGAGGAGCACGTCTTCGACGTCACCCGCGACGGCGACGCCTTCCGCGCCGTCTTCACCCCCGCCGCCATCCGGACCCTGTCCGGCACCCTCCCGCTCTCGGCCGGCTCGTACCAGCTCTGGGCCCGGGTCCGCCACGACGGCAGCGAGGGCACCGACGTCCGCGCCGAACTCGACTCCGCCTTCGTCCGGTCCCTGCCGCTGGAGATGGAGACGCCCGAGCGCGGCTACACCTTCGCCGACAGCGGGTTCGACACCCCGGTGCTCCGGGTGGGCGGCGACCTGCGCCCCGACGAGCGCGGCAGCTTCGCGCAGCGCCGGCTGCGCGAGGAGAGCTACCCCGCCATGCGCGAGGAGGAGCTGCGCGAGGAGATCCTCTTCGACAGCTACACCGGCCGGCAGTTCTCCGACAGCCCGCACAGCGTCTACGCCGAACTGCGGGCGCGCGGCGGACGCTGGGCGGACTACCCCATGTCCTGGCTGGTGCGCGACGGTCAGGTCAACCTGCCGGCGGACCTCACCCGGGTGCGGCACAACGGCCGCGACTTCTACGAGTCGCTGGCCCGCGCACGCTACCTGGTCACCAACTCCCGCCAGCCCGCCTGGTTCACCCGGCGGCCGGACCAGACGGTCGTGCAGACCTGGCACGGCTCGATGCTCAAGCGGATCGGCTTCGACATCGAGAACATCCGCGGCAAGTCCCGCGACTACCACGAGAAGCTGGCGTGGGAGACGCGGCAGTGGGACTACCTCGTCTCGCCGAGCCCGTGGGCCACCCCGATCCTGCGCCGGGCGTTCCGCTTCGAGGGGGAGATCCTGGAGACGGGCTACCCCCGCAACGACATCTTCTTCTCCGCCGAGCGGGAGGCGCTCGCCGAGCGCACCCGCCGCAGACTTGGGCTGCCGGAGGGCCGGAAGGTGATCCTGTACGCGCCGACCTGGCGGGACGACAAGTACTACACCCGCGGCAAGCACAAGCTCGACCTGCACCTCGACCTGCGCCGCATGTACGACAAGCTGGGCGATGACCACGTGCTGCTGGTCCGCCGGCACCCGCGGGTGGTCGACAGCGTGCCGATCGTCGGTGAGGACTTCGTCTACGACGTGTCGCTGTACCCGGAGATCATGGAGCTGTTCCTGATCACCGACATCCTGGTCACCGACTACTCGTCGATGATGTTCGACTTCGCCAACACCGGGCGGCCGATGCTGTTCTTCACCTACGACATCGAGAGCTACCGGGACAACCTGCGCGGGTTCTACTTCGACTTCGAGGAGACCGCGCCGGGACCGCTGCTGCTGGAGTCCGACGACGTGATCGCCTCCGTGCTCGGCATCGACGAGGTGGCCGGGAGCTACGCCGACCGCTACCGGGCCTTCGTGGACCAGTTCTGCCCGCTGGACGACGGCCGCGCCGCCGCCCGGGTGGTGGACCGCGTCTTCGGCGGGGGCTGAGCCTCCCGGAGCCGGGGTGCGCGGCGGGCGGGGCGCGGGCGGCGCCCCCGGCATGCCACCATGGGGGCGTGATCGTCATCACCCGCTACACCGTCGCTCCCGAGGACTCCGACGACTTCGTGGCCCGCGCCACCGGAGCGCTGGACGCGCTCGGCCAGCGGCCCGGCTACCGCTCCGGGACCGTCGCCCGCGCGGCCGACGAGCCCACGCTCTGGACGGTCGTCACGGAGTGGGACGGCCCCGGAGCCTACCGCCGGGCCCTGTCGGACTTCGACGTGCGCGTCGCGGCCGTGCCGCTGCTGTCCATGGCACGCGACGAGCCCAGCGCGTTCGAGGTGGTCGCGCGGCACCCCGACGCGCCGGCCTGAACCGCGCGCGCCGGGCCGTCCGCCCGCTGCCGGGTGCCGGGCGGCCCGCCGCCTGCGACGCGCCCGCCGGGTTTATCCGTTCGAACCCGGCCGCCGGCGGGCGTATCGTCGTTGGTGCATGTCAGTGGCCGCGCCTGGATAGGCTGGTCACTTCCGCGCACCGACCGTCGCGGAGTCCCGTTCACGAGCGTCGCGTTCCGCGATCCGCCGACCGCCAGCCGGATGGAGAGTCTGAGAAAACTATGGCCGCCAAGTCAGAGGCAATGGACACCCTGGTCAATCTCGCCAAGCGCCGGGGTCTGGTCTACCCCTCCAGCGAGATCTACGGGGGTCTGCGCGCCTCGTGGGACTACGGCCCGCTGGGCGTGGAGCTGAAGAACAACGTCAAGCGCCAGTGGTGGCGCGCGATGGTCCAGGAGCGCGAGGACATCGTCGGCCTCGACTCCAGCGTCATCCTGGCCCGCGAGGTCTGGGAGGCGTCCGGCCACGTCAAGGAGTTCGTTGACCCGCTCACCGAGTGCCAGTCCTGCCACAAGCGCTTCCGGGCCGACCACCTGATCGAGGGCTACGCCGAGAAGCACGGCCGCGAGCCCGAGAAGGGCCTCGCCGACATCGCCTGCCCGAACTGCGGTGCCAAGAGCTCCCTGATGGAGCCGCGCATGTTCAACGGCCTGCTGCGCACCTACCTCGGCCCGGTGCAGGACGAGAGCGGCCTGGCGTTCCTGCGGCCGGAGACCGCGCAGGGCATCTTCATCAACTACCTGAACGTGCAGCAGTCGGCCCGCCGCAAGATCCCGTTCGGCATCGGCCAGATCGGCAAGTCGTTCCGCAACGAGATCACCCCGGGCAACTTCATCTTCCGCACCCGCGAGTTCGAGCAGATGGAGATGGAGTTCTTCGTCAAGCCCGGCGAGGACGAGGACTGGCACCAGTACTGGATCGACACCCGCCTGCAGTGGTACGTCGACCTGGGCATCGCCAAGGACAACCTGCGGCTGTACGAGCACCCGAAGGACAAGCTCTCCCACTACTCCAAGCGGACCGTCGACATCGAGTACCGGTTCAACTTCGTGGGCGGCGAGTGGGGCGAGCTGGAGGGCGTCGCCAACCGCACCGACTTCGACCTGAAGACCCACTCGGAGCACTCCGGCGCCGACCTCTCCTTCTTCGACCAGGAGAACAACGAGCGCTACACGCCCTACGTCATCGAGCCGGCGGCCGGCGTCGACCGCGCGCTGCTGACCTTCATGCTGGACGCCTACCACGAGGACGAGGCGCCCAACGCCAAGGGCAAGCTGGAGAAGCGCGCCGTCATGCGCCTGGACCCGCGGCTCGCGCCGGTCAAGGCCGCCGTGCTGCCGCTGTCCCGCAACACCGACCTCTCGCCCAAGGCCCGCGACCTCGCCGCGCGGCTGCGCCGGCGGTGGAACGTGGAGTTCGACGACGCGGGCGCGATCGGCCGCCGCTACCGCCGCCAGGACGAGATCGGCACGCCCTTCTGCGTGACCGTCGACTTCGACACCCTGGAGGACGACGCGGTGACCGTGCGCGAGCGCGACTCGATGGGCCAGGAGCGCGTCTCCCTGGACCAGGTCGAGCGCTACCTGCTGGAGCGGCTGCCGGGCTGCTGACCCGCCGCACACGGCGCCGGCCCGGGCACGCGGGAGCGTGTCCGGGCCGGCGCCGCCGCATGTCCGGGGCGGGTGCGCGCTCCTCAGCCCGCGACGGTGTAGACGACGAAGGACACCGCGACGTAGTGGCAGACGTAGGCGGCGATGGTCAGCGAGTGGAAGATCTCGTGGAAGCCGAACCAGCGCGGCGCCGGGTTCGGCCACCGCAGGGCGTAGACCACCGCGCCGACGCTGTACAGGATGCCGCCGACCAGGATGAGGATCCAGGTGGCCGGGTGCGTGCCGCCGACGAGCTGCGGGATGAAGAGTACCGCCACCCAGCCGACCGCGATGTAGAGCGCGGTGGAGAGCCAGCGCGGCGCGTTCAGCCAGCACATCTTGAAGACCACGCCGGCGATGGCCGCGCCCCAGATGAGCGCGGTCATCGCCGTGCGCAGCGTGCCCTCCAGCACCAGCAGCACGAACGGCGTGTAGGTGCCGGCGATGATCAGGTAGATGTTGGAGTGGTCGAGGCGGCGGAGCACGGCCATGCCGCGGCTGGTCCAGCGGCCCACGTGGTAGACGGCCGACGTGCTGAACAGCAGCACGGAGCTGAGCGCGTAGACGGCGCTGGCCAGCCGGGACAGGCCGGTGGGCGCCAGGGCGACCAGCACGATCCCGGCCGCGAGGGCCAGCGGCGCGGTGCCGAGGTGCAGCCAGCCGCGCAGCCGCGGCTTCACCGCGCGCAGCAGGTCCGCGGGGGACGGAACCGCCCGCTGCTCGGTGTCCGCCCGCGCACCGTCCTCGGGGGTGCTCGGCTGCGTGTGGTCCCTCTGCTCCACTGACACGATCGCTCTTCTCTCCTCGGGCTCGGGCGTCCCGCTCAACGACTGTACCTACGGTACCGTAGGTTACTCGCGAGTTGCCCATGTGTCGCTCGGCACATCAGGCGCCGGTGCCGGGACGGCGACGCGCCGGATTGGACCAGCTCGCGCCGCGTCGACCGCCCGGGGGTGCGTGCACCGGCTCTGACCTGGGGGGACGATGGCGGAGTGCGGCTCAGGGGGTGTGGGTGTGACCTGCGTCGCTTCGCGCGTCTTGCCTAGACCACTGGACTAAACCAATACACCTCATCTGATCTGGGGAAACTCGGGTATATAGGCGTGCTGAGGAAGATTTTTTCTTCGGCTGTGTAGAGTCGCGCGCATTCGAGGTCGAGCGGCCGTGAAAAGGAGCTTGCGGTGCCCAAGTACGTCTACGAATTCGCCGAGGGCAACAAGGACCTCAAGGACCTCCTGGGAGGTAAGGGGGCGAACCTCGCCGAGATGACGAATCTCGGCCTGCCCGTCCCACCGGGGTTCACCATCACCACCGACGCCTGCCGGTACTACCTCGATCACGGTCGCGTACCCGAGGGGCTGGACGCCGAGATCGACGAGAAGCTGGCCGCGCTGGAGGCCGTGATGGGCAAGCGCCTGGGCCAGGCCGACGATCCGCTGCTCGTCAGCGTCCGCTCCGGCGCCAAGTTCTCCATGCCCGGGATGATGGAGACCGTCCTCAACATCGGCCTGAACGACGACTCGGTACGCGGGCTCGCCGCGCAGGCCGGCGACGAGCGCTTCGCCTGGGACTCCTACCGCCGGCTCATCCAGATGTTCGGCAAGACGGTGCAGGGCATCGAGGGCGAGCTGTTCGAGGACGCCATCGACGCCGCCAAGCAGCGCAAGGACACCACCGACGACCTCGACCTCGACGCCGGCGACTTCAAGGAGCTCGTCCAGACCTTCAAGGACATCGTCCTGGAGCACACCGGCGAGGAGTTCCCGGCCGACCCGCGCGAGCAGATGCGGCTGGCCATCAAGGCGGTCTTCGACTCCTGGAACGCGCCGCGCGCGATCCTGTACCGGCGCCAGGAGCGCATCCCGTCCGACCTCGGCACCGCCGTCAACGTGTGCTCCATGGTCTTCGGCAACCTCGGCATGGACTCCGGTACCGGGGTGGCCTTCACCCGCGACCCCGCGTCCGGCCAGCAGGGCGTGTACGGCGACTACCTGCAGAACGCGCAGGGCGAGGACGTCGTGGCCGGCGTCCGCAACACCGTGCCGCTCGCCGACCTGGAGCGCATCGACCCCGAGAGCTACCGCCAGCTGCTCGCCATCATGGAGAAGCTGGAGAACCACTACCGCGACCTCTGCGACATCGAGTTCACCATCGAGCGCGGCAAGCTGTGGATGCTGCAGACCCGGGTGGGCAAGCGCACGGCGGCCGCGGCGTTCCGTATCGCCAACCAGCTCGTGGACCAGGGCCTGATCACCCTGGACGAGGCGGTCGGCCGCGTCACCGGCGACCAGCTCGCCCAGCTCATGTTCCCGCGCTTCGACGAGACGGCGGAGCGCACCCGGCTCGGACGCGGCATGAACGCCTCGCCGGGCGCGGCCGTCGGCAAGGCCGTGTTCGACTCCTACACGGCCATCAAGTGGTCGCGCAGCGGCGAGGACGTCATCCTGTGCCGGCGGGAGACCAACCCCGACGACCTGGAGGGCATGATCGCGGCGCGCGGCATCCTGACCAGCCGCGGCGGCAAGACCTCCCACGCCGCCGTGGTCGCCCGCGGCATGGGCAAGACCTGCGTGTGCGGCGCCGAGGAGCTCGACGTCGACACCAAGAACCGCCGGCTGGTCGCCCCCGGCGGCCAGGTGATCGAAGAGGGTGACGTCATCTCCATCGACGGCACCACCGGCGAGGTCTTCCTCGGCGAGGTACCCGTCGTGGCCTCCCCGGTCGTGCGCTACTTCGAGGGCGAGATCGACCCCGCGTCGGACTCCTCCGACGACCTGGTGCGCGCCGTGCACCGCTTCATGCAGTACTCCGACGCCGCCCGGCGGATGAACGTGCGCGCCAACGCCGACAACGCCGAGGACGCGGCCCGGGCGCGCCGCATGGGCGCGCAGGGCGTCGGGCTGTGCCGCACCGAGCACATGTTCCTGGGCGACCGGCGCCAGCTCGTCGAGCGGCTCATCCTCGCCGACACCGACAAGGAGCGGGACGAGTCGCTGGCCGCGCTGCTGCCGATGCAGCGCGACGACTTCGTCGGCATCTTCGAGGCCATGGACGGCCTCCCGGTCACGGTGCGGCTGCTCGACCCGCCGCTGCACGAGTTCCTGCCCGACGTCACCGAGCTGTCGGTCCGGGTGGCGGTGGCCGAGGCACGCGGGGAGAAGCACGAGAACGACCTGCGGCTGCTGCAGGCCGTGCACCGGCTGCACGAGCAGAACCCGATGCTCGGGCTGCGCGGCGTCCGGCTCGGCCTGGTGGTCCCCGGCCTGTTCACCATGCAGGTGCGCGCCATCGCCCAGGCCGCGGCCGAGCGGCTGCGGGTCGGCGGCCGGCCGTGCCCGGAGATCATGATCCCGCTCGTGGGCACCGTGCAGGAGCTGGAGATCATCCGCGAGGAGTCGCTGAACGTGCTCCGCGAGGTCGGCGAGGAGTACGGCGTCACGCTGGACTACCCCGTCGGCACCATGATCGAGCTGCCGCGCGCCGCGCTGACCGCCGGGCAGATCGCCGAGAACGCCGAGTTCTTCTCCTTCGGCACCAACGACCTCACCCAGACGGTGTGGGGCTTCTCCCGCGACGACGTCGAGGCGTCGTTCTTCTCCGCCTACCTGGAGAAGGGCGTGTTCGGCGTGTCCCCGTTCGAGTCGCTGGACGTGGACGGCGTGGGCCGGCTCATCAGGCTCGCCGTCGAGGAGGGCCGCCGCGCCAGGCCGGGCATCAAGCTCGGCGTCTGCGGTGAGCACGGCGGCGACCCGGCGTCGGTGCACTTCTTCCACGAGGCGGGCCTGGACTACGTGTCGTGCTCGCCGTTCCGGGTCCCCGTCGCCCGGCTGGAGTCGGGGCGCGCGGCCGCCCGCGGCTGACGCCCGATGACGAGGGTCGTGCGGCGCACATCACGTGCGCCGCACGACTTTTTCGGCCCGGTGTGCGCCGAGCACACCGCCCCGGCCGGTCACTTCTCGTAGCATGAGGCCGGGCCTGTCACCAAACGCCCGGAAGCCCTTTCGGGACAGGCTTCGCACCTATGCCATCCAGTACGCTGTGCCAGGTCGGAGCCGGACGGCCGGACGCGGGAGCGGGCGTTTCGCTCCGTGCCCGGCACGGCCCTTCTCAGCCGAGCCATCAGCGAGGTCCTCACAGGGGGTGGGACGTGCCGGCAGCGGACGAAGAGCGCGGCAACGAGCCGCGCGAGGAGTCCCCGCTCGGTGCCGCACCGGATCTGGAGGCGACGCGGACGTTCGCCCGGGAGCCCCGGAGCTCCGGCGCGCCCGGCGACGCCGCCGTCATCGACGTCGTCGGCGTCGAGGCCGACGGTCCCGCGGAGCGCACCCGGGTCTTCACCCGGGCCGCCGACGGCCCGGCCGCCCCGGTGCCGCCCGACCGGGCCCCGCCGGGCCCCGACCCCACCCGCACCATGACCCGGCCGCGCCTGGACCCGGACCGCGCCGAGCCCGGGCCCGATCCGCCGCCGCGCCGGAGGCGCCCCCGGCCCGCAGCAGGGCCGGACCGCCCGGCACGCCGGTGGGGGAGACGCATCGCGTGGACGCTGGCGCTGCTGGCCGTCACCGCCGTCCTGGTCCCGTGCCTGACCTGGGCCTGGGTGTGGTACGTCGCCCGCCAGGATGAGCGCCCGCCCTCCGACGCCATCGTGGTGCTGGGCGCCAGCCAGTACAACGGCCGGCCGTCGCCCATCTTCGAGGCGCGGCTGCGGCACGCCGCCGACCTCTACGAGCAGGGCGTGGCCCCCGCCGTCGTCACGGTCGGCGGCAACCAGCCCGGCGACGCCTACACCGAGGGCGGCAGCGGCCGCGACTGGCTGGTCAATGCCGGGGTGCCCGCCGAGGACGTCGTGGCCATCGGAGAGGGCAGCGACACCCTGCAGAGCATCGAGGCGGTCTCGCGGGTCTACCAGCAGCTCGGCTGGACCTCGGCGGTGATCGTCACCGACCCCTGGCACTCGCTGCGGTCGCGGACGATGGCGGAGGACTTCGGCATCGAGGCGGCCACCTCGCCGGCGCGCTCCGGCCCGGCCGTGCTCGAACGGGAGACCCAGCTCTGGTACATCACCCGGGAGACGGCCTCCGTCTGGTACTACTGGATCTTCGGTGACAGTTCAACACTGCACGTCGACGCGGCCTGAGCCGGGCGCCTGCCGGCCGCGGGGCCGCCCCTGAGAGTTGCGGGACACCATGCCGGGCATCACCGAGCCGCCTCCGCCGCCCTACACCGAGCGGGACCGGGAGCGCTGGGCCGCGGAGCCGCCGAAGAGCGGGGCCCGCGGCCCGTTCGAGCGCGACCGCGCCCGCGTGCTGCACAGCTACGCGCTGCGCCGGCTCGCCGCCAAGACGCAGGTCGTGCAGCCGGGGGCGAGCGACTTCCCGCGCACCCGGCTGACGCACTCGCTGGAGTGCGCGCAGATCGGCCGCGAGATGGGGCGCTCGCTGGGCTGCGACCCCGACCTCGTCGAGGCCGCCTGCCTCGCGCACGACCTCGGGCACCCGCCCTTCGGGCACAACGGGGAGAGCGCGCTCGACGCCGCGGCGGCCGCCTGCGGCGGCTTCGAGGGCAACGCGCAGAGCCTGCGGCTGCTCACCCGCCTGGAGGGCAAGGTCACCACGCCCGGCCGGCGCAGCGCGGGGCTGAACCTCACCCGGGCCACGCTGGACGCCACACTCAAGTACCCGTGGCAGCGCGGCGGCGGCTCCGGGAGCAAGTTCAACTGCTATCCGGACGACGCCGCGATCTTCGCGTGGGTCCGCGAGGGCGCGCCGGAGGCGCTGACCTGCTTCGAGGCCCAGATCATGGACTGGGCCGACGACGTCGCCTACTCGGTCCACGACCTGGAGGACGGGCTGTTCGCCGGGCTGGTCCGGTTCGAGGCGCTGCGCAGCCCAGGGGAGCGCGACGCGGTGTGCGAGCTCGCCGCCCGGCTCTACGCGGACGCCGACCCGGCCGAGCTCGGCGAGACCTACGACCGGCTGCTCGCCGAGCCGTTCTGGCCGCAGGACTTCGACGGCGACCTCCGGTCGCTGGCCGGCCTGAAGAACCTGACCAGCGAGCTCATCGGCCGGTTCTGCCGGTCCGCGGAGCGGGCCACCCGCGAGCGCTTCGGTCCGCGTCCGCTGGTGCGCTACGCCGCCTCACTGGTGGTGCCGCGCCGCTCGCTGCTGGAGTGCGCCCTGCTGAAGGCGGTCGCGGCCCACTACGTGATGGCCCGCGTGGAGGCCCGCGACTACCAGGCGCGCGAACGCGCCGTCATCGCCGACCTGGTGACCGCCGTGCGCCTCGGCGCCCCCGACACCCTGGAGCCGCCGTTCCGCGCCGACTACGCGGCCGCCGGCGACGACGCCGCGGCGCTGCGGGTGGTCATCGACCAGATCGCCTCGCTCACCGACACCTCGGCCATGGCCTGGCACCGCCGGCTGGTGGGCTAGGGCGGACGAAGCACCGCCGCACCCCCACTCCTCGTCCTGCGACGGGTGAACGGTCTCCGCGCCGCTGTTCCGCATGACCGCATGACCGCAGAGGCCGCGTCCACGTCGTCCACTCCGACACTCATGCCGGGGGCGACCGGGGCGGTCTTGCCGCTGGCCATGACGCTGACGTGCGCCGCCGGAGCGACGGGCAGGCGAGCGGCATGGTCCAGCCATGGTCCATGACCTCCTCGAAACCCGGCAGGCCATAGCACGCCCGGCTCTCCTACGGTGGCCGCCCGATGTCGGCGCCCGGGGCGGGGCCCACGCCAGGCGGCCACCAGGCCGGTCGGCGTCCCGGAAGGCCGATGGGCGGTCGGAGGCGGCGGGCGGGCGTCCGGTCGCCGGCGGTCCGAGGCCGCTTCCAGGGCACCGGAACCCTTGACGGGGAGAGATGTTAGCGCTAACAATGTAGCCCACGTCACAGTCCCGCCGTGAAGTCCCCCACATGAGTTGGCGAGGTGTTGCTCCGTCATGCCCTCCCCGAACGGCCACGGCCCGGTCATGGCGGACGTCGCCCGGCTCGCGGGGGTCTCCCACCAGACGGTCTCCCGGGTGCTCAACGGGCACCCCAACGTCCGCGACGCGACCCGGGAGCGGGTGCGGGCCGCCATCGAGGAGCTCGGCTACCGGCGCAACTCCTCCGCGCGCGCCCTCGTCACCCGGCGGACCAACGTGCTGGGAGTCATCGCCGTCGACACCACGCTGTACGGCCCGGCGAGCACGCTCTTCGGCCTGGAGCAGGCCGCGCGGGCGGCCGGGTACTTCGTCAGCATCGTCAGCCTCAAGTCCGGCGACACCGTGAGCCTGGCGCCCGCGATCGGCTACCTCGCCGAGCAGTCAATCGAGGGGCTGGTCCTCATCACCCCGAAACGGGTGACGGCGGAGTCGCTCGCCGCGCTGCCGGAGACGCTGCCGGTGGTGGCCGTCGAGGGCGGCCAGGCCCCCGACATCCCGGTGGTCTGCGTCGACCAGTTCACCGGCGCCGTCACCGCCACCCGCCACCTGCTCGACCTCGGCCACCGCACGGTGTGGCACGTCAGCGGACCGGCCGGCTGGCTGGAGGCCGAGGGGCGGATCCAGGGGTGGCGCTCGGCGCTGCGCGCGGCCGGGGCCGCCGCACCCGACCCGGTCCCCGGCGACTGGACACCGCGGTCCGGCTACGCCGCCGGGCTGCGCCTCGCCCGGGACCCGGAGGTCACCGCCGTCTTCGTCGCCAACGACCAGATGGCCCTGGGCGTGCTGCGGGCGTTCAGCGAGGCCGGGGTGCGGGTGCCCGACGACGTCAGCGTGGTCGGATTCGACGACATTCCCGAGGCGGAGTTCTTCACCCCGCCGCTGACCACCGTGTGGCAGGACTTCACGCAGGTGGGCGAGCGCAGCATCGAGGTGCTGCTGGAGCAGATCGACGGTGCGGCCGGCCGGGGTGGCGACCCCGCGCGGGTCGTCGTGCCCACCCGGCTGGCGGTGCGGGCCAGTACCGCGCGGGCGGCGCGGAGCAGGCGAGACCAGGGAGGAACGCGGCAGTGACCCAGGACCGGCCGACCACGGCCCATGATGTGAGCGCTCACACCGATCCGGACGCGGTGGTCGTCGGCGTGGACTTCGGCACGCTGTCCGGCCGGGCGGTCGTCGTCCGGGTCGCCGACGGCGCCGAGCTGGCGAGCGCCGTGCACCCCTACGAGCACGGGGTGGTCTCCGCCGCCCTGCCGGGCTCCGACCGCCCGCTGGCCCCCGACACCGCACTGCAGGTCCCCGAGGACTACCGGCAGGTGCTGCGCCAGGCGGTGCCCAAGGCTCTGGCCGCCGGCGGCGTGGCCCCCGAGCGGGTCGTCGGTATCGGCACCGACTTCACCGCCTGCACCGTCCTGCCGACCACCGCCGACGGCACCCCGCTGTGCGAGCTCCCCGGCCTCGCCGACCGGCCGCACGCCTACCCCAAGCTGTGGAAGCACCACGCCGCCCAGCCCGAGGCCGACCACATCAACGCCACCGCCCGCGAACGCGGCGAACCCTGGCTGGCCCGCTACGGCGGCCGGATCTCCTCGGAGTGGCAGTTCGCCAAGGGCCTGCAGGTGCTCCGGGAGGACCCCGAGACCTACCGCCGCACCGAACGCTGGATCGAGGCCGCCGACTGGATCGTCTGGCAGCTCTGCGGCCGCGAGACCCGCAACGTCTGCACCGCCGGGTACAAAGGCATCCACCAGGACGGCGCGTGGCCGTCCCGGGAGTACCTCGCCGCCCTGCACCCCGGCTTCGCCGGGTTCGTCGAGGAGAAGATCGCGCACCCGCTCTCCCAGCTCGGCGGGCGGGCCGGCCGCCTGGGCGCCCGCGCCGCCGCCTGGACCGGGCTCCCCGAAGGCATCGCGGTGGCGGTCGGCAACGTCGACGCCCACGTCACCGCCGCCGCGGCCCGCACCGTGGAGCCCGGCCAGATGCTCGCGGTCATGGGCACCAGCACCTGCCACGTCATGAACTCCGACGTGCTCGCCGACGTGCCCGGCATGTGCGGCGTCGTGCGCGACGGGATCGTGCCCGGACTCTGGGGCTACGAGGCGGGGCAGAGCGGGGTCGGCGACATCTTCGGCTGGTTCGCCGACACCGCCACCCCCGCCGCCTACGCCGCCGAGGCCGCCGCCCTCGGCGTCGACGCCCACGAGCTGCTGTCCCGCAAGGCCGCCGGCCAGGCCGTCGGCGCCCACGGCCTGGTCGCACTGGACTGGCACAGCGGCAACCGCTCCGTGCTGGTCGACCACGACCTGTCCGGAGTGGTCGCCGGCCTCACGCTGGCCACCCGGCCCGAAGACGTGTACCGCGCACTCGTCGAGGCCACCGCGTTCGGCACCCGCACGATCGTGGCGGCCTTCGAGGACGCCGGCGTCCCGGTGCGCGACGTCACGGTCGCCGGCGGGCTCGTCCGCAACCCGTTCGTCCTCCAGATCTACGCCGACGTCCTGCGGCGGCCCCTCAACGTCATCGGCTCCGAGCAGGGGCCGGCCCTCGGCTCCGCCATCCACGCCGCCGTCGCCGCCGGGGCGCACCCCGACATCCGCACCGCCTCCGCCGCCATGGGCAACGTCCGCCGCGACGTCTACCGGCCCGACCCCGGGCGCGCGGACCGCTACGACGAGCTGTTCGCCGTCTACACCGACCTCCACGACCACCTCGGCCGCGGCGGCAGCGACGCCCTGCACCGGCTGCGGCGGATCCGCAACGCGGCCGAGGTGGTCGTGGAGGTCGGTGTAGACGGCGAACAGCTC
>NZ_QEIO01000051.1 GCF_003336425.1 Marinitenerispora sediminis | reverse complement strand
CGGTGCGGGCCCCCCACCGGCGGCCCGAGCCGCCGGTGGGGGGCCCGCACCGCGACCGACTACGCTCGACAGCACGGAGTGCCGTAGTCACGGGCAAGGAGAGGCGCCATGAACCCTGGCGGTGGAATGGACATGCAGGCGATCCTGCAGCAGGCGCAGCAGATGCAGCAGCAGCTGCTCGCGGCCCAGCAGGAGCTGGACGAGGCGAAGGTGACCGGCACCTCGGGCGGCGGGCTGGTCTCGGCGACGGTGAGCGGGCGCGGCCAGGTCGTCGACGTCGCGATCGACCCCAAGGCCATCGACCCCGACGACCTGTCGGACAGCGCGCAGACGATCGCCGACCTGGTGATCGCGGCCATCCGCGACGCCGAGCGCGAGGTCGAGAAGCTCCAGCAGGACAAGATGGGCCCGCTGGCGGAGGGCCTGGGCGGCGGCCCCGGCGGGATGCCCGGCCTGCCGGGCTTCTAGGCCCGGCCCGCGGAACGGTCCGCGGCGCGTGCCCCGGTCCCCGGCGCGCCCGCCGAGGTCCGGCGGGGCCGGACCCGGTGGTGCCGCCCGGCGGCGGACGCCGTGCGGACCGGCCGCCGGGCTCGCTCCACTACGGTGGAGGTGACGAGAGATACAGCGAGTAGGTAGGCGATGTACGAGGGTGCGGTCCAGAATCTGATCGACGAGCTCGGGCGGCTCCCCGGCGTCGGTCCGAAAAGCGCGCAACGCATCGCCTTCCACCTGCTCGCGGCCGAGACCGCCGACGTCAAACGGCTGGTGCACGCCCTCGTCGAGGTGAAGGAGCGCGTGCGCTTCTGCTCGGTCTGCGGCAACGTCGCGGAGGAGGAGCAGTGCCGCATCTGCCGTGACCCCCGGCGGGACGCCGCCGTCATCTGCGTGGTCGAGGAGTCCAAGGACGTCGTGGCGATCGAGCGGACCCGCGAGTTCCGCGGCCGCTACCACGTCCTGGGCGGTGCCATCAGCCCCATCGAGGGCGTCGGCCCCGACGACCTGCGCATCCGCGAACTCATGGCGCGGCTCTCCGACGGCCAGATCACCGAGCTCATCCTGGCCACGGACCCGAACCTGGAGGGCGAGGCCACCGCCACCTACCTGGCCCGCCTGGTCAAACCCATGGGCCTGAAGGTCACCCGCCTCGCCAGCGGGCTCCCCGTCGGCGGCGA
Organism: Marinitenerispora sediminis; assembly: GCF_003336425.1. Taxonomy (GTDB): domain Bacteria; phylum Actinomycetota; class Actinomycetes; order Streptosporangiales; family Streptosporangiaceae; genus Marinitenerispora; species Marinitenerispora sediminis. Next base: position 33,247 of record NZ_QEIO01000051.1, on the reverse strand, counting down.
CCTGGAGTACGCCGACGAGGTCACGCTGGGCCGCGCTTTCGAGGGGCGCCGCAGCCTGGAGCTCTGACGGCGGCCCGGGCGTAGCCGGGCCCGCCCCGAGGTGGCGGGCGCCTGGCACGGCGACCGCGGGGCGGGGCGGTCCACCGCGGGCGCTCGCCGGTCGTCTCCGGACCCGTCCTCAGCGCCGACACGTTCCCTGACCACGGGGCGTTCGGCGTGCTGGGCACCCGATTTCGGGTGGTTCTGGGTATTCGCGGCCGTCTGGGGTAAGCATCCGCTCCGGTGGCCTTCGCCGCAGGTGGCGCGGCTGCCGTCGAAACCGAATCGCTACACTTCTGGTTGATTACCTTGATCCCACATCCTCAGGAGCGCCGACCGTGGCTCTAATCGTGCAGAAGTACGGTGGGTCTTCCGTCGCCGACGCGGAAGCCATCAAGCGGGTAGCCCAACGGATCGTCGCCCAGAAAAAGGCGGGATACGACGTCGTCGTGGTCGTGTCGGCCATGGGCGACACCACGGACGAACTCCTCGACCTCGCCGAGCAGGTCACGCCGCTGCCCCCCGGGCGCGAGCTCGACATGCTGCTGACCGCCGGCGAGCGGATGTCCATGGCACTGGTCGCGATGGCCGTCGGCAACCTCGGCTACGAGGCACGCTCGTTCACGGGCTCGCAGGCGGGAGTCATCACCACCTCCCTGCACGGCAACGCCAAGATCATCGATGTCACGCCCGGACGCATCCGCGAGGCGCTGGATGACGGCGCCATCTGCATCGTCGCCGGGTTCCAGGGGGTGTCCCAGGACAGCAAGGACATCACCACGCTCGGCCGCGGCGGCTCCGACACCACGGCCGTGGCGCTCGCCGCGGCGCTGGACGCCGACGCCTGCGAGATCTACAGCGACGTCGACGGCGTCTTCACCGCCGACCCGCGGATCGTGCCCTCCGCCCGGCGCATCCCCAAGATCTCCTACGAGGAGATGCTGGAGCTGGCGGCCTGCGGCACGAAGATCCTGCACTTGCGCTGCGTGGAGTACGCGCGGCGGTACAACATCCCGCTGCACGTCCGCTCGTCGTTCAGTCAGAAGCCCGGAACCTGGGTCGTCTCGGAAGTTGAGGAAACCGAAGGCATGGAACAACCGATCATCTCCGGTGTCGCGCACGACCGGAGCGAGGCCAAGATCACCGTCGTGGGGGTGCCGGACCGGGTCGGTGAGGCCGCGACGATCTTCAAGGTCCTCGCCGAGGCCGAGATCAACATCGACATGATCGTGCAGAACGTGTCGGCGGCCTCCACCGCCCGGACCGACATCTCCTTCACCCTGCCGGCCGACTCCGGGCAGACCGCGCTGGCCGCGCTGAAGAAGGTCCAGGACAAGGTGGGCTTCGAGGCGCTGCGCTACGACGACCAGATCGGCAAGGTGTCCCTGGTAGGCGCCGGCATGCGGTCCTACCCGGGTGTCACCGCGCGGTTCTTCGACGCCATCGCCCGCAACGGAATCAACATCGAGATGATCTCCACCTCGGAGATCCGCCTCTCGGTCATCGTCTCGCAGGACGAGGTGGACGCCGCCGTCGCCGCGGCGCACAGCGAATTCGAGCTCGACGCCGACCAGGTCGAGGCCGTCGTGTACGGAGGTACCGGACGATGAGCGACCGTCTCCCCACTCTGGCCGTCGTCGGCGCGACCGGCGCCGTGGGCACCGTCATGCTGGACATCCTCTCCACCCGCGAGAACGTGTGGGGTGAGATCCGCCTGGTGGCGTCGCCGCGTTCCGCGGGCCGGCGGCTCACCGTCCGCGGCGAGGAGGTCGAGGTCCAGGCGCTGGCCCCCGAGGTCTTCGACGGCGTGGACGTCGCCATGTTCGACGTGCCCGACGAGGTCTCGAAGGAGTGGGCGCCCATAGCGGCCGCGCACGGCGCGGTCGCCGTCGACAACTCCGGCGCGTTCCGCATGGACCCCGACGTACCCCTGGTGGTGCCCGAGGTCAACGCGGAGAAGACCCGTGACCGGCCCCGCGGCATCATCAGCAACCCGAACTGCACCACGCTGTCGATGATCGTCGCCCTCGGCGCGCTGCACCGCGAGTACGGCCTCAGCGAGCTCGTGGTCGCCTCCTACCAGGCCGCCTCGGGCGCCGGGCAGGAGGGCATCGACACGCTCCGCGACCAGATCGAGAAGGCCGCCGGCGACCGCACGCTCGGTGAGCGGGCGGGCGACGTCCGTGCCGCGGTCGGCGAGCTGGGCCCCTTCCCCGCGCCGCTGGCCATGAACGTGGTGCCGTGGGCGGGGTCGCTCAAGGACGGCGGGTGGTCGTCGGAGGAGCTCAAGGTCCGCAACGAGTCCCGCAAGATCCTCGGGCTGCCGGACCTGCGGGTCTCCGCCACCTGCGTGCGGGTGCCGGTGATCACCACGCACGCGCTCGCGGTGCACGCCACGTTCGAGCGCGAGGTGGACGCGTCCGCCGCGCGGGAGCTGCTCGCGGCCGCGCCGGGCGTGGTGGTGCAGGACGACCCGGCCAACGCCGAGTTCCCCACGCCGGCCGACGTCGTGGGGACCGACCCCACCTGGGTCGGTCGGATCCGCCGCTCGATCGACGACCCGAGGTCGCTCGACCTGTTCCTGTGCGGTGACAACCTGCGCAAGGGGGCGGCCCTGAACACGGCCCAGATCGCCGAGGTCGTCGCCCGGGAGTTCACCGGCTCCTGACCGGCTCCGGCCCGCTTCCGCCGACACGGTGGTCCTTCCCCCCCCCGGGAAGGGCCACCGTGTCGTATGCGGGGCGGCGTCCCCGGGATCCGTCCTCCCGGGGACGCCGTAGCCGCCCGACCGGTGCGGCGGCCGTGGCCGCGGCGGGGGTCGGACGGACAGGCGGGCGGCGTGTGCCGCGGTCGTGTCCGTCGCCGAGTCGCCGGATGGTGGGGGACGCGCGCCGGAGGCGGGGTGTACGGGAACCCGCACCGCCGCGGCGCCGACGTGCTGGGAGTGACTCACGCGCCGGAATCGGCGCCGTGCTCGAACTTAGTATGCCGTACGGAGTAATTCCGGCACTATACGGTACGGCGTACCGGATTTTCGGGCGGGCCAGAATAGCGGTATGACGACGGAGTACAGCGGCAGCGGTGACCCGGTGCGGAGCATGGAGCTGCTGTGGGGGACCCGCGAGCAGCCCAGTCGCGGGCCGAAACCGCGGCTGACCGTCGAACGGATCGTGGCGGCGGCGATCGAGTTGGCGGACGGCGAGGGGCTCGCGGCGCTCTCCATGCGGCGGGTCGCGCGGCGGCTCGGGGTCGGCACGATGTCGCTCTACACCTACGTGCCGGGGAAGTCGGAGCTGATCGACCTCATGCTGGACGCGGTCGCCGGCGAGTCGCCGTCGCTCAGCGACGTCCCCGGGGACTGGCGGGCCAAGGCGGAGGCGTGGGCCCGGGCGGCGTGGGCGCGCTACCACCGGCACCCGTGGGTGCTGCAGGTGGCGACCAGCCATCCGGTCTTCGGGCCGAACGACGTCGCGCGGACCGAGTCGGCGCTGAGCGCGCTGGCCGGAGTGGGGCTCACCGACCGCGAGGTCGTCGCCCTGCTCAACGCGGTGGACGGGTATGTGCGCGGCGTCGCCCGCGCGTCGGTCGAGGCGGCCCAGGTCGAGCAGCGCACCGGCGTCGCCGACGAGCGGTGGCTGACGGAGCGAGCTCCGCTGCTCGACAAGCTGATCGACCCGCGGCGCTTTCCCACTCTGACCCGGTTCTGGACCTCCGGCGTCTACGAGGAGCCCGGCGACGACTTCGAGTTCGGGCTGCAGCGGCTGCTGGACGGTGTCGAGACGCTGGTCCGCTCCCGCTCGGGCGGTCCCCGATGACCGGTGGCCGCGGTGACCGGTCACCGGATCGCGGCGGCGTGGGTGCGTGCGGCGCCCGCTTGAGGACCTGTCGACCGCGCAGGCTCTAGGGTCGGGACAGACCGTTTCGGCCCGGCGTGGGCGATCCGCCGCGCCTCCGCCCGGTGCGGGAGGCCGATGCGGATTCCGGAGCCCGGTGGCCCGGGAACGGGCCGTCCCGCCGGGCGGGACGGCCAAGCGGTTGCGAACAGCGGAGCGGAGTAGGGGAGACGATGTCGGCGACGCGGCTGCTGGTCCTCGGCGTGGTGCGCATGCACGGGCGGGCACACGGCTACCGGGTGGGCCGCGAGCTCCTCTCCTGGGGCACCGAGCAGTGGGCCAACGTCAAGTGGGGCTCCATCTACCACGCGCTGAAGCAGCTGACCAAGGAAGGCAAGCTCAGCGCCACCGCGGAGCCCGGGGACTCCGCGCCGGCCCGCACCGTCTACGAGCTGACGGAGGACGGCGAGGCAGAGTTCATGCGCCTGCTGCGCGACGCACTCGGCAGCGCCGACCACCGGCCCGACGTCCTCGGCGCCGGTCTGACGCTGCTGCCGGCGCTGACCCGGCGCGAGGCCGTGCGGCTGCTGCGCCGGCGGCTGGCCGAGCTGGAGGCGGCTCTCGACCGCCTGTCCGCGCTCCTGGAGCGCCCGGGCCTCTCGGGGGCCCCGGCGCACGTCCGGGAGCTGCACGGGCTGTGGGTCGACACGACACAGGGCGGCGCCGCGTGGACCCGGCGGCTCATCGAGCGGCTGGAGGCGGGCACGTACGTGATGGCCGGCGAGGCGGGCGCCACCTTCGGTGCTCCGGCCGAGGTCCCGGACGCCGGCGTGGACTGAAGCGCCCGGGCCGCGGATCGCGGCCGCGGGGTCCAGTCGGTGCTGATCATCGCCGCCTCCGTCCCGCTGGGGCTGCGGGTGCCGCCGGTCGGCCTCGCCCTCGGGCTGCTGCTCGTCATCCTGGGAACCGGGATCGGGACGCTGTCGTACGTGCTGGCGATTGCCACCAAGCAGAACCACGTCTTCGCAGGGGTGCTCCAGGGCATCAGCATGCCGCTGATGCTGCTCTCGGGCGTGCTGCTGCCCATGGACATGGCGCCGACCCGGCTGTACGCGCTCTCGCGGGCGAACCCGCTCAGCTACGTCGTCGAGGCCGAGCGCGCGCTGCTCGGCGGGCAGCTCGCGAGCGGGGCGGTGCCGGTCGCCTTCCTCGTGGCAACCGCGGTGGCCGGAGCCGCGGTCGCGGGTGGGATGCGCTCGATGCGCTCCCTCGCCGCTTGACCGGTCTCCGGCTACCGGTGGGACGGTTGCGCGGTCGGCGGCTCACCTCCTCCGGCCGCGCGCGTCGCGCATCACGGCGGCGTACCCGTCCTCCAGCACCGGGGCGACCGGGAGTCCGTCCGGCGGGGCGGTTTCGGCGACCACCCGGTAGCGCATACCGCCGGCGATCGCGACCGCGTTGGCGATCGTGAGGTCGCCCGCGGGCTGCGGGCCCGCGGTGTCGACCTGGTAGGTGCGCCCCTCGGCGGCCCCGGTGAGGCCGCTCGTGGGGCCGTGGTAGACGACCCGGCCGGCCGCGAGCACCGCCACGTCCGGGCAGGTCTGCGCCACGTCGTCGAGGATGTGCGTCGAGAGCAGCACGGTGCGCCGCTCACCGAGCCCGGCGAGCAGGGACCGGAACCGCATGCGTTCCTCTGGGTCGAGCCCGGCCGTGGGCTCGTCGACCACGATCAGACGCGGGTCGCCCATCAGCGCCTGCGCGATCCCCACCCGGCGCCGCATGCCGCCCGACAGGCCGCCCAGCCGGCGTCCGGCGGCGGCGGACATCCCCACCTCCTCCAGCAGCTCCGCCGCCCGCGCCCGCCGGACCCGCCGGTCCGCCATCCCCTTGAGCAGTCCGATGTAGTCGAGGAACTCGCGCGCCGTCAGGTCCGGGTACAGCTCCAGGTGCTGCGGCAGGTATCCCAGCATCCGCTTGACCGCCGTGCGGCCGGACCGCTCGGCCAGGTCGTGCCCGCCTACCACGACGCGTCCCGAGGTCGGGCGCAGGACACCGGTGAGCAGCCGCATCAGCGTCGTCTTGCCCGCTCCGTTGGGCCCCAGCAGGCCGAGCATGCCGCCGCCGAACGCGAGGTTCACCGCGTCGAGCGCCGGCTGGCCGCCGAAGGTCTTGGTCAGATCCGTGATGGTGACGTCCACCTCGGTTACCTCTTCCAGACGAGGATCAGGCGGGAGCAGAGCAGCAGCACCGCGACCGCCGCCAGTGTGCAGCCGAGCCAGAGCAGGGCCGCGGGGGTGCCGCCGGGGCCGGGGCTCAGCCCGGCGACCTGGCCCGCGCCGGCCCATGGCGGGTGGACGCCGAACCAGGCGGCGGCCGGATACTCCCCGGAGGGCGCCAGCAGCGTGCCGGTCGGGGTCGGCACCCACAGCAGCGTGAAGTTCCATACGGTGGCCCAGAGCCAGAGCGGGACCACCAGCACCCGGCTCGCAGGCACCGGGAGCAGCAGTCCCAGGGTCGCCGAGAGCGCCGCCGCCCACAGGCAGCCGGGCAGCGGGACGGCGGCGACGGCGAGCGGTGTCCACACCAGCCCTGCGGGGTCGCCCGTGCGGACCGCGACCAGTACCGCCAGCACGGTGGTGAGGACCGCGAGCGGCACCAGCGCGACCGCCAGGGCGCCCGCGAACGTGCCGAGCAGCCACCCTCCGGTGCTCAGCGGAGTGGCGGCCAGCAGTTCGGCGATACCGGTACCGCGGCTGCGCCGGAACCGGTCCGCGAACGCGACGCCGACCCCGATCGGCAGCAGCAGCACGAGGGAGGAGGCCGCCTCGCCGGCGGTGAGCCGGGCCGGCATCCCGCCGGTCAGCGGGGTGACCGAGACCAGGAGCCCCAGCAGCGTGACGGGGACCGCCGCGAGCCAGAGCGCCCGGCCGCGCAGTGCCATGCGCGCCTCGCAGCGCGCGGTCGCCGCCGCCGTCGCGACCGCTGCGCCGAGGTGGTGTGCCATCAGCCGCGCCATGAGCCGGCACCTCCCGGCGGCAGCCGCTCCATGTCGGCGATCGCGCGCGCACCGGACCGGAGCAGGACGGCTCCGACCGCCGCGGCCACCGCCCAGGCCAGCCCGTCCGGCACACTGGGCGCCCACCACGCGGTATGGCCCAGCCACACCGCCACCGCCGCCCCGGAGGCCGGCGCCGCCGACCGCCGGCGCGTCCACGCCCAGGCCGCCGTGCCGCCGACCAGCAGAGCGGGCGCCAGCATGGCGGGCAGCAGTAGGACGGCCGCGGCCGGGCCGCCGACCGCGCCCGCCGCCGACGCCGCGGAGGCGACCGCCAGCGCACCCGCGGTCACGCAGCCGGCGACGACCGCCAACCTGCGGCGCATGGTGGTGGGGACCGGGACGGGAGTGCCGGCGAGCAGTTCGAACGAGCGCTCCCGGTCGAGCACGCTCACCACCGCCGCCCCCGCGAGCAGCGGCAACCCGGCGGTCGCGCCCGCCACCGCCCAGCCAGCCGGCCCGGGGCCCCGCGTTGACGCGGCGCCGACCGCCGCAACCGCGACGAACGCGCCCAGCAGCGGCAGGACGATGGCGGCCGGGCCGCATCGACGGATCTCATGCAGGTGGATCTCTTTCACGTCAGGTACGTAGCGGCTCGGCGGCGGGCGGTTCACTCCGGTCCCCTGGGGCCGCGGGCACCGGCCGGGGCCCAGGGGACCGGGCGGGGAGCCGGCGTGCGGCCGAACCGCTCACGAGGCCGCACGGCGCGGTCGACCCGCCGAGGAGAACGCCGCCGACCACGGCGGATCCGGTCGCGAGGACACGGAGCGGCGGTGCCGCCGAGGCCCGCGTACGCGCCGCGCCGGTCCGGAGTAGCGCCGCGTCGGGGCGGGAGGCCGGCGAGCGGGGCGGTCCGCCGGGGCAGAGCCAACCCGGTGCCGGGGCGACCGTACGCGGCGTCCGGAGGGCATGAAGGCGGGCGGCCGGGAGCACCGGGCCGGCGGGCGGCTGTGCCCGGACGGCCGCATGGCCCGAGGGCCGCACCGAGGGTACGCCGTGCGCGGGCGGCCGGCCCGGGGTCGCGGCGCGCGGCCGACGGCCATCCGGCGGTCCCGGGACCGGGTGCTGTCCAGACGCGCACCACAGCCGAGCGGTCCTCCCGGCTCGGCCGGGCCCGGAGACGTCCGCCGTTGTCGGCGGCAGCCGCCAGTCCCCGCGGGTCCGGCCGGGGCGCACCGGACGGATCCCCGGGTCGGCGGGCGGCCGCTCATGGGCGCCGCACCCGTGCCGCGTCGAGCCGGGGACCGCGCGGCCCGGCCACGGGCGGATGCGTGGAGTGCGGTCGGCGTCCACGGCACACCGCGTGCCCGGCCCGTGGGCGGGCGCGTCCGCCCGCAGGGCGGGTTCGACGGCTCCCGCGGCCCTCGGCACCCGGCTCGGGCCGGGCTCCGCGGTACCTGACCGGCCAAGGCATGGCGGCTGGCGGCTCCGGGGCGGGAACGGACGTCCGCGTGTCCGTGCCACGGTGGGCGGCCCCCGGGCCGCGCTCCGGGAACCCGGCGGGCCGCCGAGGACCGCCGCTCTCCCACCGTGGGCGGACGGCCGTGCTCGGACATCACCCTGGCCACGCCCTCCGGACCCGGATTTCCCACGCGGCGTCCGGCGCGGTGGGCGGGACCCGTCACAGCGGACCCTCCGGCAGCGTGCGGGCGGGGCGGCTGACCAGCCACGCGGCCGCGGCGAACAGCGCACAGGCGAGGGCGAGGGTCGCCGGGTTGGTCGCCCACACCGCCGCCAGCCCGTGCCCGACACCGTCCGCCAGCCCGCCGAGGGCCGCCACCGTGCCGGCCGCCCAGGCGGTCAGGGCGAGCGTCGCGCCGAGCGCCGGAGAGCGCCAGACCGAACCGAACACCGCGAGGCCCGCCGAGAGCAGGGCCGGGCCCAGCCACGCTCCGACCAGGGGGAGCGGGCCGGCCGCGCGGTCGAGCGCGCCGAGCAGCAGTGACGCGGCGGTCGCCGCGACGAGGTCGATCCCCAGTACGAACGCCAGCCGGGCCAGCCAGACAGCCACCGGCGGGATCGGTATCGCGGCGAGCACCTCGCGGCGCGGGTCGCGGCGCGGCTCGCAGACCGCGAGTGCGCCCAGGGTCACCAGCAGGGTCACGCCCGGGCCCAGGACGAGTGACCCGACGACCGGACCGGCTCGCCACGCCAGCAGCAGTACCGCCGCGAAGCCCAGCGCGGTCAGCGGCCACAGGGCCCCGGGCACCAGGCGGGCCTGCCGCGCGACCAGCTCCAGCGTCAGCCGCCAGGCCGCCCTCGGCGCGGGAGGCAGGGGGGCGGCCGCCGGCGCGCCGCGCAGCCCCGGCAGCACCAGCGCGTCGAAGGAGGGAACGGTCAGTGTCCCGGCCTCCGTCTCCGCGGCGTCGACCGCCGCCGCGGCGGCCGCCACGGCACGCAGGGCCGCGACCCGCTCCCGGCAGGCCGCGCAGGCGGCGAGGTGCTCCTCGTCCGCGGCCCTCCCGCCAGCCCGCCGCGCCCGCGCCGCGGCCTGGATCCGCTCCTCGTCGAGATGGCTCATCTCCGTCACCGGCCTTTCGTCAGCGAACGCGCCAGCCGCGCCCGGGCGCCGGACATGCGGCTCTTCACCGTGCCGACCGGCACGCCCAGGACCTCGGCGACGTCCCGGTAGGGCAGCTCCTCCACCAGCGCGAGCACGACGACCTCGCGCAGCCGCGGCGGCAGTTCGCGGATCGCCGCCATGATCTCGTCGTGGCCGGCCGCGGCCAGGACGCGCGCCTCGACGTCGGCTCCGAGGTCGGCCGGCTCGGGCGCCTCGGCCACGTCGATGGCGGGCGGCTCGGACCGGCGCAGCCGGTTGTGGGCCTGCCGGCGGGCGACGCCGAGCAGCCAGCCCCGCACCGACGCCTCGCCGCGGAACCGGTCGGCCGAACGCCACACCGCCAGCCACGTCTCCTGCAGGATCTCCTCGGCGACGCCCCGATCGGACGTGAGCCGGCGCAGCAGCCGCAGCATCGCGGCGGCGTGGCCGTCGTACAGGGCGCGCAGCGCGTCCTGGTCGCCCGCCGCCACCGCCGCCAGCAGGTCGTCGTCAGTACGCACGGCGCCGGATCCCGCGGACGGCCGTCCGGGTGGGCGGTACCGTCATGTCGTCCTCCTGTCCAGCCGGGTCCGCCACGTGGCCGCGAAGGGGCCGCGAAGGGGCCGCCGGCCGCGCGGCGGGCCACCTGCCATCGGGCTGACCAGCGGCAACGCGTGCCGCTCCTCAGCGTACGGCCGCGGATGTGCGGTCCAGCAGGTCGAAGAACCCCTGCTCGAGGTCGCCGTCCACCGCGAGGCCGTCCAACGGGCCCTCGTAGCGGGTCGCGCCGGCCACGAGCACGCCGATCCGGTCGCATGTGTGCGCGATCTGGTCGAGCTGGTGGCTGGACACGAACACGGTGACGCCCTCGCCGGCGAGCCGGCGCAGCAGCTCGCGCATGTCACGCATACCCACCGGGTCCAGGCCGTTGGTGGGCTCGTCCAGCACCAGCAGCCGGGGGCGGGCGAGCAGCGCGATCGCGATGCCCAGCCGCCACCGCATCCCCAGTGAGTACGCCGACACCCGGCGCTCGGCCACTCCCTCCAGACCGACCGTGCGCAGCAGCTCGGGGACCGCGTCCGCCGCGTACCCGTCGACTCCGCGCAGCCGGGCGTGCAGGCGCAGGTGCTGGACGGCGTTCATCCGCGACCACAACCCGGGCCCCACCACCAGTGCGCCGACGTCGCGCAGCGCGCCGCGTTCGAACGGGCGGCCGAACAGCTCCACCTCGCCGGAGCCCGCGCGGGCCAGACCGGCGATGATCTTCATGAGGGTGGTCTTCCCCGCCCCGTTGGGCCCCAGCAGGCCGTAGACCTCGCCGGTCTCGACCCGCAGGTCCACTCCGTCCAGCGCCTGGTGGCGCCCCATCCGCTTGCGCAGCGCCCGCACCCGCAGTGCCGTGCCCATCTACAGCTCCTTCCGGTTGACGTGCCGGGACGCCGTACCGAGCAGCACCGCGGCGAGGACGAATGACATGGCGAGGGCGACCGGGACGACGCCCGCGTCCGACAACGGGTCCCCCGGCGGCAGCGGCACCCCGCTGGCGTGGATGTCGGCGATCGGCACCACGACCCGCATCGGCCAGGCCAGCGGAATCGCCCACCAGACGCTCTTGTCGGCCAGCAGCGCGCCGAACATCATCCCCGCGATCCCGACGCACATCGTGGCGGTGAAGCCCCACATCTCCGCGACGAGCAGGCACAGCGCGAGGGCGCCGAGGCCGGCCAGCCACGTCAGCACGACGCCCGCCGCCACCGCGGCGGCGGCGCCTCCGGGCGCGCCGAGCAGCACGCCCAGCCCGGCGAGCAGCGCGCCGAGCAGAAGGGCCTGCGCCATGCCCAGCAGCGCCAGCGCGGCGAACCGGCCGAGCAGCAGGCGGTGCCGGGGGAAGGCGTAGCCGTACAGCAGCCGCCGCGCGTCCTGGTCCTGGCGCACCGCCAGGCCGGCGTAGAGCGCGCTGCCCATCGGCGCGAGCACGCCCCAGAACATCAGGACGACGGAGCGCCACGTCTCCCACAGCAGCCCGGCCTGGCCCTCGGGCGACCCCGCGGCGACCGCGCCGAGCGGGAGCACGAGGACGACCGGTGCGGCCAGCGTGTACCAGAGGGGGAACCCGTACCGCAGCCGGGCGAGCTCCGTGCGGACGACCACCGTGGGCGGCGGATCGTCGCGCGCCGCGGCGCGGGGGCTCCGGACGGCTCGGGTACCTGTCATCGAACGACTCCTCGACTCGGAGAACCGGTGTGTCGAGGAGTACGTAGCGGCGAAGCGCCGAGCGGTTCGGTTCGGCGCGGAAGAAGTTCTGCGCGGCGTCCCGCCCGGGCGGGACCTGGCCCCCGGCGCGGCGGCGCCGGGCCGGCCGGGGCAGGCCGCCCGCCGCCGTCAGGCGGCCGCTACCGCTGGCTCCGGGACAGGCTGAGCCGGTACAGCAGCCGGCAGCGGTCCACGGAAGCCACGAGGTCGGAGGTCTCGACCGGGCGCTGGCCGGTGAAGTGCGTGCGCTCCACGACCAGGACCGTCAGGCCGGGTGTCGTCTGCAGCAGCTCGGCCTCGGGCTCGCGCAGCGGACGGACCGACACCTCTTCGACCACCCGGTCCACGATGACGCCCGCGCCGGACAGCCGCTCCAGCACGCTGGTGTCCGGCCGGGCGTCGCCGGGCGTGCGGGTGGTGTTGTGGGTGAGCAGCGTCGGCTCCCAGGAGGAGTGCACCGCGACGGGCGCGCCGTCGGCCCGGCCGACGTAGCGGGTGCGGTAGAGCGGCTCGCCCTCCCGGATCAGCAGGCGGCGGGCCAGCTGGTCGCACGCGGGCATGGTCACCGTACCGATGTACTCCTCGTCCAGCGGGCGCACGCCGGAGCCGGACGAGCGGTCGGTGCGCGGGAACCGGACGGACTCCCGGGCACCGCGCACGTAGTACCCGGATCCCGGGCGGCTCTCGACCAGCCCCTCGGTGACCAGCAGCCGCAGCGCATGCCGGGACACCTGCTCGCTGACGTCGTAGTGCCGCGCGAGCTGGGCGCGCGACGGCAGCCGGCTGCCGGCCGGGAGCTCCCCGCTGAGGATGGGCTTGCGCAGCAGGTCCGCCACCCACAGGTAGCGTGGTTGCCCGCCCACGGTCAGGTGCGTTCGGGGGGCGATCCCTTCACCTGGACTCCGGTGCTTCTGAGCGCGAAGTCGAGCTCGGCGGCCATGTGCCGGATACGCTCCTCGACCACGAAGGAGCCGTGGCCGGCGTCGAACCGGTAGACCTCGTGCGGCTTGCCGAGTTCGGCGAGCCGGGCGACATAGTTGTCGATCTGCCGGATCGGGCAGCGCGGGTCGTTCTCGCCCGCGAGGACGAGGACCGGCGCGCTGACCTGGTCGACGTAGCTGATCGGCGACGACCGCCGGTAGAGGTCGGGTACCTCCTCCGGCGACCCGCCGAAGAGGGAGCGGTCGAAGGCGCGCAGCGCCTCCATCTCGTCCTCGTAGGCGGCCACGTAGTCGGCGACCGGGACGGCCGCGATGCCGGCGGTCCAGTCGTCGGGGTACAGGCCGATGCCGAGCAGCGTCAGGTAGCCGCCCCAGGAGCCGCCCTCCAGCACCAGCCGGTCCGGGTCGGCCAGACCGGTGCGTACCGCCCAGTCGCGGACGGCCTTGATGTCCTCCAGCTCGGTGAGCCCGACCCGCCCCTCCAGGGCGTCGCGCCACGCGCTGCCGTAGCCGGTGGACCCGCGGTAGTTGACCCGCACCACGGCGAATCCGTGGTCCACCCACGCGGCGACGTCCGGGGCGAAGGAGTCGAAGTCCTGGGCCTGCGGCCCGCCGTGCACCACGAAGACCGCCGGATAGGGGGCGGTGCCGTGCTCCGGGGTGCTGATCAGCGCGTGGATGTCGCCGCCGGGGCCGGTGACGGCCGCGTCGGTCACCGGCACCGAACCGGGGGCGATCGCGCCCGGAGGGGTGGCGACTACGGCGCCGGTCGTGTCGCGGATGACCGGCGGCCGGGCGGAGCTCGACCACGAGTACTCCACGGCGCCGTCCGGGCGGGCCGCGGCCGCCGACACCAGCCCGGGCGGGACGTCCAGTGACACGAGCCCGCCGGTGGCGAGGTCGTAGCGGTACAGCTGGGACCGCGCCTGGTGGTCCTGGGAGACGAGTAGCGCGTCTCCGTCGGGGTACCAGCCGGCGGACAGCTCGCCGGGCAGGTCGAGCGCGATCTCCTGCTCGGTGCCGGTGGCGGGGTCCCAGATGAGGGGCTCGGTGCGGCCGCGGCGCTCGTGCAGGACGAGCAGCCGGTGGTCGTGCGGCGCGAAGGCGACGGGGGTCAGGCCGAGCTTCGGGCCGTCCCAGAGGTCGGCGATGCCGGTGGCGCCGCCGTCGGGGTCGAGGCGCAGCACCCGCACGGCCATGTGCCGGCTGTCGCCGTGCTCGCTGTGCGCGATGGCGAACAGCGTCTCGTCCCGGGACAGGTCGGCGAGCCAGCCCTCCTGGCGGTGCCGGTAGACGACGGCCGGTGCGCTGCCGCCCGGGCCCGCGGTGGCCGCGTGCACGCTGAACCCGTCGTCGGTGGACCGGCCCACGAGTGACCTGCCGGACGCGCCGAGCGCGAGCCCGCCGGCGTAGGACGGCGGGAGTCCGGGGACGGCCTCCTCGTCGTCGCCGCCCGCGAACGGCTGCCGGCGCCACACGCCGAACTCGTCGCCGTCGGTGTCGTCGAACCACCAGATCCAGGCGCCGGTCGGGTCGAGGGTGCCGGACATCGTGCCCTGGTGCCGCTTGGTGACCTGGCGCTGCTCACCGCTGGCCCGCTCCCAGGCGTAGATCTCCCAGGTGCCGCTGGCGTTGCTGCGGAACAGCGAGTGATCCGGGGCGTCCCGGGCCCACGACGGGAGACTCATCCTGGCCGCACGGAACCGATCCTGCCAACGCTCGCCCATGATCTCCAGTAAAGCAGCGGGTTCGCACCGTATGGGGGCGAACTGCGGAGTCTGCTTGGCCACTCCCGGCCGGATCGGCACGTCGCGGCCCGCTCCGGCGGAAAACCAGTGGCCGATCGTCTCCCCGGATCATCACAATGGCCCCATGGGGGATATGCCGCCGATGACGATCGAGGAGCTGCGCGAACGGTCGGCGCGCGGCGACCGGCTGAAGTACCTCTTCTTCTGGGGGCACCGGCCCACGCGCGACGGCTCCGCCGGGGCCGGATGCCTGAGCCAGTGGTGGCCGGCGCCGTTCGCCGTGGCCGGGACGGTGTATCCGACCGCCGAGCACTGGATGATGGCGGAAAAGGCCCGGCTGTTCGGCGACACCGAGACGGCCGCGCGGATCGTCGCGGCCCCGCACCCGAGGGCCGCCAAGGCGCTGGGGCGCCGGGTCCGCGGTTTCGACGAGGCGGTGTGGCGGGCGAGCCGGTTCGGCATCGTCGTGCGCGGATCAGTCGAGAAGTTCGGCCAGCACCCCGACCTGGGCGAGTACCTGATCGGCAGCGGGAACCGGGTGCTGGTCGAGGCGAGTCCGGTGGACCAGGTCTGGGGCATCGGGCTGGCGGCCGACGACGAGCGTGCCGCCGACCCGCACGCCTGGCAAGGGGAGAACCTGCTCGGTTTCGCGCTCATGCGGGCGCGTGCGGAGCTCGCGCGGCGGTGACCGGCGCGCCGGGCGACGGCAGCGGGGGCGCCGTCGTCCTGCGGCCGGTGATCGAGGCGGTGGTCCCGGCCGGGGACGCGCCGTGGCCCACCGCGCCCCCGCCCGCCGACGGCTTTCTCCGGCCGCGTGCCGGAATGCCGGCGGACGAGGTGGGCCTGGCGGTGTACCAGCTGGCCGAGGGGACTGCCGGGCCGGGGGACCCGTTCACCGCCGGACCGCGCTCCGCGGTGGTGGCGCTCCTGGAAACGGACCGGCTCGCCGTGCCCGGCGGGATCGAGGTCGTCGACCGCGTGTTCGGCACCTGGGTCCGTCCGGGGTGCTGCTGCGGCCTGGAGGACTGGCGCGAGTGGCTGGCGGTGCCTGACGGCGGCGAGCCGTGGCTGGGGCACGACCCCGGCCCGCGGGTGGCGGTGGTCGGCGACGAGGTGCGCATCTGGCCGGACGGCGGTCGCGGGGAGTCTCCGGTGGGCGGGCATGTGCGGCTGCCATCGGCCGAGGTCCGGCGGCTGCTGCGCGCGGTGCACGCTGACCTGTGCGGATTCCGCCTCGCCGTGCGGACCTGGGCCGCCGACGTGGTCCCCGAGCTGGCCGACGCGCTCACGGGCCGGATCGACCGGGACCTGCGGATCGGCCTGCGGCTGCTGTGATGCCCCGGGCGCGGCCGCGCCCCCTGGTCACCGCCGCCGCTATCCCGTGCGCCGCTCCCAGGGTGACCGGCAGCAGGGCGGCCGAGGCCCAGCCGAGTCGACCGCCCGCGCCCGCCACCCCGGCCCTCCGCAGCCGGAGCCAGGCCCACAGCGAGTACGGGACCACCACCAGCGGCGTGGTGAGGAGCCCGGGGGTGTAGCCGCGCACCGCGACGGCCTGGGCGAGGTGGGTCGCCGCGTGGCCGCCGAACCCCAGGAGTGCGGCCTGGTAGAAGCCGCTGCGCCCGCCGGTGCGTGCGCCGTCGGCGGCGGCCGCCGCCATGACGGCGCCCACGAGCCCGATGGCGACGTTGACGTGCGTCTGCGGCCGGTCGAGCGCCCGCCACACGAACTCGGGCACCTCGGGATGGCGCGCGGCCAGGCGCCGCCGCGCGCTCCGGCCCCACCGGGACATGGTGAGCAGCTCCTCGGTGTCGTGCACGGCCCAGGCGGCGAACAGGCCCCAGGTCACCGCGGCGGGTACGGCGGGAGGAACGGACGGGGACGGGACACGGCCGGTCATGAGGGGTCCTTCGTGGATCCGCGCCTGCAGATGAGGCGGTCGCCGCCCGATCGGTGTACGGGCAGCGGCCCGGTCGGGCGAGGCGACGTCGTACGGTGTCCCGAGCGTACGCCGCCGGCCGAAGCGCGCTCGCGGCGGACCGGGCCCCGCGCTGGCCGTCACATCGCCGTTCGCCGCCTCGCCGCGGGCGCGCTGCCGGAGGGCGCCGCTGGCCGTGCGGCCACGGCCAGCGGCGGCGGATCACAGGGCCATCGTGACGCCCTGGTAGTCCATCCGGACGCCGTCGGCCGCCAGCAGCCGCTCGATCAGCTCCGGGTCGTAGTCGCCGTACCCGGCGTCGTTGAGGATCCGCATGTCCGTGGGGTGCGGCAGCAGCTCGCTCGGCCGCATCTGCCCGATGTCGGACACCTCCATGGGGTCCATGACGAAGTCCGGCGGGATCACGCACGGCTCCAGGGCGCGGAAGACGTGCAGCCGGAACGCGTACGGTTCGCCGGCGTGCTCGCCCCGGATGTCGTAGACGCCCACCGGGGCCAGCTCGCCGACCACGACACCGGCCTCCTCGGCCGCCTCGCGGCGGGCGGCGTCCTCCGCCGTCTCGCCCGGGTCGACGTGTCCGCCGGGGAGCAGCCAGTGGCCCGCGTAGGAGCCGCAGTTCTGCAGGACGAACGTCACGGTGTCGTCCGGACCGGGCACGATGGCCACGGCGGCCATGATGAGGTCGGTCTCGGTCGGCTGGTTGGCGGCGATCGTCATTGAGTCGTCTCCAGGTTCCGTGGTGGATTGTCGATCGGTTGTCGGGCCGCGGGGGCCGCGCCGGCGGGGCCGGTGCCCTCCGGCGCGAGCGCCAGCGCCGTGGCGGCCGCGCGGGGCGGGCGCGGCGCCACCCGGGGGTGGCGGCATGGCGGACACCCAGGTCAGGGCGTCGCCTCCAGATCGGTCGTCCGCCCGTCCCGGTAGGCGTTCGCCTGCAGCGTGTACAGACCCGCGTAGTGCCCACCCTGGCGCATCAGCTGCTCGTGTGTGCCCTGTTCCACCACATGGCCGTGATCAAGCACGTAGATCCGGTCGGCCAGCCGGACGGAGGCCAGGCGGTGCGTGATGAGCACCACCGTGCGGTCGGCCGCACCCGCGTGCGCGCGGATCGACTCGAAGAGCCGGTGCTCGGCGCGCGCGTCCAGGGCCGCGGTCGGCTCATCGCAGACGAGCAGCGGGGCGTCCCGGTAGAACCCTCGGGCGGCGGCGACGCGCTGCCACTGGCCGCCGGACAGCTCGTGGCCGTCGGCGAACCTCCGGTCCAGCAAGGTGTCCCACCCGTGCGGCAGCTCGTCCACCACGGCTTGGGCGTCGGCCACCGCGGCCGCCCGCCGGAGCCGCTCGTCGTCGTCCGGCGCGCTCATCACGACGTTGCGCCGGGCGGACATCGGCCAGTGCGTGTGGTCCTGCCCCACGACAGCGATGCGCTGGCGCAACTGGTGCGTGTCCACCGCGGCGAGGTCGACCCCGTCCCAGCGGACACGGCCGCGCTGCGGCGTGTACAGGCCGGCCAGCAGCTTGGCCAGCGTGGTCTTGCCCGAGCCGTTCTCCCCCACGAGCGCGACCACCTCGCCGCGCCGCAGGACGACGGACACGTCGTCCAGCGCGGGAGTGTCCTTGCCCGGATAGCGGAAGACCGCGTTCTCGACCGTGATCCGCTCGAACCCGGCCGGGGCCGGGGACGGCGCGTCCGGCGGCAGATGGGCGGCGGCGGTCGCGCAGAACTCCAGGTAGTCCTCGAAGTACAAGCCGGACTCGTAGCACTGGTTCATCCCCATGACGGTCTGCGACAGCGCGGACCGGCCGGTGCGGATGGCGAGCACGGCGGTACCGGCGACCGCCAGCGGCATCGCACCGGCGGCCAGCAGGAGCCCCAGGACCGTGTAGACCCCGGCGGTGGCGAGCCCGCCCGCGGCGTCGCCGAGCAGCCGGACACCGGTCTGCCGGCGGGCGAGCGCGAGCTGGGCGTCGCGCTCGGTGCGGGCGACCTGGTCGAAGTCGGCCAGCAGCCGGTCCCGCATGGTGAAGGAGCGGACCTCGGCCGCGGTGCGCCGGTCCGTCAGCAGGTCGGAGAGCAGCCACTTCCGCCGCCGCTTCTCCGTCATGGCCATCAGCAGGGCGTGCCGCATCCGCGCCGCCTCCGACGCAGCCCAGCCCTCCGGGAGCACCGCGCACACCAGGAGCGGCAGCAGCACCGGGTGCAGCACGGTCAGCACGCCGGCCGCCGCCACCAGCCCCACCAGCCCGGTGAGTACGTCGACCGACCGGGCGACCACGGCCTTGGCTTCCTCGATGCCCCGGGAGCTCGCGCGGTACAGCGCGTCGTGGAACTCGGGGTCGTCGAACGCCGCTAGGTCGATCTCGGCGGCCAGGCGGAGCAGCCGCAGCTCGGCCATCCGTTCGACGTGTGGGGCGAGGCGGGCCTGGGACCAGCCGGCGGCGGCCGAGAGGGCGCCGCGCAGCAGCGCTGCTCCGGCGACGAGCAGCAGCGCGGGTACCGCGGCGCGGACGCGGTCGGGAGTGGGGCCGGCCGCGAACAGCTGCTCCAGGACCCCGGCGGTGGCCACCAGGGCCGCGGCGGTGCAGACTCCGGCGAGCAGGTTGAGGGCGACGGTCGCCGCCGTGTCGGTCCGGCTGGCCCGCCACGCCAGGCGGAGTGCCTGCCCGACCAGGGCGGGCAGCCGGCCGGCGACCCGCCACCAGCGGGCCGCGGCCACCTCCTCGTCGTACTTCTGCCACCACCGCCGGGCGAGGGCCGGCGGCGCCGTGCCCGCGGGGGAGCCAGCGTCGGGGTCGGCGGGGGTGTGCTTCCGGCGGACAGGCCACAGCCGCACGGTGTCCTCCTGACACGTCGGGGAGTCAACGGTGCCTCGATCGTGCGTCGGAGGAGTGACAACGGGAGAGGGGAACGGCCGGGTGGAACTCCAGCTTCCAGCTGTCCGGCACCGGTCGGGCCGGCGCGTGGTTTCACGTGGAACATCGAACGCGGAGCGGCCCGTGACCGGGGACGCCCGGCCGCGGGCCGCTCCGGGCGCGCCGCCCGGCCCGGTTACCTGTCCCGGGGTTCGCGGAGCATGCACCAGGTGACAGGTGCGTCGTCCGGCAGCCGGACCTCGGCCGTGACCGTGAAGCCGAGCCGCTGGTAGAACCGCACGTTGCGCGGCTCGGAGGTCTCCAGGAACGCCGGGCGGCCGCTCTCGTCCGCGGCGCGCAGCCCGGCGGCGATGACCCGGCCGCCGAGCCCGTGCCCCTGGGCGGCCCGGCGGACGCCGACGGTGGCCAGGAACCAGCACGGCTCGGTGGGGCGGTGCGGAGCGAGCAGCGCGTCCGCGCGCCCCACGGGCGCTGCCCGGTCGCCGTAGAGCCCGGTGAGCTCCGGAGCGGTGAACACCTCCGCCGGCACCTCGGTGTCGGGACAGGTCCACACCGCCGCCGCGGCGAGGTCGTCCGTCACCCAGACCCGGCCGTGCGGCAGCCCGACGTGGTCGAGGAAGTACAGCTGCATCGCCCGCAGCCGCGTGTGGTAGTCGTCGTCCGGTAGCGCCCAGCGTGTCCAGCTGTAGTCGGCGAACGCGTCCGCCAGGCTCTCGGCGACCGCGGGTGTGTCCTCCGGCGCGGCGGGCCGCACCTCGACGGTCGGGCCGGACGGGTGGTGGTCGGTCATGGAATCCCTTCTCGGTCGAGGCGGCCCGTGGTCAGAGGACGGTCGTGCCGGGGACCCCGGCCCCGACCGCGGGCCCGTGCGTCCAACGACGCCGGGGCGGGCAGCGTGCCCGGCCGGCGCCGCGCCCTGCCCAGGAACGGCCGAATGCCCGCGCCCCGGCGGCCGGGGCGCGGGCATTCGGGTGTCGGACTACAGGATGATGCGCATCGGCTCTTCCAGGACCTCGGCCAGGTCCTTCAGGAACTCGGCGCCGACCGCACCGTCGATCGCGCGGTGGTCGACGGACAGCTCCAGGGCGATGGTGTGCCGGGCGACGATCTCACCGTCGCGGACCACCGGCACCTGCCGCATGGCGCCGACGGCGAGGATGGCGGCCTCCGGCGGGTTGATGACGGCGGCGAAGCTGTCGACGCCCAGCATGCCCAGGTTGCTGACGCTGAACGTACCGCCGCTCATCTCCTGCGGCTTCAGCTTGCCGTCGCGCGCCTTGCCGGCCAGCTCGCGGGAGCGCCGCGCGATCTCCGACAGCGGGGTCTTGTCGGTGTCGTGCAGGACGGGGACCACGAGACCCGTGTCGACCGCCACGGCGATGCCGACGTTGATCCGGTTGTGCCGGAGCAGCTTGTCGTCCACCCACGACGAGTTGACCGCCGGGTGGCGGCGCAGCACGGTGGCGACCGCCTTGACGATGAGGTCGTTGACGCTGACCTTGCCGCCGGTGCTCGCGAGCTGCTCGTTGACCTGGACGCGGAACGCCTTGAGTGCCTCGGCGTCGATGGTGCGCCGCAGGTAGAAGTGCGGGACCTCCTGCTTGCTCTGCACCAGTCGGCGGGCGATGACCTTGCGGACATTGTTGATCGCGACTTCCTCGGAGTCGCGGCCGTCGTCGAACGCGGGCTGCGCGGCGGGCGCCGGCTGCGCCGCGGCCGGCCGCGTCTCGCGCTGCTTGGCGGCGGCCTCGATGTCGGCGCGTACCACCCGGCCCTTCGGGCCCGACCCCTCGATCTGGTCGATGTCCAGGCCGTACTCCTTGGCCAGCCGCCGGGCCAGCGGGGAGGTGCGGGTGCGCGGGGCGCCGGCCTCGGCGGTCGCGGGCTCCGCGGGCGCGGGCGCTTCGGCGGGCTCCGCAGCCTCCGCCGCCTCGGCGGCGGGGGCCTCCGCGGGCTCGGCCGGCGCGGGGGCCGCGCCACCGGACTCCTCCGGGGCGGCGTCGGGAGAGGCGCCCAGGACGCCGATCACGGCGCCGATGGGGACCGTGTCGCCCTCCTTGACCGACTGCTTGACGAGGAAGCCCTCCTCGTACGCCTCGTACTCCATGACGGCCTTGTCGGTCTCGATCTCGACCAGGACGTCACCGGGGGACACCTTGTCGCCGACCTGCTTCTGCCAGGAGCTGATGACCCCCTCCTCCATGGTGTCGGAGAGGCGCGGCATGTGGATCTCAGTCATCGTGGTGTTCTTCCCCTTCACCCGACCCGCCGACCGACGGCGCGGAGGGTTTCGTGGACGGCGGTGATCAGCGACTCCGGCGACGGCAGGGCGGCCGTCTCCAGCGGCTTGGCGTACGGCATGGGCACCTCGGCCATGGCGACCCGGCGTACCGGGGCGTCCAGCCAGTCGAAGGCGCCCTCCTGGATGGAGGCGGCGATCTCGGCGCCGATGCCGTAGGTCAGCCAGTCGTCCTCGGCGACCACCGCGCAGCCGGTCTTGCGTACCGACTCCACGATCGTCTCACGGTCCAGCGGACGGAGACTGCGCAGGTCGACGACCTCGACGCTGATGCCCTCCTCGGCCAGCTTCTCCGCCACCTGGCTGGCCACCATGGCCATCCGGGAGTAGCCGATCAGCGTGATGTCGGTGCCCTCGCGGGTCACGGCCGCCCGGCCGATCTCGGCGACGGTGTCGTCACCGTCGGGGACCTCGCCCTTGGTGTTGTACAGGCCGAGGTTCTCCAGGAACAGCACCGGGTCGTCGTCGCGGATGGCGGCCCGCAGCATGGACGCGGCCTCCGCCGGGGTGCTCGGGGCGAGCACCTTCAGCCCGGGGATGAAGGAGTAGAACAGTTCGATGTTCTGGGAGTGCGTGGCGCCCAGCTGCTGGCCGCCGCCGCCGGGTGTGCGGATGACCATGGGAACGCTGGTCTGGCCGCCGAACATGCCGTAGATCTTCGCGGCGTGGTTGATGATCTGGTCGATGGCGATCAGGGAGAAGTTGATCGTCATCAGCTCGACGACGGGCCGCAGACCGAGCATGGCCGCGCCCACCGCGGCGCCCACGAAGCCCTCCTCGGCGATCGGGGTGTCGCGGACCCGGCGCTCGCCGAACTCCTTGAGCAGCCCCTCCGTGATCTTGTAGGAGCCCTCGAAGACGCCGATCTCCTCGCCCAGGAGGAAGACGTTCTCGTCGCGGTGCATCTCCGCGCGAAGCGTGTCGCGCAGCGCCTGACGGTAGGTGATCACAGACAAGATTCCCGCTCCTTATCTAGTCGGCGAACACCGGGTCGGCGGGCATGCGACGCGACTCGTTCGCCACGGGGGTGGCGTAGGTGTAGTCGAAGAGGGTGGCGACGTCCGG
Source organism: Marinitenerispora sediminis (assembly GCF_003336425.1). Taxonomy (GTDB): domain Bacteria; phylum Actinomycetota; class Actinomycetes; order Streptosporangiales; family Streptosporangiaceae; genus Marinitenerispora; species Marinitenerispora sediminis. The sequence continues at coordinate 10,665 of NZ_QEIO01000051.1, read as the reverse complement.
GTGCGGGCTGTTCTCGGCGAAGTCCGCGGCGTCGGTCACCTCGTCGCGTACGGAGTCGGCGATCTCCTGCTTCAGCTCCTCGGTCAGCACGCCGGCCTCCAGCAGCTGGGACTCGAACGACGCGACCGGGTCGTTGGCCTTGGCCTCCTCGACCTGTTCGGGGGTCCGGTACTTGGCCGGGTCCACGACCGAGTGGCCCTTCATCCGGTGGCTCATCGCCTCCAGCAGGAAGGGGCGCTGCTCGGAACGGGCGCGCTCCACCAGGTCGGTCGCCGCGTCGCGCACCGCGAGCACGTCCTGGCCGTCCACCCGGACGCCCTCGATGCGGAACGCGGAGCCGCGCTTGTACAGCTCCGGCTCGGCGGAGGACTTCTCCACGGTGGTGCCCATGCCGGTGTAGTTGTTGATCACCACGAAGACGACCGGCAGGTTCCACAGCGAGGCGATGTTCAGCGACTCGTGCCAGGCGCCGATGTTGGTGGTGCCGTCGCCCATCTGGCACATGACGACCTCGTCGCCGCCCCGGTAGGACACGGCGAGCGCCGCGCCGGTGGCCAGCGGGAGCTGCCCGCCCACGATGCCGTAGCCGCCGAGCATCCGGGTCTCGGTGTCGAACATGTGCATGGAGCCGCCCCAGCCCTTGGACACGCCGGTGCTGCGGCCGTACAGCTCGGCCATGACGCGCCGCGGGTGGATGCCCTTGCCGATCGCGTAGCCGTGCTCGCGGTAGTTGGTGAAGAGGTAGTCGCGCTCCTGGAGCGCGGTCATGAGGCCGACGATGGTGGCCTCCTCACCCAGGTTCAGGTGGCAGTAACCACCGATCCGGGCCTGGGTGTAGGCCTGCGCGGTCCGCTCCTCGAACCGGCGGATCAGCAGCATCTGCCGGTAGTACTCCAGCAGCGTCTTCGGCTGCTCGTCGGCGATGCTCGGCGCCGCGTCCTTCCGGCTCCGCCGGCGGCCGCCCGTACTCCTGGCGGTGCCGCCGCCCTTCGGCTTGGCCGTGTCAGCCATGCTGGTGCCTTTCTACGTGCGTGGCGGCCGGCTCCGGGCCGGTGGGCTCGGAGCAGACCGGGTCAACGGCCCCACGGATACGGGCGGCCATGGACCCCGCGCCGGCGCCGGGCTCAACGGCGGGCGCGCGAGAGTGGCTGTGCGGTGTGACGTTCGTCGCGCACACTCTACGTACTGATCGATGATCGATCAATACGACTTTAGGGGACATCCACGACTATTCGTACGGTATGGCCAGGGGCGCCGCGGGCATGATCGCCCGGCGCGCCGCCACGCTATCCCACCGCGTCGCGCGACTTCAGTGCCGCCTCGACGTAGTTGAGCACGTGGTCGCTGAGCATCCGCCCGGCCTGCGGGTCGCGCCGCCGGAACGCCTCGGTGATCTGGCGGTGGTCGGCGGCCTTGGCGTGCAGCTCCATGTGCAGCCAGCGGACCGAGAGCGCCGTCCAGACCTCCACCCCCAGCGACTCCCAGGTGTGCAGCAGCACGCTGTTGTCGGCGGCGCGGACGATCTCGCGGTGGAACTCCACGCTGTGCCGGATCTGCTCCTCGACGTCGCCGACGGCCGTGGCCCGCCGCAGCGCCTCCACCTCGCGCTCCAGCGGCCGGATGTCGTCGGCGAGCCGGTCGGCGGCCAACTCGGCCGCCACCAGTTCCAACCCGGCCCGCACGGGGTAGATCTCCGCCATGTCCGCGACTCCGAAGTCCCGGACGCGGGCTCCCTTGTTCGGAACCGACTCGATCAGCCGCAGTGTCTCCAGTTCGCGCAGCGCCTCCCGCACCGGCGCCTGGCTCACGTTGAGTTCCGCCGCGACACGCCGCTCGACGATGCGCTCGCCCGGCTGCCACCGCCCGGAGAGCAGCCCGTCGACGAGGACGCGCCGGATCTGCTCCCGCAGTGGGTTGCGGGCCAATCGCGAGGTGTCTTCCGGCCTCTCAGGGAGGTCGACCATCAACGGCCTTTCTCTTGGTGCTCGGGGCGGGCGTCAGCCCCTCAGAGAGGGTGCCACACGGCCGGCACGCCGAGCGGACGCGCGGTGCGGATGTGTGTTGACACGGGACGCCGGGGTGCCACCATGGTGAACAATCCGCGCTCGCCGCCTTACCCGTGGGCAAAGCGCGAGGTAGGACGATCGTATTCAATGGGGCTTCGCATGCGGTGACACCGCGGGGCGCTATGCTCTCCTGTCGGAAATGTTCTGAAAACTGGCCGCCGCGGCCTGACGACCCGCCCCCGAGGGGTCGACGGATCCGTGGTGAGAGGCCCCGCGGTCCGCCGCGGTCACCCTCGTCGCCCCCCGGCGGCGGGCCTCGCGTCGGCACTCGGAACCCCCGATTCCCGGCTGCACCGGGCGCGTCACCCGGCGCGTCCGCCCGACCACGACCCGACAACCAGATCCAGCGGCGAGCCCGTCCCCCTTACGCACGACCGTGCCGCAGGCCAGCCCACACCTCGTGAGACAGCACTGAGCACATGATGCACACATTGCGGATCCGGCCGAAGCCGCCTTATCGGGCCGGGATTCCCTCGTACCTCCACAGAGTCGCCGGCGACGGCGGGATCGAGCGCCGAAGGCGCTCCCCGGGCCGTCTCGCCGGCTCACGCCGCCCGGCACCGACGGTGACCTGGCCCAGCTGGGGCGAGATCATCTGGGGGCTGGCGTCGGACAAGATCGCCATCGGCCTCGCTGTGGCGTTGATCACCATGACGGTGCTCGCGGCCGGGCCGCTGCATCCGATCGACAACCTGATCAACACCCTTCCGCGGCCCTACTGGTCGGAGGTGCGGGTCTTCCTCATCCTCTGGCCGGACACGATCGCCTCGCGGTTCGTGGCGCTGCCGGTGCTCACCCTCGTCGCGTTCCAGCTCGCCTACTGGCACCGCTCATGGCGCCCGATCATCCTCGGCGCGTCTGGCGTCTTCGGCATGATCTGCCTGGTCGCGTCGATGAAGCTGCTCCTGGCGCGCAACCACCCGCGGACCCTGGACCCCTCGTTCTTCTCCGACAACGGCGGGGTGTCGTTCCCGTCGGGCCACGGAGCCAACGCCATCTGCATCTACGGCCTCGTGCTGTTCCTCATCATCCGGTACCGTGCAGCGCGCCCGCACATCATCCGCAGGCTGGCCTACGCCATCGTCTCGATCGCCATCATCCAGTCGGCGGTCTCCGCATTCCTGCACTTTCACTGGTTCACCGACCTGGTGGCCGGGATGATCGCCGGTGGACTCGCCTTGCGGCTCATGATCCGGCTGGACCGGATGATCCCCGAGGGGCGGACCGCAACATGGTGGCCATGGCGGGGCCGCGAATTGTGGTCCGGCCGAGAACGCGAACGTTTCCTGGCCGGAAAACGATAACACGACCGATTCCCTCTTTCCGGTCCCTACGGCGGCCGTCGCACCGATTTTTTTTCGGGCGGCGGCCGCCGCCGTCATGGGGGCGTGGTCGCCGGCGCCGCGGCGCCGGACGACAGGGACGGGCCGCACCGGCCCGCGGCCGCCGTACCGCCTCCGGAGGCGCCCGCCTGCCGCTCGGCAGCCCCGCCCCGGCGGGGGCCGGCGCCCGTCGGCCGGGCGCCCTCTGGGGGCCCGCCCGGCGGTGCCGGAGCGGCGGTGCGTCCGCCCGCCCGCGCGGCCTCGGGCGTGGCTCCGCGGACGCGCCGCCGGGCGCGCCACGCCGTCCCGATGGCCGGCCCCGGAGGGATTCCAGGGACACGGGCGCGGAATGCGGGGACCGCCGAACCGCCGAAGGACCGCGGTCGGAAAGCGCCATGGAACGGTCATGTGCGAACCGGTGGTTAATGGCGGCGGCGCTATCAGAGGCGCGGTCGGGAAGTCAGGTATTCGCCCGCACGCGACGCGGCCGACAGCGGCCACGGGGCCGCGTGCCCCGGAGGTGTTCGGACCCGCGCGGCGGCGCGGGCCCGCCCGGTGCCTGCCGCGCCTTCCGCGCGGACGCGCCGGTACCTGCGGTGACTCGTCCCGTCCACGCCGGCCGCGCGGCCGGGCAGTCCGGACAGCGGTCGACCGCACTGCTCTTGAAATCGGGGGAAAAGCCCGTTCTGTCATTTTCGGCAAGGCGTGCGGGGGAAATGCGGATCCGTGGAGAGTTCTCGCCATTGCGTCGCCGATATAACGGATTTTCTCGTACGAGGTACCGGTTCGACGAGTGATCGGGGTAAACGTCCGTGGTTTTCGGCCTGCGCCGGATACAGTTGCGGATTCCCCGCAATATCCGGAAGCCTCCAACAGAGGTACAGCCAGCTCTACCCCGCACCTAGAGCGGGCTGTACCGCTGGAGGGAGAGCAGGACGCGCGCACCGGGTCGTCGCCGACGCACGCGCCGGAGGGGGAGAGCGATGGACCGAGGTCACGTGGCCGACGTGCTGGCGAAGCTGGCCTGCCGGCACCGCGTTCCGGGAGCGCAGCTCGCGATCTACCGCGAGGGTGAACGGTTCGAGCTGTGCCACGGCGTGGAGCGCGTCGAGAGCCCGGAACCCGTCTCGCCCCGCTCCCGGTTCGCGTTCGGATCCGTCAGCAAGGTCTTCACCGCCGCCCTGGCCATGCAGCTGGTGGAGGAGGGCGAGCTCGACCTCGACCGGCCGATCGGCGAGCACCTCGGCGCGCGGAGGATCGCGCCGCACCATCCGCTGGCCGCGGCGACGGCGCGGCAGCTGCTCAGCCACACGGCGGGCCTGGTCTCCGACCACGCGGGCGAGCCGCTGCGCGGAACCTCGCTGCGCCGGCACTTCGACTCCGTGCTGCGGCAGGAGCCGGTCGGCGCGCCCGGCACCGCGTTCTCCTACTCCAACACCGGCTACGCGGTCGCGGCCCATCTCGTCGAGGTGCTCACCGGCCTCGACTGGTGGGAGGCGCTGGAGGGGTACCTGGCGGCGCCCACCGGTCTGCGCCTGGCCTTCGTGTACGACGCCCGCCGGCCCGGCGCCCGGCCGGCGACGGTGAGCGGCCACACGGTGGAAGCCCGGACCGGGCGGGTGGCGCCGGTGGACTTCCACGTGGAGCCGACCCTCGCCGCCGCCGGCGGCCTCGCGGGCGGCGCCGGCGACCTGGTGGACTTCGCACGCGCCTTCATGACCGAGGACGACGCGGCCCTGGCCGCCGACATCGCCGCGCCCGAGGTGCTGGCGGAGATGGCCCGCGCCGTTCCCGCGGCCGTCCCGTTCGGCCTGGCCGACGGCTGGGGTGCCGGCTGGGGCCGCTACCGGGCGGGCGACACCGTGTGGCTCGGCCATGACGGCACGCTCGACGGCGGCACCTGCAACGTCCGGGTGCACCCCGCCGGCCGGACCGCGGTGGCGCTCACCACCAACGCCACCAGCGGGCTGGCGATGTGGGAGGACCTGGTCGTGGAGCTCCACAACGCCGGACTGCGCGTCGGGCACTACCACCAGCCCGTACCGAGCGGGCGGCCGCCGTGCGCCGTCGAACGGTTCGCCGGCGCCTACGCCAACGGCGACATCGCGGTCCGGGTCGCCCCGGACGCCCGGGGCGGCCTCCGGTTCGACGTCTCCAACGGCTTCTCCGGGGCGCTGACGGTCGGCGCCGACCTCGCCTTCACCGTCCGCCCCGCCGCCGCCGACGGCGGCGACGCTGCCCCGGGAACGGCGTTCACCGGCCGGTTCCTGCCCGGCGCCCTGCAGTACAACGGCCGGACGCTGCGCCGCGCCGGAGCCGCCGTCCGGCGCGCGGCCTGACCGCGACCCCACGGGCCGCCTCGGCCGCCGCCCGGGCCCCGGCGCGGAGCGGTCTCGCGCCCGCCTGCCCGGCCTCGCGCTGGTGCTCCCCGCGTTCCCGCCGCCGGGCCGCCGCGCGACCGGCGGATCCCACCGCCGCCCCAGTCCTGACCCCGAGAAGGAGCCAACGTGCGTGCTGCCCACGAAGCCGAGCGGAGCGACGCCGTCCCCGGCGCGGCGCGGCCGGTGCCGGACCTGTTCGACGAGCGGGTGCTCGCCGGGCCGGAGGGGACGGCGCTGGTGACGGAGTCGGGGACGCTGAGCTACGCGGAGCTGCGCGACCGGGTGGACCGGCTGGCCGTGGTCCTCGTCGAGAGCGGGATCACGCGGGGCGCCTTCGTCGGGGTCTGCGTGCACCGGGGCGCGGAATCGGTCGTCGCGCCGCTCGCCGTCATGCGGGCCGGCGGCGTGTACCTGCCGCTGGACCCCGCGCATCCGAGGCGGCGGCTGGAGTACATGCTCGCCGACTCCGGTGCCCGGCTCCTGCTCGCCCAGGGCCGCCTGCTCGACGCGCCACCCGAGGGCGTCCGGCGCATCCCGGTCGAGCGGGCGGACGACACCGCCGCCCGCCCGGTCCGCGCGGACCTCGGACCGGACGACGCCGCCTACCTGATCTACACCTCGGGGTCGACGGGACGCCCGAAGGGCGTCGTGGTGCCGCACCGCGGCGTCGCCGACCTCGCCCGGACGCAGCGCGAGCGCATGCGGGTGCGGCCGGACTCCCGCGTGCTGCAGTTCGCCTCGCCCGGGTTCGACGCCGCGGTCTTCGAGCTCTGCATGGCGCTGCTCAACGGCGCCGCCCTGGTGGTGCCGCCCCGCGAACGGCTGCTCGGCGACGCCCTCGCGCGCACCCTGCGCGAGCACCGCGTCACGCACGCCGTCCTGCCGCCGGCCGTGCTGCCGGGCCTGCCCGGCGCGGACCTCCCCGACCTGGGCACGATGATGGTCGCCGGCGAGGCGTGCCCCGGCGAACTCGCGGACACCTGGTCCCGCGGCCGCGTGCTCCTCAACGGGTACGGGCCGACGGAGACCACCGTCTGCGCCACGATGAGCGCTCCGCTGTCCGGCGGCGGGACCCCGCCGCTGGGCCGGGCGGTCGACGGTACCGCGGTGTACGTCCTGGACGCCGGGCTGCGCCCGGTCGGGCCCGGCGGGGTCGGTGAGCTGTACGTGGGCGGAGCCGGACTGGCCCGCGGGTACTGGCGGCGGCCGGGCCTGACCGCGGAGCGGTTCGTCGCCGACCCGTTCGGGCCGCCGGGCGCCCGGATGTACCGGACCGGCGACCGGGCGCGGGTGCGGCCCGACGGCGAGCCGGAGTTCGCCGGGCGGACCGACCAGCAGGTCAAGCTGCGCGGCCACCGGATCGAACCGGGCGAGGTCGAGGCGGCCCTCACCGCGCTGCCCGGCGTGCGGCACGCGGCGGTGGTGCTGCGCGAGGACCGCCCGGGCCGCCCGCGGCTGGTGGCCTACGTCGTGCCGTCGCCCGGCGCCGGCCTCGCCCCCGCCGGCGTCCGGGCCGCCCTCGGCCGGACCCTGCCCGGCTACATGGTGCCCTCGGCGGCCGTCCTGCTCGACGCGCTGCCCACCACCGTCAACGGCAAGATCGACCGGGCGGCGCTGCCCGCCCCGGAGGCCGCCGCCCCGGCGGAGCCCCACTCCGCCCCCCGCGACGCGACCGAGCACGCCATCGCCGAGGAGTTCGCGGCGGCGCTGGGCGTGCCCCGGGTCGGGATCCACGCGGACTTCTTCGAGCTCGGCGGCGACTCGATCCTCGCCGCCCGCGTCCTCTCCCGGATCGAGGCCCGCCTGGGCGCGGCCGCGGACCGGCGCGCCCTGTTCGCGCACCCCACCGTCGCGGGCCTGGCCGCCCACGGGCTCACCGGCGGCGCCGGGGCGATCCCGCCCGCCGACCCGGACCGTCCCGCGCCGCTCTCCTCCGCCCAGCGCCGACTGTGGTTCCTGGACCGGTACGAGACCGGCGGTACCGAGTACTACACCGGGAGCGGGTACCGGCTGCGCGGCCCGCTGTCGGCAGCCGCGCTGGCGGCCGCCCTGCACGGGCTGCTCCTCCGGCACGAGAGCCTGCGGACCACCTTCCACGAGGTGGACGGCGCGCCGGTGCAGCGGGTCGGCGACGCGGCCGACGCGCGGGTGGACCTCACCGAGGCGGACCTGAGCGCCCTCGACCCGGTGGCCCGCGAACCGGAGCTCGGCGCCCTGCTGTCGGCCGAGGCGGAGCGGCCGTTCGACCTGGAGCGGGGACCGCTGTTCCGGGCGCTGCTGGTCCGGCTCGCCGCCGAGGAGCACGTGCTGGTGCTGAGCGCGCACCACATCGTGAGCGACGGCTGGTCGCTGGACGTCCTGGTCCGCGACCTCGCCGCGCTGTACCGCGCCGAGAGCGGGTCCGGCGCCGGACCGCTGCCCGACCTGCCGGTGCGCTACGCCGACTTCGCGGTGTGGGAGGACGGGCACTGGTCCGGTCCCCGGCTGCGGGACCGGCTCGACTTCTGGGCGGAGCGGCTGGCCGGGGTGCGTCCGCTGGAGCTCCCGACCGACCATCCCCGCCCTCCGGTCCGCACGACCGCCGGCGCCGTGCACCGCCGCACGGTGCCGGCACCCGACACCGCCGCGCTGCGGGAGCTCGGGGGCCGCTACGGCGGCACGCTGTTCGTGACGCTCACCGCCCTCACCCAGCTGCTGCTCGCCACCGCGTCGGGCAGCCGCGACGTCGCCGTGGGGGTGGCCTCCGCCGGGCGCTACCACCGCCAGACCGAGGACCTGGTGGGCTTCTTCGTCAACCCGGTGGTGGTCCGGTTGGTGCTGGAGCGCTCCGCCACCGTCGCCGCGTTCCTCGCCGGCGTGCGCGGCACCGTGCGGGAGGCGTTCGACAACGAGGTTCCGTTCGACCGGCTGGTCGAGGAACTGGTCACCGAGCGCGACCCCAGCCGCACCCCGCTCTTCCAGGCGATGGTCGTGCTGCAGAACGCGCACAGCGGGCGGTTCGAGCTGGACGGGCTGGCCGTCGAGGAGGTGGTGCTGCCCCGGACGTCGTCGCTGTTCGACCTCGTCTTCGAGTTCCAGGAGCGCGACGGCGGCCTGCGGGTGGCGATCGAGTACAACACCGACCTCTTCGCGGCCGACCGGATCGCCCGCCTCGCCGACGCGCTGCTGGAACTCGTCGCGCTGGCGGTCGCCGACCCCGAGCGCCGGCTGGCCGAACTCGACCTGCTGCCCGCCGCGGAACGCGAGCTGCTGCGCAGGAGCGGCCGGGGTGGCCCGGCGGCCCCGCCCGTGGCGATCACGGACCGGTTCGCGCAGCAGGTCGCGGCGACCCCGGACGCGTGCGCGCTGGCGGGGCCGGACGGCGAACTGACCTACGCGGAGCTCGACGAGCGCGCCCGCGCGCTGGCCGCCCGGCTGCGTGCCCACGGGGTGCGCGCCGAGTCGCCCGTGGTGCTGGTCCTGGAGCGGGGCGCGCACGTCGTGGTCGCGATGCTCGCGGTGCTGCGCGCCGGCGGCTGCTACGTGCCGGCGCACCCCGGCGATCCGGCCGAGCGGATCGGCCGGCTGGTCGCCGAGACGGACGCGGCGTGCGTCCTCACCGACACCGCCTCGGCCGGCCGGCTGCCCGCCGGCGGGCAGCGGCCGACCGTGGTCCTGGACGAGCGCGGCCGGCCCGCCGGCGCGGCCCCCGCGGTGGTCGGTGCCGCCGCGGACGCCGCCGGCCCGGACCCGCGCCGCCTGGCCTACGTCATGTTCACCTCGGGGTCGAGTGGCGCTCCCAAGGGGGTGGCCGTCACGCACGGCGACGTCACCGCGCTCGCCGCCGACCGCCGGTGGCGGGGCGGCCGGCACGACCGGGTGCTCTTCCACTCGTCGCACGCCTTCGACGCCGCCACCTACGAGATCTGGGCGCCGCTGCTGTCCGGCGGCACCGTGGTCGTCGCACCGCCCGGGCGGCTGGACGCCCGGGCGTTCGCGGCCGTGGTCGCCGAGCACGCCGTCACCGGCGCCTTCCTGACCGCCTCGCTGTTCAACCTGTTCGCCCACGAGGAGCCGGGGTGCTTCGCGGGGCTCCGCGAGGTGCTGACCGGTGGGGAGGCGGCGAACCCGAACGCGGTCCGCCACGTGCTCGCCGCCTGCCCGGACACCCGCGTGGCCAACGGGTACGGCCCGACCGAGACGACCACCTTCGCCACCTGCGCCGACCTCGACGAGGCCGCGCTCGCGGGGGTCCCGCCGATCGGCGGTCCGCTGGACGGCATGCGGGTGCTGGTGCTGGACGGGCTGCTGCGGGCGGTCCCGGCCGGGGTGGTCGGCGAGCTCTACGTCGGAGGCGCGGGCGTGGCCCGCGGCTATTGGCGGCGGCCGGACGCGACCGCCGAGCGGTTCGTCGCGGACCCGTCGGGTTCGGGGGAGCGGCTGTACCGGACCGGGGACCTGGTGCGCTGGAGAGCTGACGGCCAGTTGGAGTTCGTCGGCCGGGCCGACGCGCAGGTGAAGATCCGCGGCTTCCGGATCGAGCCCGGTGAGGTGGAGGCCGCGCTGCTGCGCCAGCCCGGGGTCGCCGAGGCCGCCGTCCTGGTGCGCCCGGCCGCGTCCGGCGGTCACCGGCTGGTCGGCTACCTGGTCGCCGACGCGCCGGACACCGACCCCGCCGCGGTCCGCGCCCGGCTCGCCGAGACGCTGCCGGAGTACCTGGTGCCGGCGGTGCTGGTCCGGCTGGACGCCATGCCGGTGACCGCCAACGGGAAGGTCGACCGGCGCGCGCTCCCGGCCCCGGAGGAGGGCGCCGACGACGCGGTGCGCCACGTCGCGCCGCGTACCGAGGCGGAGCGGGTGCTGGCGGGGGTCTTCGCCGAGGTGCTGGGGGTCGAGCGCGTCGGCGTGCACGACAAC
>NZ_QEIO01000006.1 GCF_003336425.1 Marinitenerispora sediminis | reverse complement strand
GGATGGGGGAGGTCCCCGAGTCGCCTCCGGGTCGGCGGGTGGTGGCCGGTCCGCCGTGTGCCACCGGCGACCGGGGCTCACTAACGTAGGGAGTGACCGGTCGGATCGATCCTCGTCGGGCCGGGGTCGGGTGCTCGGCCGCACGCGGCCGACCGCCCCTGCCTACTCGCTAGTAACATGAGGGGGCTCGGTGCGGGCGCACCGCAGCACCGAGGAAGCATCTGACTGCAGGCACTGCAGAAATGGGAGGCCGCGGCTCGTGAGCGCTGTGAAACTGGGCCTGGTGCTCGTCACCCTGGCCGTGTCCGTCGCGGCGACGGTCATGTTCGTGCGCGGCATCGTCCGCATGGTGCGGATCGTGCGCCTCGGCCGGCCCGCGCCCGACCGCTTCGGGCCGTTCTGGCCGCGCCTGCGCAACATGCTCGTGGAGACGGTCGGCCACACGAAGATGCTCAAGTGGAGCATCGTGGGCGTGGCCCACTGGTGGGTGGCGTTCGGCTTCCTCCTGCTCGTGCCGACCCTGGCGCAGGCGTACGGCCAGCTGTTCGACCCGGGCTTCGTACTCCCGGTCATCGGGCACTTCGCGCCGTTCGAGATCATCACCGAGCTGTTCGCGCTGGCCACCGTGATCGGCATCCTCGTCCTCGCCGCCATCCGGCAGATCAACCACCCGCGCCGACTCGGCCGGCAGTCGCGGTTCGAGGGATCGAGCTTCCCGCGCGCCTACTTCGTCGAGGCGGTGATCATCGCGATCCCGCTGCTGATCCTCGGGCTGCGCGGCATGGAGGGCGTCCTCCAGGGGGTCGACTCCTACAACGCGCACTTCGCGATCAGCTACCCGCTCGTGGTCGCCTTCTCCGGCCTCTCCACGGCGGCGGTGCAGAACTGGATCTTCGCGCTCGCGGTGCTGAAGATCCTCATCTCCATGGCGTGGTTCGTGGTCGTGGCCCGCAACCTCACCATGGGGGTCGCCTGGCACCGGTTCGCGGCGTTCTTCAACATCTACTTCAAGCGCGAGCCGGACGGCGGACCCGCGCTCGGCCCGGCCAAGCAGATGCTGAACCGCGAGGGGAAGCCGCTCGACTTCGAGGAGGCCGACCCCGACGAGGACCCGTTCGGCGTGGGCAGGGTCGAGGAGTTCACGTGGAAGGGGCTGCTCGACTTCACCACCTGCACGGAGTGCGGCCGGTGCCAGTCCCAGTGCCCGGCGTGGAACACCGGCAAGCCGCTCTCGCCGAAGAAGCTCGTCATGGACCTGCGGGACCACGCCTACGCCTCGGCGCCCTACCTGATGATGGACGAGAAGGAGCGCGAGAACGTCCCCGCCGACGTGCTCTCCCTGCTGGAGCGCCCGCTCGTGGGCACCGAGGAGGAGAACGGCGTCATCCACCCCGACGTCCTGTGGTCCTGCACCAACTGCGGCGCCTGCGTCGAGCAGTGCCCGGTGGACATCGAGCACGTGGACCACATCCTCGACATGCGCCGCTACCAGGTGATGATCGAGTCCAGCTTCCCCTCCGAGGCCAGCACGCTGCTGAAGAACCTGGAGAACAAGGGCAACCCGTGGGGCGTGAGCGAGGAGCGGCGCCTCGACTGGGTCGCGGAACTGGCCGCGCTCGACGACCCCATCGAGGTCCCGGTGGTCGAGGACCGGATCCCCGAGGGCACGGAGTACCTCTTCTGGGTCGGCTGCGCCGGCGCGCTGGAGGACCGCGCGAAGAAGACCACGAAGGCCATCGCCGAACTCCTGCACATCGCGGGCGTGAAGTTCGCGGTACTCGGCGGCATGGAGGCGTGCACCGGCGATCCGGCCCGGCGCCTCGGCATGGAGTTCGTCTTCCAGATGCTCGCGCAGCAGAACGTGGAGACGCTGAACGAGGCCGGCGTCACCCGCATCGTGGCGAGCTGCCCGCACTGCTTCAACACCCTGGGCCGGGAGTACCCGCAGCTCGGCGGCGACTACGAGGTCGTGCACCACAGCCAGCTCCTCGCCAAGCTGGTCGAGGAGGGGCGGCTCACCCCGGTGCGGCCCATCGAGGAGAAGATCACCTACCACGACCCGTGCTTCCTCGGCCGGCACAACAAGGTCTACACGCCGCCGCGCGACATCATGGCCCAGGTGCCGGGTATCCAGACCGTGGAGATGCACCGCCACAAGGAGCGGGGCTTCTGCTGCGGCGCCGGCGGCGCGCGCATGTGGATGGAGGAGCGCATCGGCAAGCGGATCAACACCGAGCGCGTCGACGAGGCCCTGGGCACCGACCCGGACACCGTCTCCACCGCGTGCCCGTTCTGCCAGGTGATGCTGGGCGACGCCATCAACGAGAAGAAGGCCAAGGGGGAGGCCCGCGAGACCCTGGAGGTCGTCGACGTCTCCCAGCTCCTGCTCCGCTCGGTGAAGGACGGCAGCCCCGGCGCCCCCGCGAGCGGAGAGCCGGAGAGGGAGAGCGTCTGAGTGATCCCCGAGACGGTGTTCACGTCCGACTGGAATGGGCAGCGGGGTGGTTCACAGCTGCCCGCCCGGGGTAATCTTTAGGGGGACTAATATTTGGAGCCCTCAGGCGGGCTGCTGGGATCGGCCGGAACCAGGGAACTGGATCCTTCCACCCTCTGAGGTGGTCGTGGCCCCCAGAGCCCCCCTGAGGGCTCCTTCATACATCGGCTCCGGCGAGGTCGCGCCACCAACATCTTTTAGTCACAAAGGATTCGTCTCCGACGATCTCGATTCCGTATCCGAGCAGTTGCCCGCGCGGTCCCCGACGGATTTGGTGGCCGCATCTCACGAACAGAGCCGCACAGCTCGGATCAGTGACGTCCCCCGAGAGAGCCGTGTGCAGCATCCCAGCGTACAGGTCGGCGATCTGGATACCGTCCCAGTCGGTTCCCAGCCACTTCGGTGGCCATTTGATGTGGTCCCATGGGACGACGAACCTGGACCCTCGATCGCGAACAAGCTCCAGATAACGCAGGGTTTCCTTGTGGTCCATCTGTTTGACCGCGCCGAGTCTCACAATGGCCGACCTCGGCCCGCCGGGCCAAGTGGCTGCTGACAGTGCCACCCGCTCCATGACGAGCTTGGTCAGATAGTTATAGAAGCGGTCCTTGTTGGTCCGTATCCCCGCGTCCTGATGGATGGTCGCCTTGTCGGCGACTACGTGCAGGACGCTGACATCGGGCAGCCGCGCCAGCACCTCGGCCGCGCGAATCCGCCTTTCGGGGTGCTTACGTCTGAAGTGCTCGACCCAGTGCAGGGGTTTGTCGGTCTGGATAAGAGCGCGTAGGCCCCCGGTGGCGTAACGCATGAGCCAGTCGCTCTCCTCTGGAACGAGAAGAGCCGTCATCGCAAAGAAAGCGGATGACCTGTCCGCGAATCCGCGATCACCGGTCTCGTCGATATACACGTAGAGCCTCGGCAGCGAGTCCTTCCGTGCTGTTGCTCGAGGGTCTGCCAGGCTCACGGGGGACCGATCTCTTTCTCTCAGTTGCTGGAGAGTTCAGAGATTACTCGTGCGGGTGAATCGAAGTACGGTAATCCGCCGCTCGGAGATGTCCTGACCGCCGTAAGTGGACAAGGCCAAGGCGTCCACACAGTGGTGCCTGGGGCCGCGGAGTGGGGGAGGTGGCTCCGCGGTCCCAGGCTTCGGGAGGGGCTAGCGGTAGGTGATGTCGGAGGCGGAGTACAGGCAGTTCGTGCCGTCGGGGCCGCTGCCGATCGGGGAGGGCTCGCCGGAGGTGACGCCGCGGTAGCGCTGGCAGGGGACGACGCGGCGGTTGGAGTCGCCGACGATGGTGATCCGGGACAGGCGTGCGGTGTCGCCGTAGTTGGAGTTGATGCCGGCGAGGCGGCTGCCGGGGGCGGTCACCGTGACGTTGTCGATGATGACGTGCCGGGCGCGCTGGGTGGAGCAGTTGCCGCAGGAGCGGTACAGGGTGGCGAAGTCCTGGACCTCGAAATCGCGGATGACGACCGTGCCGGCGCCGTTGTGCTGGAAGACCTTGTCGGCCGCGTGCCGGGCGCCGCCGCCGACGATGGTCATGGTGTGCGACGTGGAGGTGCCGCGCGCGGTGGCGGCGTCCTCGCCGACGTCCTCCCACCAGACGTTGCGCAGGGTGCAGGTGCCCTGGCAGTGGATCCCGTCGGCGGCGGGCGCGCCGATGATGACGTTGGAGAGCGCGGCGCCGTCGGCCAGCCGGAAGATCGGGTCCTGTCCCTCCTCCTGGCCGTCACCGCCCAGTTCCCCGGTCCCGTAGTAGCGGGCGTTGCCGCCGTCGACCGAGCCGCTGATCGCGATGGTGGAGCCGGTCGGGCGCTGGGCGGTCGGGGCGGGCCAGGCGGCCAGGGTGATCGGGGCGCCCGTGGAATCGGCGACCGCGGCGTCGGGGGCGGCCTGGCGTGGCGCCGCCGGGGCGTCGGCGAAGGCGGTCCCCGTCGTGAGGCTGCTGACGGCCAGTGCGGCCGCCGCGAACAGGCCGAGAAGGGGGCGTCTCGTGCTGGTTCTCATGTCGTGTCTGCTCCTTCGGCTGCCGGCGGAGCCGGTTCGCCAGCGGGTCCCCGATAGCGGTAAACGCTTTCCCAACTGGCGTGGTAGTGCGGAGGACCCCGCGCGGGGGCGGTCCGGCCGGTGCGGCACTGGTGGACCGGACTGCCGTCGATTATGCGGCCCGCCGCGGCTCCGGGGGAGGGGCGGGACGAGGCCACCTGCTTTTATGCCAGGGCTGTTCGCTGTGGGCGAAAAATGGCCGGGTCACGTGTGGAATCGGCGCGGCCGCCCTCGCATGGGAAGGCTCCCAGTGGGCTGCCGCTCCTCTCTCTGTGTCAAGGTGACTACGGACAGTGATAGATTTTGGCTCGTCGGTATCCGTGACCGGAATCCGGCGCACGCAGTGGGGAGGTCGCCGCAGGCCGCGGACGTGTCCCGTCCGCGGAGTGGCGTCAGGTGGGTGCGCCGGAGCACGGCCGACGGGGTGGCGCGCCGCCTCAGCGCCGCGACTTGCGGCGCCGGCGGCGGCGCTGCTTCCCCCGGTTGCGCGCGGGCGGCCGCGATTCGGGGTCGGGCTCGCGGGCGACCCCGAGGGCCTCGTCGATCTCCTCGACGGTGAGGCGCCCCTCGGCCGTGGCGACGACCGTGAGCAGTTCGGAATACAGCTCGATCTCGGCGAGCGCCACGTGGTCGTGGAGGCGAGTATCGAGGTTGGAGTTCACCGGCACCCACCTCCATCGAATAGTCCGGTGCGAAGGCCGGGCCGGCCGTTCTCCGGGTTTCCCGCGGCCCGCCGGGCCGTTCCTCGGACCAGGCTACGGGGCAGTAGCCCGGTGCCGCATGACCCAGAGGGACCATTCTTGAGTCATCCGCCGATGTAGTTCTGTGGCGGCATCCATTCGCGGCATTCCGGGTGCCGAACGGACTAGGGCCGCCGAATCGGTAGCCCTATTTTCCTTCGTAGTCGTGGGATATCCGGAGGCGGTGCCAGCGCTCCGACCTGCGGCGGAGCGCGGTATGAAGTGGCCGGGCCCGGATTGCGGGCCGCACGCGCGGGGCAACGGCGAACGACGGAAACGGCACGGCGGCATGGCGGCCGCGCGGTGCCGGCGGTGACCACGGCGGCGCTCCCGCAGCGGCCGCGCAACCGCTCCGCGGAATCCGCGTGCGGGTCCCCGCGCACACGCACCGCATGCGATTGCCGCGCCGCTTCCAACCCGGGTTTCCGCGGAACTCCGCTATTGCCGTGCGGGCCGCCGCCCGCGCCAACCCGGCGCGGCTAACGCCAGCGAACGTCCCGGTGCAGGCGGGCGTATCCCGCGTATTTCTCCGGCGTCGCGGCGAACCCCGCACGGTCCTCCTCGGTCAGTTCCCGGACCACCCGGCCGGGGAGCCCCGCCCACAGCGTCCCCGCCGGGACGGTCTTGCCCGGAGGGACGAGCGCGCCCGCGGCGACCAGGGCGCCCGCGCCGACCCGGGCGCCGCCGAGCACGATCGCGCCGATCCCGACCAGCGCGCCCTCCTCGACCACCGCGCCGTGCACCATGGCCTTGTGGCCCAGGCTGACGCGGTCAGCCAGCACCGCCGGCTCACCGGGATCGGAGTGCAGACCGCACTGGTCCTGGATGTCGCACCGCTCGCCGATGACGATGTCCTCGGTGTCGGCCCGCAGCACCGACCCGTACCAGACGCTGCTGCCCGCCCCGATGCGGACGCGCCCCACCACCACCGCCCCCGGGGCGATCCAGGCGTCGGGGTGGATGTCGGGGCTGCCGAATTCAGCGTCTCCCACCAGCGGACGGGTCATGCGGGCGCCTCCCGGTCGATGTCCATGCCCATAACGGAATGGCGTACGGCTCCCGCACGCCGTAGATCGCGCATACCTTAGTGAGGGGTACTCGCGCGCCCGACACGCGGGGCGGTCCACGGACCATCCACACGTGCTATTGAGGGTGGAAAGCCGACCCACTACCGTGGACGCGCCCAGAGTGGCCACATCCTCACGCTTCGCACGCACTCTTCCCTCTGCCACGCGTTGCCCGTCGTTACCCCAAAAATGTGGAATGAACGACACCCATGTGTTCTCGGGCCGTTATGGGAATGATAGGCAGGGGGCTGGGGCACCCTCCCAACTCGCAGCCGACCTGGTTAGTAGGACATGAACGAGCACAGCACAGAGATACTGCCGAACCTGCTTCGCGAAGACGCCTTCCCCACCGTGCGCAAGGGAGGCTACGACAAGCGTCAGGTCGACGACTTCATCGTGCGCAACCACAACCAGACCCGCGACCTTCAGGAGCGCCTCGCTCGGGCACACGACGAGCTGGAGCAGAAGCGTCGTGAACTGGCCGAGGCGCTGCAGAAGGCCGCGGTCAAGCCGGAGCACGAGCAGATCAGCGAACGCATGGCCGAGATCCTGCGCATCGCCGAGGAGGAGGCCAAGGACAAGCGGGCCAAGGTCGAGGAGGAGGTGGAGCGTATCCGGAACGAAGCCAAGGGCGAGGCGAAGAAGAAGATCAAGGACGCCGAGGCACATGCCGAACGCGTGCTCGCCAGCGCCCGGGAGCAGGCCCAGGAACTCGTGACGTCGGCCAAGCAGGAGTCCGAGCAGCTGCGCTCGCAGGCCCAGCAGGATTCCGAGCGCGTCGTCACGCAGGCCGAGACGCGGGCCAAGAAGATCAACGACACCGCCGACCGGCGGCTCGCCACGCTGACGGCGACGCACGGCGAGGCCGTGCGCCGGCTCACCGACATGCACGGCACGCTGGCCGAGCTGCTGAAGGCCGAGAAGGCCGCCGGACCGCTGGAGGCCGGTCTGCAGCGGGATGAGAAGAGCGCCGACAGCGCCGAGGCGGCGCCCGCGGACGGCAGGAAGCCCGCGGCGGCCGAGGCCGCGTCCGCGGCGCAGCCCGCCCAGCAGCGGTCCGTTCCGGCGCAGCCCGCCCAGCAGCCGGCGCCCGCGCAGGCCGCGAAGCCGGCGCCCGCGGTCCGCCCGGCGCAGCCCGCGCCCGCGCAGCCCGCCAAGCCGGAGGCCGCCCGCCCCGCGCAGCAGCCGCAGCGGCAGCCCACTGGGCCGCAGCCGGCGCAGCACACCGGGCCGCGGCAGGAGGAGCAGGCGCCCGACGACGCCACCGTGCGCCTGGACCCGGCCGACGTCCGGCAGCAGAAGGAGGCCCCGGAGGGGCCGAAGTCCCAGCCGGTGCGCAACATGCCGGGGCGCCCGCAGGGTTTCCGCTACTCCGGCCCGCCGCCCGAGAGCGCGGGGACGCCGGGGCCGGCCGGAGGCGACCCCGGTATCACCGGAATGTACAACCGGACCGGCGAGGCCGCGGCGCAGCCGCCCTCGGCGGGGGAGAGCTCCGAAGGGGTCCGCGTCATCCGTCCGTGACGCGGGGTCCGTCCGCTCCGAACAGGTCGCAGCCCCGGGACGGCCGCCGTCCCGGGGCCGACACCGCCGCCGCGGCGCCGGCCGCCGACATGGCCGCCGCCTTCTGGCCGGAGCGCTCCCCGAGCCGTACGACCTGCTCAGGTATGCCCTGGATCGCGGGCCGACGTCGGTCTTGCGAACGGTGGTCGGCTACCATGCCGGAAGCCATGATTATCCGCGCGGCAATCCGGTCCGACCTCGGGGCCATCCTGCGACTCCTCCGCGATCTCGGTGATTCGACGCCGACGCAGAGCGGCACCGTCCGCATGTCCTCGGCCGCCGTCCGCGCCTGGACCCGCATCGAGACCGACCCCCAGCGCTCGGTGCTCGTCGCGGAGCGCCGCGGCCAGATCATCGGCACGCTCGATCTGATCGTGGTCGCCAACCTGACGCACGACGCCCAGCCGTGGGCGATCGTCGACAACGTGGTGGTCGACGCCGCCTGCCGCCGCCGGGGCGTGGGCCGCGCCCTGGTCGAGGAGGCGCTCAACCGCGCCGCCGAGGCAGGCTGCTACAAGATCGAGCTCCTCTCCCATGAGAGCCGGACCGGCGCACACGCCTTCTACCGGGCGATGGGCTTCGAGAACTCCGCCGAGGGCTTCCGGCACTACCTCTGAGCCTGTCCGTCCGCCAGTCCGCCGCGGCGTGGTGCCGACCGCGCGCCGGGGACGCCCCTGGTGGGCCGCCAGTTGCGGGGACTCCGGGTACGTCGTGATCGGCCACCAGGCGCGCCAGCCGTGGGGCGCCGTAGCCCGCCGTGCGGCCGGCCTTCGGTCCGGGCCATCCGGTGAAGGTAGCTTCTCGGCATGAGTTGGGACGAAGGACGCCTGCTGGCGTTGGAGATCGACGCGAACTACGGCCTCGCACCGGCCCAGGACGCCTCGCGAGCCGTCTTGAGAGATCCTTCGGTATTGGCGGTGTGGGCGTGGTCCCCCCGAGCGCGTCTGCTGGCCCTCGCCCCCGGGCTCGCCCTTCCCGGCACCAGCGACGCGGACCAGGAGTACAGCCCCGGCCGGCTCCCCGGCGTCCTGGAGCGCCTGACCGCGTCTCTCCACGAGGCGGTGGCCGTCGAGGGCGGCCCGTGCTTCGTCTTCCCCGACCGCCTCGCCCTCCCCGGTCCCGCCCCGCTGCCCGTCATCGCCTCCACCGCCGACGGCCAGAGCGCCGCTCAGGACCTGGTCCGCCCCGGCAACTGGCAGCCCGGTGAGTGGAGCGAGCTGGTCAACGGCCGCATGGGTGAGTGGGCCATGGCCGTCCACGGCCGGGAGCCGGTGTCGATCTGCTTCACTCCCGCGTCGAACGCCTCCGCCGCGGAGGCGGGCATCTGGACCCGCCCCGACTTCCGCGGCAGGCACCTCGCCCCGGCTGTCGTGGCCGCCTGGGCCCGGCGCGAACGCCGGGACAGGGCCGTGCTGTTCTACAGCACCACCGCGGACAACCACGCGTCCCAGTCCGTCGCCCGGGCTCTCGGCCTCATTCCACTGGGCTGGATCTGGACCGTACGTCGAAAGACCGGCTGAGCGCCGTACCGCGCTCCCCGCGGCGCCGCCGCTCCGCCCGCCGCGCGGGCGGCACCCGTGCTCGGCGGTGACCGGTACGCAGCGGCAGCGGACGCAGGAAGAGCACGATCACGAAGCCCACCGCGGCGATGGGCACGCCGGTGAGGAAGACCGTGTGCATGGCGTCGCCGAACGCGGTGACGACGAGCTCCTGCACCCCGGCCGGCAGTGCGTGGATCGCCGCGGGTGAGCCGGCGGCCGCTGCCGCCGTCCCTCCGTCCGCCCCGGCGGCCGCGGTGAGCGGCGCCAGCTCCGTGTCCAGGCGGTTGGTCATGATCGCGCCGAACGCGGCCACCCCCACGGCGCCGCCGAGGTTGCGGAAGAACGACACCGCCGACGTGGCGGCGGCGAGGTCGGCGCGGGACAGCGCGTTCTGGGTCGCCAGGATCAGGATCTGCATGCTGAGCCCGAGGCCCAGCCCGACGAGCGCGACCCCGAGGCCGACGAGGACCAGGCTGGAGTGCACCTCCAGCCAGGTGAGGGTGCCGAACCCGAGCCCGATCAGCAGCGTTCCGGCGATCGGGAAGGCCTTCCAGCGGCCGGTGCGGCTGACCACCAGGCCCGACGACACCGAGGCCGCAAGCATCCCGAGCACCATCGGCAGCGTCATCAGGCCCGACGCGGTCGGGCTCATGCCCTTGACGATCTGCAGGTACTGCGGGAAGTAGATCATCACGCCGAACATCGCCATGCCGACGGCCAGGGACGCCAGCGAGGCGAGGACGAACGTGCTGTCGCCGAACAGCCGCGGCGGGATGATTGGGTCGTGCGCCCGGCGCTCCGCGAGGACGGCCAGTGCCACGAGCACCAGCGACGCCGCGCCGAGCACGTAGGTCGGCGCCGAGTTCCACGCGAACTCCTTGCCGCCGAGGCTGAGCAGCAGCATCACCGCGCTCGCGGCGCCGACGATGAACGTCGCGCCCCACCAGTCGATGCGGGTGCGGCCGCGCTCCTGCACCGGGAGCCGCAGCAGGGCCTGGATCACCACGAAGGCGACCACCGCCACCGGGACCGTGATGAAGAAGCACCACCGCCAGCCCAGCGGGCTGTCCACCAGGAAGCCGCCGAGCAGCGGGCCGGCCACGGTGGAGACGCCGAACACCGCGCCGAGGAACCCGGAGTAGCGGCCGCGCTCGCGCGGCGGGACGACGTCGCCCAGGATGATCTGCGGCAGCGCCGCCAGCCCGCCGGCGCCGATGCCCTGGACGAACCGGGCGGCGATCAGCCACGTCATGTCGTGGGCGAAGCCGGCGGCCACCGAGGACGCGATGAAGACCACGAGCGCGATCTGGAACAGCAGCTTGCGGCCGTAGATGTCGGAGAGCTTGCCCCACAGCGGAGTCGAGGCGGTCATCGTGAGCAGCGTCGCGCTGGCCACCCACGCGAGCTTGTCCTGGCCGCCCAGCTCGCCCACGATCGTCGGCAGCGCGGTGCCGACGATCGAGGTGGTGAGCATCGAGGTCAGCATGGCCAGCATGAGGCCGATCAGGATCTCGACGACCTGGCGCCGCGTGTAGCGCGGCTCCGCGTCCCCCGGACCGGTGGGCGGTTCCCCGCCGGTCGCCTCCGCCTGCCGCGCCGCTCGTTCCCCGAGCTCTGTCACCGAACCCCCATCGACATCATCCGGGCATGACCGTCCCCCACCGGGCGAGCGGGGAGAGGACATGAGTACGTTACCGGTATAAGTAAACAGTGTTGACTTGTCAAGTCGGGGCGTTATAGTGCACAGAACCTCCGGGCGGCGGACGCGGGGGCACCGCCACGTGCGGGACGAGTGCAGGCGGGCAGAGACGAGGGACCGTGAGATGAACCGGCCGGACGCCGCCGAGGAGTGCGCCGAGCGGACGCGGGTGCGCGACCGGGAGGCGACGCGGCAGCGCATCCTCGACAGCGCCCGCGAGCTGTTCACCACCGAGGGCTACGAGCGGGTGTCCTCCCGGTTGATCGCCGCGCGCGCCGGCGTGAACGTCGCGCTGATCAACCGGTACTTCGGGGCCAAGCGCGGGCTGCTGGCCGAGGTCATCGCCGAGGAGGCGGTGTTCCCCGGGATGTTCGACGGCGACCCCGGGACGCTGCCGCGCCGGCTCGCCGAGTACATGGTGGACCAGGTGCTCCGCGAGCCGAGCCCGCTGCGGCGCGCGCTGGAGCAGTCCCGTGCCGACCCCGACCTGCAGGCGGTCTACCAGGAGCGGCTGCGCGACGCCATCCTCGAACCCATGGCCCGCCACATCGGCGGGCCGGACGCGCGGGCCCGGGCCTCGGTCGCGGTCGGGGTGGTGCTGGGGCTCGGAGTCCTGCGCCGGGTCGAGGGCGCGACGGCGCTGCGGGATTCGGACCGCGCGGCCCTGGTCGCCCGGCTGGAGAGCGTGTTCGTCGACTGCCTGCGCGAGTGAGGGTGCGGCCTTCCGTCCGGATTGTTCCAGCCAAGGGCAATTCCGGGTTTCCGTTGCCCCCTGTCCAGGAAACGGGATTTGACCGTTCGATGGCGCATACCGGCGGCGCGCTCCATGCGGCCGCCGGTGAACGGCAATGTTTCGCTGAAGACATGCGGGCCACCGGCGGTTAGCTGAAAACGGCGGGGCGCTGTGTTCTCCTTGCAGCGTTGTCGGTCGCGGCCGTTTTCGAGGCGGCTGCCGGGCGATCAAGGGGGGAGTCAGCCATGCGAATACCGTCCAGCACCGGGGTCCAGCGGCCCCGCGGGGAGGCGGGGCGCCGGGGCCGCGCGGCGCTGTCGGCGGTCGCCGCCGCCACGGCACTCGGCCTGTTCCCGGGAGCGGCACTCGCGGCGGAGGTGGCGGAGCAGCGGGTGCAGCGCTGGGCACCGGCGCCCATCGTGGCCGTCCGCCACGCGATCAGCCAGGTCGGCAAGCCCTACCGGTACGGCGGTTCCGGACCGGAGTCGTTCGACTGCTCCGGCCTGGTGCAGTGGGCCTACGGGAGGGTCGGCGTGGTCACCGGCCGCACCACCTACGACCAGTACCGGCGCGGCGTGGCCGTCCCGCGCGCCGAGCTGAGACGCGGCGACCTCGTCTTCTTCTACCGGGGCCCCGGACACGTGGGTCTGTACATGGGGCGCGGACGCATGGTGCACGCCCCGAGTTCCGGGAAGAAGGTGCAGGTCGTCGAGATGTCCGCGTACTACGACCGGCACTACGTCGGCGCGCGGCGGATCACCTGACCCCGTGCGTGCGCGGGAGGCGCCCGAGGGCGATGGCGCCCGCCCGCACTGGCGTGGCGAACGACACCGGGCCGGCCCCGGAGTGCAGTGTGCGGTCCCGGCCGCCGGGCGGAAGCGCGGCGTCGGCGAACAGCACGTACCTCGTACCGGAATCAGCCCGCACCGCCACGACGCCGCCCTCGCCGCTCTCCAGAGCGCGGCGGCCGAGGCCCTCGACCGTCTGGTGGTGCCCGGACGCGTAGACGACCGTCACCGGCCCGCGGCCCGCCTGGTCCGGGGCGGCGGAGGACACGGCCCCGGCGATGGCGGCGGACATCGTGGCGAGGTTGGCGGGGCGGATCGGCACGGTTCTCATCCTCATTCGCGCAGTCGGGATGTCACTCACTGTATATATTCGCAACTCTGTGTCACTGTGCCGAGCGTTGTGCGGCGTGTCGTTCGGTTCGTCGCCGCCGGCCCCGACGCGGCCCGTGACCGCCGGGGCCGACGTGACCGCCGGGCGGCGGCCGTGGTCGGATCCGGCCACGGCCGCCTGTGGCCGGTCGCGGTCGCCGGCGTTCCAACCTGGGCGAACGCACCCCACGGCGCCGGGCGCCTGCCTATCGTGGTTGCGTGCTCACTCATGACGCGCTGTTACGCATCGGTACCCGCACTACCCCGATGGCCCTGGCGCAGGCGCGGCACGTGCAGGACCTGCTGTTGAAGGCCGCCCCCGAGATCACCACGGAGATCGTGGGGATCCCCGCCCCGGGGGACCGCCGGAGCCGGGTCCCGGCCGTGCGCGGCGCGCGGGTGTTCCACCGCGAGATCGACCGCCGGCTGCTCGACGGCCGGGTGGACCTCGCCGTCCACAGCATGACGGACGTCCCCGGAGACGTCCCCTTACCCGAAGGGGTCACCTTCGGCGCCTACCTGCCTCGCGACGACGTCCGTGACGTCGTCGTCTTCCGCTCCGGCTCACCGCTGCGCACCCTCGCCGACGCGCCGCCGGACACCGTGGTCGGCACCACCTCCGTGCGGCGCACCGCGCAGCTGCTCCGCTACCGTCCGGACCTGCGGGTCCGCCGGATCCGCGACGCGCCGGACCCCGCCGACCGCCTCGACCTGCTCGACGGGGACTCCGGTTACGAGGCGCTCGTGCTCCCCCGCACCGGACTGGACCGGGTGAACACGGCCGGCCGCGCGGCCGAACTGCTCCCGCTCGACATGATGTGCCCGCCGGTCGGCGCGGGCGTGACCGGCGTGCAGTGCCGGGTCCGCGACACCGACATCGCCGACCTCCTCTACCGCATCGACGACGGCACCACGCGGACCCACGTCGCCGCGGAGCGCACCCTGCTGCACGGGCTGCGGGGCCATGGCGGCAGCCCGATCGCGGGGCACTGCCACACGCTGCCGGACGGCCGGCTCTCCTTGCGCGGCATGGTGTTCACCCGCGACGGCCGGCATGTCATCGAGGTCTGCGAACGCGACGACCCCGACCGGCCGACCCGGCTCGGTACCCGCGTCTCAGCAGCGCTGCTCCGCAGGGGAGCGCGGGCGCTCATCGACGGTCCGCCGCGCTGATCCGCTCCGCCGCCCGCCCCTTCCGAGGGACGGGCGGCGGGCGGGCGCCGCCGCGGCGACCGGTCCCGCTATCCTGAGCGCACACCCGACCCCGCCGCGAAGGAGAACGGACGTGCCGACCTTGTACGCGGTTGCGCACGTGCTGCTTCTCGGCATCGACACCGACGTGCTGCTCCCCGTGGGCGGCCTGGTGATCGGCCCGGTCACGCTGCTGGCCGTCGTCGCGGTCGGCGCGGCCCTCGCCTGGGTCACGGTGCGGGACCGCCGCTCGCGGCCGTGCGCCGACAACGACGTGCGCACGCGCTGCGGCGCCATGCTGCGCCGCTCCGAGCGGCGGGTGCTGCTCGCCTTCCGCGATCCCGACGCTCCGGGCCGGGCCCGGCCGCGCGCGCCCGCCACCGCCCCGGCGGCCGGCTAGCGCCGGTCCGGTGGGCGCCGCCCACCGTCGTCCCGCGCCGCACCGCGACCTGCCGGAACCGGCCGCGCCGTCCCGCCCGGACGGTCCGCGGGCGGTGCCGGTCGTCGCCGGGCGCCCGCCGGCGCCATGTGCCCGGCACGGCCGCGGGACGTCGACGTGCGTCGGCGCACCGGACCGGCCGGACCACGGGTCCGGCCCGGCCGCCTCCTCGGTGATCGTTCTTCCCAGCAGACGAGGGGCTTCGAGGTCCAGATGTACAGTTTCCCGCCGATCGCGGCCGCGATCGGTCTCGCCCACACCGTCGTCACCGGTCTCACCGGCTTCTTCGAGCCGATGCTCGCCGCCTCGGCGGCGGCCGTCGCGGTGGTCACGCTCACCGCGCTGGTGCGCCTGGCCGTGCTGCCGCTCAACTACGCCCAGGTACGCGGCGAGAAGGCGCGCGCCAGAATCATGCCGCGGCTGATGGCGGTCCGCGAGGAGCACGGCGACGATCCGCAGCGGCTGACCGCCGAAATGCAGAAGGTCTACACGGAGGAAGGCGTCTCACCGCTGGCCGGCTGCCTGCCGATGCTGGCGCAGACCCCCGTGTTCATCGCCCTCTACGGGCTGTTCATCACGCCCGAGATCGGCGGTGAGCCCAACTCGCTGCTGACCCGCACGCTCGGCGGCGTCCCGCTCGGTGCCACGCTCCCCGACGCCTTCGCGGCCGGCGGCCAGGGACCGGTGGTCTTCGCCGTCCTGCTGGCGGTGATCGCCCTGGTGGCGTGGGCGTCCCGGCAGTGGCTGACCCTGCCGCAGCTCCGGCAGAACGCCGCCGCCGGCCAGCCGGCGGTGCCGGGGCTCGGCGTCATCGCCTACCTGCCGTTCATCACCGTGGCCATCGCGGCGTTCGTGCCGCTCGCCGCCGGGCTCTACCTGGCCGCGAGCACGGCGTGGACGGTGGCCGAACGGCTGGTGCTGCGCAGGGTGATCCCGGACTGACCCCGGGGGCGGGGCGTGCGGTGCGGCGTGAGCGCCCCCCACGCCCCGCCGCCACCGGCGGGTGTCGCGCCGCCCAACCCCGGCCGGCCCCTCAGTCGGTCCAGAGACCCACCTGGAGGACATGCACCTCCGCGGTGGTCGCGACGACGAGAGCGGTGCCGTGGTCGCCCCAGGCATCGAGCCCGCGGCGGAAAACGGACCCCTCCGCCACGAACGACGTCGCCGCCGCCCACCGGGCGCCGTTCACGAGCTGGCCGACGCACCGCTGCCAGGGGCGGGTCAATGTGTGCTCCATCGAGGGCGGGACGTCGTCCTGGCGGACCCACGCGCCGCTGCGGCGGAACAGCAGCCACTCGTCCAGCCAGGTGGACAGGGCGGCGTCCACGGTGCCCCAGGCCGCGGGCGGAAGGTTGACGGGCGCGCTCCGGTCGAGTGGTTCCAGCTCCCGTTCCCCCGCGTCGTGGAGGGGGAAGGTGCCGGAGCTCGGAAGGAACGCCGTGCTGAGCATCCGCTCGACCAACCCGGCCGGGGGAGGAGCCTCCGCCGGCCGCTCCCGGCGTTCGCGGAGGAAGACGAAACCGTAGCCGCCGTGGCTCCACCGGGACCGCAGCGCCTCTGCGTAGGTGTGGCCGAGCAGTGCCCTCAGGGCGGCGCCCCGCGCCGGCACCGGCTCGGACCAGAACGCCGCCAGCTGCTCCAGGCTGGACGTCACCTGCGGCAGCCGGGAGGCGCCGGGATAGACCTCGATGTTCAGTTCGCCCCTCCTGGCGGTCCGGCGGGGTGCCGGGGGCGGAGCGTCGGCGGGGACAGCGCGGCAGGGACCCCGGATCCGTGGCAGCCCGTCTCGCCGTCCACCCTGCCAGATCCGGCAGCCAGGCGGGCGTCCGATGCGGCACTGGCCGGTCGGGGCGAGAGGCGGGACCTGCTCCACACCGGGGCGGCGGAGATCGGGCCGTGCCGGGTACGGGACGGCCCGATCTCCGCCGCGGAGCGACCTCCGCACCCGGGTGCCGGGCGGCAGCCCCGATGGTCCCGGCGGTCCGGGTGCCCAGGTCACCGAGGTGGGTCGCAGCGAGCCGCCGAAGCTCCTGCCCTGTGCTCGTGCCGCGGCGGGCGTTGCCGGACGGCCGGGTTCCGAAAGCTCCTCGGCGCGGTTCCCGGCCTCCGATCCCGTACGGATCCCCGCCGCTGGCCACTCCCCGGAGGCGCCCCGCGGCTCGACGGGACGTACCGCGGCGGTCGGGTCGGACGCCTGGTCCTCCGCTACAGCGGCAGGTTGACACACGCGAGCCGTGCGCCCGCCTGACCCGCGATGCCCGGGGTGGTGTGGGTGTGCTCGGCGTGCACGACGACCGACCGCGCCTCGCCCGGGCGCACCCGCCAGGGGACGGTGCTCTCGCCCGCGGCGCCGCCGAACTCGTCGGCGGTGAGGTCCACCCACATCTCGTTGGTCGCGTTGGCGTACAGCGGGTCGCCGGACGGCTGCACCGGGTCGACCATGTTCTGGTACCGCGGCCCGGCGTCGGCCGGGCTCGGGCCGCACGCCCCGGTGGCCAGGTGCACGCTGTACGCACGGCTGGGCAGCAGTCCGGTGAAGGAGACCCAGAACTCCGTCGTGGCGTGGTCCGGGTGGATGCCCAGTGTGTCCGCCGCGGTCGGTTCCGCGACCACGCTGACCGCGACGTGCGAGCCCGCGGGGACGGCGGGGTCGTAGGTCACGGCAACGACGCCCTCGGCGAACGGGCGGAAGTGGTCGTGGACGACGACGGGCTGCGGGAAGGCGGCGTGGGCGGAGGTGGCGTCGCCCACGACGAGCGCCGGCGCGACGGCCAGCGCCGCGAGAGCGGCGGGTGCGGTGCGGTGCTTCGGCACGACGGGTCCCCCTGTCGATCAACGTCGGGCGCTCTGTGCGGCCACGTCGCGACCCTACGTGTCCGGACCCGATTAATCGACGATGTCGCAGGGGGCGCCGCGCTCATGTCGCGGTGGCGCCGGGCGGGTCGGCGGGGGAGCGGAAGTCGAACGCCTCGGGAGACGGGCCGTCGGCGCGCAGCCGGGCCAGGCGCTCGACGGCCTCGTCGAGCGACGGCGCGGTGCCGGCCGGCACCCACCACAGCACCAGGGTGGGGGCCGGGTCGCGGACGAACCAGGAGGCGCGGCGGCGCAGCACCTCCAGGTGGCCGTCTGTCCGGTAGGTGAAGGCCCACAGCGCGTCGTAGGACTCCCACACCGACATGTTGACCAGGATGTCGGGACCGAACGGCCGCAGCCCGGTCGCGTCGTCGGTCTCCTCCTCGCGCAGCCGCCACACGAAACCGGGGCTGGACTCGGCGAGCGCGTTGACGGGGGCGAGCTCCCGCACGAAGTCCGCCATGCGGGGGTCGTCCAGCGGTGCGCGCAGCCGGCCGATGTTGAGTTGGGCGAGGTGGTGCTCGGTCATGCCGACCACCTCACCACGCACCGGGGTTCTAAGTCAATTCTCATTGGTTTTAGAAATCTCGACGCAGCACCGCCCCGACTCGGGTGCCAGGCGCGCCGACAGGCCGCTGCACCCCGCCCCGGCCAGCAGGCCGCGCAGCAGCTCCAGGTTCATTCCGCAGGTCAGCGGTGGGAAGGCCGCGGCGAGGGTGTGGAAGGGGCAGTTGCGCAGCCGCACCCGGTCGGGCGGGCCGGCCGCCTCCTGGCCGGAGCCCGCGCCCTCGTCCGGGACCGGCTCGTAGCCGCACTCCCCCAGGTAGGACCGCAGCGTCGCGATGTCCGCATCCGGTGCCCGGGCGGCGAGGGCCGCTCCCCGGCGCTCACCCTCCTCGCGGGCGGCGGCGTACAGCGCCGCGTCGGCGCCGTGCCGCTCCACCGCCTCGGCGAGTACGTGCGCCGCGGTCTCATAGTCGCGCGGCGGCAGCTGCACGGTGTGCTGCCGCGTGGAGCGGCGGTACAGCTTGGCCGGCCGCCCGGAGCCCGGGCCGGTGCGGCCGGAGATCCGCTGCTGGCGCACATCCAGCAGCCGGGCCGCCACCAGTTTGTCCAGGTGGAAGGCGGCGAGGTTGCGCTGGGCGCCGACGGCCTCGGCGGCCTCCGCCCGGCTGACCTCGTGGTCCTGGCCTGCCACGTACCGGTACAGCGCCCGGCGCAGCGGGTCGGTGAGCAGCCCGAGTGCGTCGATCTCCGCTTCGGTCATGCCTCCATTGTGCTGCCGGCCGCGGCGCGGGCGGTCCGGCAGCTCAGGAGCGGCGGTGGTAGACGAGCACGTACCGCCAGTACAGCAGCCGGCGCAGCTGGGCGCCGGGGAGTTCGCGGGCCGCGACCACGCCGATCTCCCGCAGGCTCGCGCGGGGGTCGCGCACGGGCATGGCGGCGCCGTCGGTGCGTTCCGGATCGGGCGTCCGCGTGACCGCGCGGGCCGCGGCGAGCCCGGCCCCGAGCGCCCAGTGCGGCGGCGCGGCGGCCGCGGTCGCCGCCAGGTCGGAGAGGGACTCCGGCCGGTACAGACCGACCACGGCAAGGACCCCGCCGGGGGCCAGGGCGGCCCGCAGCGTGCGCAGCGTCGTCGTCAGCGGCATGTGGTGCAGGGACGCGATCGCGGAGATGAACCCGTAGCGCCGCTGCTCGGGGGCGAACGCCTGCAGCGACGCGGCGGTGTAGTGGATCCCCAGCCGCGCCGGGGTGCGCGCCCGCGCCCGCTCGATCATGTCGGCCGACACGTCGATCGCGTCCACGCCCTCGACCGCCGGTGCGAGCGCTCGGGCGAACCGGCCGGCTCCGCATCCGACGTCGAGCGCGCGACCGCAGCCGTCCGGAACGGTGCGCAGCAGGAGGGGGTGGTAGTGGGCGTTGTGGTTCCAGCCGAGGTCCAGGCGCACGCGGCCTCCAGATGACGGCCCGGGCCCGAGCGGCGCGGGCGGTGTCCTCTCCCCGCTGGGCGGTGCTCCCGTACGGGGGTGGTGTCGCTTCCTCGCAGGGCGTCGGACATCGACAGCGTGCCTCCCGCCCGTCGGCGGACGGACCGGAGACACGCTGCCGGGGTGCCAGGCTGCCGCCGGCAGGCGGTGCGGCTGGGGGCCCGGGGCGACGGGCGACGCCGGGGGCTCGGCCGCGGACCGCCGTCAGCCGGCCTGCTGCTTGGCCTCCAGCGCCTCCATCGCGATGACCGCGGCCGCGACCGTCCGGTGCACCGGCACCTGGCGGTGCAGGCCGACCAGCCGCACGACCTTCGTGACGCGTTCGTTCGGCGCGGCGAGTGCCAGGCTACCGCCCCGCTCCTTCACGGCGCGGTAGCCGTTGATGACGGCGTTCAACCCGCTGGAGTCCATGAAGTCCAGTCGGGAGAAATCGAGGATCAGCCACGGCCCGTGTGCGTCGATGGCGGACAGGACATGCTCTTGGAGGTCGCCAGCGGTCGCGATGTCGAGTTCACCTTCGACCTGCACGATAACGCTGTGGTTCTCGACCCGGGTGTTCAGCCCAAGCCTGTGCACGTTCACTCCTCCCAGCCCCACGTCAGTTTGAGGGGTCCCCTTGTAACCATAGGGCAACGGCGGAACGCGGCGCGGCCACCCCGACGGCGACGCCCGCGCGCTCGGCGGCCGTCGGCAGGGACGGACACGCCGTTCGGCGGGTCGGCCCGACCCGCCTGTCGCCCGCCTGATTCCCGTAAGGCTCTGACCACACACGGTATTAGCGGAACGGGCGCACGGGAATGGAGATGAGCGAGAAATTTTCCCGTAGCGTCCGCCAATTACGGGAGTTGCGTGCGGTGCCGGTCACTGTGGTCCCAGTAAATGGGATGAATATTAACGTTGCGGACATTTGTCCCTGGAGTGTCGCGTGCCGGTGTGAAGGTCCGACCGTCACCCACCGGAGTCGCCGGTGAACGCCTGGAGCAGCCGTTCGGCACCCAGAGTGGCCGTCAGCTCCCCGGAACGCACCAGGGCCTCCAGCTCCGCCGACCGCTCCCGCACACCGGGGTGCCGGTACAGCCGGTCCATGACCTGGTCCCGGACCTGGTCCCACATCCAGTCGACCCGCTGGCGGGCGCGCTTCTCGTCCAACTCGCCGGTGCGGCGCAGCGCGGTCTGGTGGTCCACCACGGCTGCCCACACCTGGTCGAGGCCGGTCCCCTCCAGCCCGCTGCAGGTGAGCACCGGGGGCCTCCACGTCGGGCTGGTGGGCTGGAGGAGGCGCAGCGCCCGCGACAGCTCGCGCGCGGCCGCCCGGGCCTCGCGCTCGTGCGGGCCATCGGCCTTGTTGACGGCCACGATGTCGACCAGCTCCAGCAGGCCCTTCTTGATGCCCTGCAGCTGGTCCCCGGTGCGGGCGAGTGTCAGGGCGAGGAAGCAGTCGACCATGTTGGCCACCGCGACCTCGGACTGCCCCACGCCGACGGTCTCGACGAGCACGACGTCGAAGCCGGCCGCCTCCATGAGGACCATGGTCTCCCGGGTGGCGCGGGCCACCCCGCCCAGCGTGCCGGAGGTGGGCGAGGGCCGGACGAACGCGGCGGGGTCGGTCGCGAGCCGGGCCATGCGGGTCTTGTCGCCCAGGATGCTGCCCCCGGTGCGGGTGGAGGACGGGTCGACCGCGAGCACCGCCACCCGATGCCCGCGCGCGGTGAGCCGGCTGCCGAGCGCGTCGACGAAGGTGGACTTGCCGACCCCGGGTACCCCCGTGACTCCGACCCGGTGCGCGTTACCGGCGTGCGGCAGCAGCCGGACCAGCAGCCGCTGGGCGAGCTCGGCGTGGTCGGCGCGCCGCGACTCCACCAGCGTGATCGCGCGCGCCAGGGTGGGGCGGTGGCCGGCCAGTACCGCCTCGGCGTAGGCCTCGACGTCGACGCGGCGGCTCATGGCCGCCCCGCCGCGCCGGGGCGGCCGGCCGCGGCGCCGCCGCGGGGAACGCTCACGAGCCGTGCCCGAGCCGCTCGGTGAGCTGGTCGAGCAGGTCCACGGCGGCCTCGGCGATGACCGTGCCCGGCGGGAAGATGGCGGCCGCGCCGGCCGCGCGCAGCGCCTCGAAGTCGGCGGGCGGGATGACGCCGCCGACCACGATCATGATGTCCTCCCGGTCCATCGCCGCGAGCTCGTCCCGCAGCGCCGGCACCAGTGTGAGATGGCCGGCGGCGAGTGAGGACACCCCGACGATGTGCACGTCGGCCTCGACCGCCTGCCGCGCCACCTCGGCCGGAGTCTGGAACAGGGGGCCCACGTCGACGTCGAAGCCGAGGTCGGCGAACGCGGTGGCGATGACCTTCTGGCCGCGGTCGTGGCCGTCCTGGCCCATCTTCGCCACGAGGATGCGCGGCCGGCGCCCCTCGTCCTCCTCGAACCGGGCCACCCGCTCGGCGACCGATTCCAGCCGGGGGTCGTCCTGGGCGGCGGAGCCGACTTCGTCGCGGTACACCCCGGAAATGGTACGGACCTGACCGGAGTGCCGCCCGAACACCTTCTCCATGGCGTCGGAGATCTCGCCGACCGTGGCGTGCGCCCGTGCGGCGTCGACCGCGGCCGCGAGCAGGTTGTTCTCCAGCGTCAGGCCGTGCGGGGTGCCGGCGGCCGCGCGGGTGAGCCGGTCGAGCGCGGCCCGGACGGCGGCGTCGTCGCGCTCGGCCCGCAGCCGGCGCAGCTTCTCCAGCTGCTCGGCGCGCACCCGGGTGTTGTCGACCTTGAGCACCTCGATGTCGTCGAGCTCGGCGGTGCGGTAGCGGTTCACGCCGACGACGGGCTGGCGGCCGGAGTCGATGCGCGCCTGGGTGCGTGCCGCGGCCTCCTCGATGCGCATCTTCGGGATGCCGGCGTCGATGGCCCGGGCCATGCCGCCGGCCTCCTCGACCTCGCGGATGTGCGTCCAGGCCCGGGCGGCGAGCTCGGCGGTGAGGTGCTCGACGTAGGCGCTGCCGCCCCACGGGTCGATGACCCGCGTGGTGCCGGACTCCTGCTGCAGCAGCAGCTGGGTGTTGCGCGCGATCCGCGCGGAGAAGTCGGTGGGCAGCGCCAGCGCCTCGTCCAGCGCGTTGGTGTGCAGCGACTGGGTGTGCCCCTGGGTGGCCGCCATGGCCTCGACGCAGGTGCGGACCACGTTGTTGAACACGTCCTGCGCGGTGAGCGACCAGCCCGAGGTCTGCGAGTGGGTGCGCAGCGACAGCGACTTGGGGTCGTCGGGGCCGAACTCCCGGACCAGCCGGGCCCACAGCAGCCGGGCGGCCCGCAGCTTGGCGACCTCCATGAAGAAGTTCATGCCGATGGCCCAGAAGAACGACAGCCGCGGCGCGAAGGCGTCGACCTCCAGCCCGGCGGCGCGGCCGGCCCGGATGTACTCGACGCCGTCGGCCAGCGTGTACGCGAGCTCCAGGTCGGCCGTGGCCCCGGCCTCCTGCATGTGGTAGCCGGAGATCGAGATGGAGTTGAACCGCGGCATCCGCTGGGAGGTGTAGGCGAAGACGTCGGAGATGATCCGCATGGAGGGCTGCGGGGGGTAGATGTAGGTGTTGCGGACCATGAACTCCTTGAGGATGTCGTTCTGGATGGTCCCCGCCAGCCGGGCCGGCGGCACCCCCTGCTCCTCAGCGGCGACGATGTAGAGCGCCATCACCGGCAGCACCGCGCCGTTCATGGTCATCGACACGCTCATCCGGTCCAGCGGGATGCCGTCGAACAGCTGCCGCATGTCGAGGATGGAGTCGATGGCGACGCCGGCCATGCCGACGTCGCCGGCCACGCGCGGGTGGTCGGAGTCGTAGCCGCGGTGGGTGGCGAGGTCGAACGCCACCGACAGGCCCTTCTGGCCGGCGGCGAGGTTGCGGCGGTAGAAGGCGTTGGACTCCTCGGCCGTGGAGAAGCCGGCGTACTGGCGGATGGTCCACGGCTGGTTGACGTACATGGTCGGGTAGGGGCCGCGCAGGTACGGCGCGATGCCGGGGTAGCCGCCGACGAAGGACAGGCCCTCGCGGTCGGCCCGGGTGTAGAGCGGCCGCACGCCGATGCCCTCCGGGGTCTCCCACACGAGGGAGTCGGGGCCCTTGCCGATGGCGGCCGACACCGCCTCGCGCCAGGCGACGGTCTGGTCGGCGGCGGCCACCGGTGTGCCGGGGTCGACCCGGCTGAAGTCGGGAACGGCCTCGGTGGGTCGGACCGCGGTCATGCCGCCACCCCCAGGAAGTCGGCGAGTTCTGTCAACAGGCTAAGCGCATCGCAGCCGGTGGAGACGGCGTCGTCCACCGCCTGTGCACAACTCGCGTCCGGCCGGCCGGCGATCAGCACCCGCTCGGCCCCGGCGGCGCGCAGCGCGGCGGCCGTACCCACCGCCTGGTCGGCGTAGACGTCGTCGCTGGAGCAGATGCAGGCGATCCGCGCGCCGCTGCCCGAAAACGCCGCGGCGGCCGCGTCCGGGCCGTCGAGGGCACCCACCGAGACCGGCTCGATGCCGCCGGACCGGAACAGGTTCGCCGCGAACGCGGCGCGGGCGGTGTGGACGGCGACCGGCCCGAGGGTGGCCAGGAAGACCCGCGGCCGTCCGCCGGTGGCCGCCAGGTGGGCGTCGGAGCGGTCCCGCAGCGCCTCGTACTCCTCGGCGTAGCGGTGCCGGGGCAGCGCGGCCGCCGCGGCCGGCGCCTGCGGCGCGGGCTCGCGGCCCACGACGGGCTCGGTGAGGTCGGGGAACTCGCTCACCCCGGTCACCGGGGTGCGGCGGTGCGCCAGGTCGCCGCGGCGGCGCTCCCACACCTGGTGAAGGTCGGCGGCGACGAGGCCGGAGGCCAGCGCCGCGGCCATGCCCCCGGCGGCTTCCACACGCTGCAGGTACTCCCATCCCTTCGCGTACAGCTCGGCGGTGAGCCGCTCGACGTAGAAGGACCCGCCCGCGGGATCGGCGACCCGCGCGACGTGCGCCTCCTCCAGCAGCAGCGACTGGGTGTTGCGGGCGATCCGGCGGGCGAAGTCGTCGGGCAGCCCGAGGGCGTCGTCGAACGGGCGGACCGTGACGGCGTCCGCCCCGCCGACCCCGGCCGCGAACCCGGCGAGCGTGGTCCGCAGCATGTTCACGTAGGGGTCGCGGCGCGTCATCATGGCCGCCGACGTCACGGCGTGCAGGCGCATCGCCCGGTGCGGCACCGGCAGGCCGCACACCTCGGTGACCCGGTGCCACATGGCGCGCGCCGCGCGCAGCTTCGCGATGGTGAGGAACTGGTCGGCGGTCGCGGCCAGGCGGAACTCCAGCCGGCCGGCGGCCTCGGCCAGGGGCAGGCCGGCCGCGGTGAGGGCCCGCAGGTAGGCGACCCCGGTGGCCACGGCGGCGCCGAGCTCCTGGGCCTCCGACCCGCCCGCGTCGTGGTAGGGGGTGGCGTCCGCCGTCATCAGGAGCAGGTCCGGGTGCGCGGCCGCGCACCCGGCCGCGAAGGCCGCCGCGGCCGCGACGTCGACCGGCTCGCCGGTGCGCGCGGCCGTCCCGAGCGGGTCGGCCCCGAGGCCGCCGCGCACCGCGCTCGGCGCCACACCCCGCTCGGCGTACGCGGCGAGCAGCGCGTCAGCGGCGGTGGCGTACCCGGCTCCGGCCTCCAGGAAGACCGGCGCGAGGTCGAGGTGCACGTCGGCGAGCACGTCGGCCAGCGCGTCCGCGGGCACGCCGGCCGGGCCGG
This sequence comes from Marinitenerispora sediminis, assembly GCF_003336425.1. GTDB lineage: Bacteria > Actinomycetota > Actinomycetes > Streptosporangiales > Streptosporangiaceae > Marinitenerispora > Marinitenerispora sediminis. The sequence continues at coordinate 40,371 of NZ_QEIO01000006.1, read as the reverse complement.
CCACCAGCCACAGCGAGGTGACCCCGTTCTCCAGATCGGCGAGCACCGCGCGGCGGGAGACCGCCGGATCGGGGTGCGCGTGCCGCTGCCGGACGTCCCAGCCGTGCACGACGGAGCCCTCCGGCCGTCCGCCGCGGGTGAAGGGCGGGAGGCCGGGCACACCGGAGTCGAGGTCGTCACCGGGGACGTAGAGGGGCCGGACCGTGATCCCGTCGTACGTGGTGTGGGCGAGCCGGAGCTCCGGGGCCTCCTCGTCGGGCCCGACCTCCGTTCCGCTCCTGCGCAGGACCTGGACCACCAGCCGTCGCCACTGCTCGGCCGTGGCCTCCGGGAAGCCGGCGGCGAGGTCCGGCGGCGCGGGCATCGGGGCTCCGTTCTCCGGCATGTTCATATTTCGAGATCGTAGAGAATTCCGCTCGGAACTCGCAGTAGCGGGGTCCAGCGCACCGGGGCCGGCGCCGGGCCCGCCCGCACCGGCCGCGGGCCGGGTCCCGGGTCACTGCGGAGCGAAGGGAAACAGGGTCAGGAAGTAGATCATGCTTCCCGCCATCCAGAGGACGAACAGCGCCAGGCAGCCGATGCCGAAGCAGGACGCCATCCTCTTGGTGTCGTCCCACTCCGCCTTCCGGCGCTGCCGGTGGTACTTGTCCAGGCCCCGCGCGATCGCGTCACTCAGATCCTCATGCCGGTCCATGGTCTCCCCAGGCTGGATGGAGGGGTCCTCCCCCAAGATCACGAGGATCCGCATCCTAGCCCCGTTCCGGAGGGGCGCGGCCGGTCCGCCAGCGGTGCAGCGCCGGGCCCGGGCCCGGCAGCGTCCAGCGGTCACCGACGTGCCCGTGCGGGCGGCCCGGGCGCGGTCCGCGGCGGCGCCGCTCACTCGCTGAGCGGGCGCGTGCTCCTCGCCGGATCCGGGCCGCCGGTGTGCCGCCCGGCGGAGGGCCGCCCGCGTGCGGGCTCCCCTGCCAAGATTCCACCGAGCGGATTCAGGACCGCGGGGGAGGTGCGGAGGTGATCCCCCGGACGTCGAACGACGGGACCTCCCGCCGCGCCGGGGACGAGGGAAGGACGAGGGAAGAAGGTGTCCGGCCAGCCCCTGCCTCCTCCGCCCGCTCCGCGTCGGTCCGGTCGGCCGGCCGGTGCGGCCCGGCGCGTCCGCGGCCGAGGGCGGGCCCGGCACGGGTCACCCCCGCGTCGCGCCCCCCGACCGCCCGCGGCCGGGCGCGGGCGGTGCCGGCGGGCGGGGGCCGGCCGCCGGTGGCGCGTCCGCCCGGAACCGGTACATGAGGCTCTCCGTCACCTTCGGGCCGAGCGTGCGGGCATCGTACTCCCGCCGCGCCAGCAGCACCTCCAGGTGGGAGGCTCCGACGAGGTCGGGCGCGTGCTCGCGTTCCACCCCGTCCGCGTCGCGGGCCCTGCGCAGGCTTGCCGCGAAGAGCTCCGCGGCCCCGTGCATCCGCTTCAGCAGCCGCAGGTCCTCCGCCGCCCCCGGGCCGTGCGGCCGCCGGGCCAGGGCGCGGGCGAGGTCCTCCGCCGGTCGGTGCAGCTCCTGGGCGGGCGATCGGAGGATGTCGTCCCGTGCCTGCTCGACGCCTGCCGCCTCCAGCGGTGGTTCTTCCGCCACACCGACCTCCGGTCATCCGCCGCCGCGGGGGTCGCGGGGCGTTGCCCACTATATCGGTCGTGTTTACCGGGAATGGTGGCGTGCTGCCGGGCCGGCGCCGCGGCCGGCTCAGCGCGGTGTGGCGGTGCCCGAGGGGGTGGCCGAGCGCCCCGCGTCCGGGCGGTCGCCGGCCGGCGGGAACACGAAGCGCTGCCGGTCCTGCACCACGAGGGCGTAGCCGTCGTCCGTCACCGCCTCGACGTAGCCGGTGGACGCCCCGGGCACGACCTCCTTGGTGGCGGCCTCCAGCACCACCTGCACGTCGCCGTCCTCGGCGCCGCGGGAGTCCCCGTACACGTATCCGGCCAGCGCGAACGTGGGCGAGATGGCCCGCTCCGCACCGCCGTCGAACTGCCAGCGGATCTCCCCGGCCGCCAGGTCGACGGCGATCATCGGCGTCTCGCCGCTGCGCTGCGGCACGAGCAGCGTGCCGGTGGTGCGGTCGTACACCGTCCCGGGGAGCCGTTCGGTGTCGAAGGCCCGGTCCACCGGATTGGCGCCGGGTTCGCGCAGCGACCACAGGACGTCGCCGGTGCGCAGGTCGTGCAGCGACAGCCGGGACGGGGCCTCCGGCACCCCCCAGCGGACGAGGGCGGTGGCGCGGCCGCCGGCTGGGCCGGCGCCCTCACCGGGCGCGGAGGCGCCGGCGTTCGGCCGGCCGCCCTCCGGCTCGCCGCCGGTCTCCGCGTCCTCCGGGGCCCGCGTCGGATGGGGGCCGCCGGAGCCCGTGCCGTCGGCCGGGCCGGGCCCGGTCTCGGACAGGTCGTAGAAGCCCACCAGGTGCGGCCGCGGCTGCGGAAGCGCCCGGCCCCCCGAGATGTCGGGGTCGTCGGCCGACGCGCTCCACAGCAGGTCCCCGTCCGCGCCGAGGTCCCGGGCCTGCAGCAGGCCCGCCCCGTCGTCCAGGAGCAGTACGTCGCCGCGCGCGCCCACCGGTGCGCCCATGCGGCCGGGATCGGCCTCGGCGCCGTCGTCGGCGGCCTCCGGCGCGTCCTCCTCGTCCGGCGGTTCCTCGAACACGAAGCTCCAGGCCGTGCCGCCTCCGGTGCCGCGCACCACGAACTCGCCGTAGGGGTCGTCGGCGCTCCATCCGGAGGGGCGGTGCACCACCCAGCCGTCCACGTAGACGTCCCGGGGGTCGCTGCCGCTCCACACCGTCTCGCCGTCCGCGGCCACCACCGCCACCGTGGTGCGGTCGCCGTCGCGGGCGGTCACGGCGAGCACGTCCGCTCCACCGCGGTCGGAGGGGAAGCCCTCGACCCGCTGGTCGCTCTCCCAGAGCGCGGCTCCGTCGGAGGCCCGCTGCAGCAGGTGCCGCTCCTCGCTGTTGGAGCTGATGAGGAAGGCATCGCCGACCGACTGGATCCGGACTCCCATCGGGTCGTCCAGGATGTCGGGTCCCTCGCCTCCGGCACCGTGCAGCACCCGGACCGGCTCGGCGCCGAGCCCGGGCGGGACCGCGCCGGTGAACACGGTGGGCACCGGGTGCGGTGAGGCGGGTGCCGGCTCCGCGGGTGCGCCGCCGGTGCACGCCGTGACGGCCAGCAGCAGCACGAACCCCCCGGTGCGCACCAACGGGGTCCGCCATCCGCGCATCGGCGGTCACTCCCTAGGACGACGGCAGGTAGCCCGAATCCTAGAACGCGCGGCCGCCGGGCGACACGCCCCTTGCCCGGGTCGTTACCCGGCGTGTTGGCCGCCGGGGCGCCGTGGTGCCGCCCGACGGCCCAGAATCGAGGAAGTCGGCCTAGGGTCGGCCACATGAGTATTCACGACATCGCCCTGCGGACCCTGGAGGGGGAGGCTGCCGCGCTCCCCTCCGACCGGCTCCTGCTCATCGTGAACGTCGCCTCCAAGTGCGGCCTCACACCGCAGTACGCCGGTCTGGAGCGGCTGCACGAGCGGTACGCCGAGCGCGGTTTCTCCGTGGTCGGCGTGCCCTGCGACCAGTTCATGGGGCAGGAACCGGGTTCGCCCGCCGAGATCCGGGAGTTCTGCTCCCTCACCTACGGCGTCACGTTCCCGATGCTGGCCAAGACCGAGGTGAACGGGGCGGACCGCCACCCGCTCTACGCCGAACTGACCCGCCACCCCGACACCGACGGGGAGGCTGGCGACGTGCAGTGGAACTTCGAGAAGTTCCTCGTCGCACCCGACGGCACCGTCCTCGGCCGCTACCGCCCCGCGACCGAGCCGGAGGACCCGCGCCTGGTGCGCACCATCGAGCAGCATCTGCCGTCCTGAGACGGGCGGCCGGCGCGCCCGGGGACCGGCCGGCGGCCCGCGGCCGCCCCCGGAGCGCCGGCGCGGCCGGGTGTCGGCGGCCGGCACCAGGGTCTGGCGACCATGGAACTACAAGGACGCACCGTGGTGCTGACCGGCACCTTCCGGTCCATGAAGCGCGCCGAGGCCAAGAGCCGGCTGGCGGCGGTCGGCGCCCGGCTGACGGGCTCGGTCTCCCGGCGCACGTCCGACTTCGGGCGGCCCCGCGCCCGGCGGCAGCGGCCCACCGAGCTGCTGATCGAGGAGGCCGCCCGCCGCGGGCACCTCTCCGCCGTCCTGGACCTGCTGCCGTCGCTACCGGGGGACGACGACTACAACCACCGTCCGAAGAGCGCCTTCCGGGCCCTCTGGCTGGCCGCGACCGGGCACGGCGACCGGCCGTGGTGAGCCCGAGGCACCTGCCCTTCGCCGCCCGGCCGTGACCGCGCGGGGCCGGCTGGTACCGGCCGGCCCCGCGTCACACCTGGTCCGGCTCCACCTCGACCGTCGTGCTGCCGCGCGCCTCGCACAGCGCCTCGCCGCCGGTCGCCTCGGCCAGCCACGCCTCGAAGGCGGGGAGGTCGTCCTCGGCGAGGACGACGTCGAGCTGGACATCGGAGCCGTACTCCACGGCGAGCACGCGGTGCCGGGACGCGCGCAGGTCGTTCTCCAGCCGGCCGGCGTGCAGGTAGTCCGCCATCACCGCGACCACGGGCAGCGTGCGCCGCTCCACGACCCCGACGGCGTCCAGCGCCGCCGACACCGCGCCGCCGTAGGCCCGGATCAGGCCGCCCGCGCCCAGCTTGACCCCGCCGAAGTACCGGGTGACGACCGCGGCCGTGTCGGTGACGCCGCGGTGGCGCAGCACCTCCAGCATCGGCACGCCCGCGGTACCGGACGGCTCGCCGTCGTCGCTGGACCGCCGCACCCGGCCGTCCGGGCCGACCACGTAGGCGGTGCAGTTGTGCGTGGCGTTCCAGTGCAGTCGGCGGCGCTCGGCGATGAAGGCGCGCGCCTCGTCCTCGTCGGCGACCCGGGCCAGGGCGCAGACGAACCGCGACCTCCTGACCTCGGTCTCGCACTCGCCGCCGCGTCTGATGGTCCTCATGGCCGTTCCGATCGTACGCGCCGCGTGCACGGGGCGGGCCGGCGTGCCCGGCCGCCGGGCGGCCGGAACGGGCGACGGGCGCCCGCGCACCCGGGGGAGGTGCGCGGGCGCCCGTCTCGGGGAGCCGGCCGGTGAGGCTTGGCGCGGGGCTCGCCGGCTCAGCCGGCCGGAGTGGGCTCCTTGGCGGCGCCGGTCGGGCGCTCCGGGGCGGACCCGTTGCTCTCGGGGGTCGCCGCGGACTCGCCGGCGCGGGCGGCGTCCTCGTCGTCCGCGCCGCCGGGACGCATGAGCGCGTCCATGTCGATCAGGTTGGGGTTGTCCAGGACCTCCTTGAGGCGGTCCCGGTCGAGGTCCTTGTTCCAGCGGGCGATCACGAGGCTGCCGACGCCGTTGCCGATCAGGTTCGTGAGGGCGCGGGCCTCGGACATGAACCGGTCGATGCCGACGATGAGCGCGATGCCGGCCAGCGGGATGACGCTGTCGAAGGCGGCCAGCGAGGCGGCGAGCGTGACGAGCCCGGCGCCGCTGACGCCGGCCGCGCCCTTGCTGGAGAGCAGCATGAAGAGCAGCAGGCCGATCTGCGTCCACACCGAGATCTCCGACCCGGTGGCCTGCGCGATGAAGATCGCGCCCATGGTCATGTAGATCGCGGTGCCGTCGAGGTTGAAGGAGTACCCGGTCGGGATGGTCAGGCCGACCACCGACTTCTTGGCGCCGGCGGCCTCCAGCTTCACCATCATGCGCGGCAGCACCGACTCGCTGGAGGAGGTGCCCAGCACGATCAGCAGCTCGTCGCGGATCAGCCGGATGAACTTGAACAGGCTGAAGCCGGTGACCCGGGAGATGATGCCCAGGAAGACGACGATGAAGAGCACGCAGGTCAGGTAGAAGCTGGCCATGAAGTAGGCGAGGCTGCCCAGGATCTGGCCGCCGTACTCGCCGATGGTGTAGGCCATGCCGCCGAACGCGCCGATGGGCGCCGCGTACATCACGATCTTGATGACGCCGAACATGACGTGCGCGCCGGTGTCCAGCGCGCGGATGGCGCCCTTGGCCCGGCCGCCCAGCATGGTGAGCGCGCAGGCGACCAGGATCGCGAGCACGAGGACCTGGATCAGCTGGCCGTCCACGAACGCGGAGAAGAACGAGTCGGGGACCAGGTGCAGGATGAAGCCCGAGACCCCCTCGCCGCCGGCCTCGGAGGCCTGGTCGAGGGTGGCGGCCGCGTCGGCCTCGTCGAAGCTGAGGTTCAGACCCACACCGGGCTGGAGGATGTTCACGGTGACCAGGCCGACCGTCAGCGCCAGCAGCGTCGTGGCGATGAAGTACGTCAGCGTCTTGAGGGCCAGCCCGCCGGCCTTGGCCAGGTCGCCGAGGTTGGCGATGCCCACCACGACGGTGCAGAAGATCGTCGGCGCGATGACGACCTTGACGAGCTTGATGAACAGGTCCGCGAGCCACTTCATGCCCGAAGCCTGGGCGGGGAAGGCGATTCCCACGATGATGCCGAGCGCGATCGCGACCAGCACCCAGAAGTAGAGCTGGTGGTAGATGCGCTTGCGGCGGGCGGGCTCCGCCGGGCCGGCCGCGGCGTCCTTGCGTGCGGGGTCGGTCGGGGAACCGCCGTCGCCGGATGGGACCGCTCGTCCAAAGGCGGGCACGGGGGCACCTCCATTCACTGCGTCATGTGCGGGGCGTCACGTGATGCTCCTCACTGCCGGCCGTAACAGGCAAGCCACGTGGGGGAAACTTCAGATTCATCTGACATTTCGCGCCGGTGCGTAGCCGAACATCACCATGGGTGATGCGTGGGGAGTCGCGGAGAACGGGGGTTCTTGGGGGGTTTGCGGGCTTTGCGGCGCGTCCCACGGTCCCGGGATGGGCCCTACGGTCGATGGGCTTGCATCTCAAGCAGCTTGAGGCGCCACGGTGGCTGCCATGCGCAACCAAGAGCTGTACCCCATCGGAGACGCCGCGCGCCGCAGCGGCCTCAGCGTCAGCGCCGTCCGCTTCTACGCCGACGAAGGACTCGTCGAGCCCACGCGCCTGAATGAGGCGGGCCACCGCCTGTACGACATCGACACCATCGCCCGCCTGGAACTCGTCCGCACCCTGCGCGAACTGGACACCGAGCTGGACGAGATCCGCCGACTGCTCGAAGGGGGAACGACCCTGCACGACCTCCTCACCACCCACCTGGGGATCGTCGAGCGCCAGGAGCACGCCCTGCGGGCCAGGAGGGCGGTGCTCAGGACCCTGATCAGACAGGGCTGCACGACCGCGCAGGCCGACCTGATGCACAAGCTCATCTCGATGACCGACGAGGAACGCGAGCAGATCATCGACGCCTTCTGGAACGAGGTCGGTGAGGGCCTCGACGTGCCCGACGGCTTCGTCGACCGGCTGCGCACGATGCGGCCGGTCCTGTCCGCGGACCCCACGGCCGCCCAACTTGAGGCGTGGATCGAACTGGGCGACCTGGTGCGGGACCCGGCGTTCCGCGACGCGGTCCGCAACTACCTTCGGGAGACCTACACCACGGATGTGGGAAGGGACGTGGCGAGCGCGCCGTTCCAGGACTTCGTGCACGAGAACGGGGGCCGGCTCGTGGCGGAGGTCCTCGCCGCGTACCGCGCCGGTGAGTCCCCCCGGTCCCCTTGGGCGCAGCAGGCCGTCACGCGTTTCATGGAGGCGGCCACGGCGCTGTCCGACACACCGCTCACCCCCGAAGTCCGGAACCGGATGGCCGACGGGTACCGGCGGCTCCCCGACATGATGCGCCGGATCGCCGAAGAGGAGGCCGCTGCCGAGAGCCCCGTGTACGACGACACCCACGGCCGGTACCTGTCCCTGGTGGCGGTGATCAACGGGACCGAGTCCGAGGACATCCGGGAGGAGGACTCGACCGTCTTCACCTGGATCGCCGACGCCATGCGCGCCTCGACCCCCGCATAGGCTGACCACGTGCCCGGACACCCTGTCGTCACCCGCCGCACCGTCCTGCTCGGGGCGCTCGCGGCGCTGGCCGGCTGCTCGGCGCCGGACGGCGCGTCCGGGCCGGCCCGGCTGGTCCTGGCCACCGGGCCGCCCGGCGCGGTGTTCCGCGAGATCGGGGCGGCGCTCGCCGAGGTCCTCGACCGGCAGCTCCCGGAGACCCGGGTCACGGCGCTGCCGAGCAGCGCCTCCACCGAGAACCTGCGGCTGCTCCACGAGCGCCGGGCGCACATCGGCTTCTCGAGCCTGGACGCCGCTGTGGGGGACAGCGGCGAACCGTCGCCGGACCTGTCCGCGCTGGGCCGGGTCTACGACAGCCACCTGCACCTCGTGGTAGCCGCGGACTCGCCGGTCGAGGCGTTCGAGGACCTCGCCGGCCAGCGGGTGTCGTTCGGCGCCAAGGAGTCGGGGACCGAGTTCACGATGCGCCGCCTGGTGGAGCTGACCGGACTCGACGTCGAGGACGTCCGCATGGACCAGGCGTCCTCGGCGGACGCCCTGATCGCCGGGGACATCGACGCGCTGTTCTCGCTGACCGGCATCCCCACGCCGGCGGTGAGCCGCCTCGCCGAGGACAGCCAAATCCGGCTGGTCTCCCTGCGCGAGGAGGCGAACCGGCTGGCCGACGCCTACCCGAGCACCTACATCCCGGCCACCATCCCCGCCACCGCCTACCCCGGCGTCGCCGCCTGCGACACGGTGGCGATCCCCAACCTGCTGCTCGCCCGCGACGACCTTCCGGAGGAGACCGCGCGCCTCGTCACGGAGACCGTCTTCACCGAGTCCGCCGCGATCGCCGCCGACCGCCCGGAGGCCGCGCACATCAACGTCCGCACCGGCATCGCCACCGGGCCTGTCCCGCTGCACCCGGGGGCGGTGCGGTGGTTCCGGGAGCAGAAGGCGTGAGCCCCGGCGACCCGGCGAAGGTCAGTGGCGAAGGTCAGTGGCGAAGGTCAGTAGGGTCGGGGCATGGCGACACCCGAGTTCATCCTCGAACTCCGCAAACGGGTCGGCCACGACCCCCTCTGGCTGATGGGGGTGACCGGCGTCGTCCTCGACGCGGCCGACCGGATCCTGCTGCACCGCCGCGCCGACGACGGCGAGTGGTCCACCCCCGGCGGAATCCTCGAACCCGGCGAGCAGCCAGCTGCGGCCCTGGTCCGCGAGATCATGGAGGAGACCGGGGTGCGGGCCGAACCCCTGTGGGTCTCTAGCGTGGCGACCGAACCGCCGTTCAGCTACGACAATGGGGACCAAGTCCAGTACCTGGACATCGCCTTCCGCTGCCGCCCGGTCGGCGGCGAGCCCCGTGCCGACGGCGACGAGTCGCTGGAGGTCCGGTGGTTCCCCGTCGACGGGTTGCCCCCGCTGCCACCGCACGTGCACGACCGCGTGCGGCGCGGACTGGCGAGTGACGGCGGGGCGTGGTTCGCGGGGCGGTCAGAAGCGACCGATGCGATGCCGGGGTAGTATCGGGCACGGAATGAATACAGCGGCGGCCCGCGCACCATGGTGCGCGGGCCGCCGTCTTGCTAGGTGGTCTGCCGCCGGAGAGTGCCGAGGAAGGCGGTCCATTCCTGCGAGCCGAAGGTGAGGTGACCCAGCTTGGGGTGTTTGGAGTCACGGACGGCTCTACTCCCGAGGACGGAGGCGACCTCGACGCATTCGTTCGCCCCAGCGCTGTGAGACGACTTGCGGAAGACGGGGTCAGAGATGGGGGGCACGACGACTCCTTACCGGTCCGGGAGGGCTCTCTTCAGGAACTCGATTGAGCCGGACTTGGACAACGCGTCCATGCTCAGGTGCTCGAACGCCTGGCGGTAACCAGCTACTTGCGCTGGCTCCTCCAGATACAGCCCCTCTGAGCGTGTCTCCAGGTAGACGATAGACGGATCGAGTGGGTCCGGATAGTCCAGGATGACCATGCAGCCGTGCGTCGACGCGTGCAGGCCGACGGAGAAGGGCAACACTTGAATGGTCACACTGTTGAGACCGTCTGCGACCTTGATCAGATGAGTTAGCTGGGCATGAGCCAACTCCGGGTTCGGGAGCAGCCGCATGATCGCGTTTTCGTCGATCACCACCCGGAATTCGGGCGGATCGTCACCCTCCAGTATTTCCTGTCGTTTCCGGCGGGACTCGACCACCCGCTCGATCTCCGCGTCCGTCCGTGCCAACCCGGCTCGGGCGATGGCAGCGGCGTACTCGGGAATTTGAAGCAGCCCGGGGATGGCGATCGGTTGATAGTTGCTGATGGCGCTGGCTTCAGCTTCGAAGGCGACGTAGGAGTCGGTCAACACATCGCTGTAGGTGTCCCACCAACCGCGCTCCTTGGACTGGCGGCCCAGCGCGAGGATGGCGTCACGACGCTCGGGAGACGTGACGTTGTACAGGTTCATCAGATCTCGGAGCGCACTCGCGTCCGGACGGGAGAGCCGTCCGCCTTCCATGTGGTTCAGGCGCCCGGATGACCAGTCAAGGGCTTTGCGGGCCTCCTCGACTGTGTAGCCAGCGGCTTCCCGCATTCTGCGGAGCTCGGCGGCAAGGCGACGTCGTCGGATGGTTGGGCTGCGCCGTTTCGACACGATTCGCTCCATTGATGATCGGACACATGACTGCGCGGTCATGAAATCTGAGTTCGCAAAGTCGGGCAATTTTGTCAGATTGACACTGTCTTATTGACGGGTCAGTCTGACAATGTCATTCTAGGGCTCGTATTCATTCCTTGGCCGGGATCCGGCCTGATTGGAGCGATGCCTCATGTCTGTGGACGACCTGGAGCACTCCGAACACCTGAGCAAGTTCGCCGCCATCGCGGAGGAAGCTCCCTCCGGTTACGAACTCACCCGCACACCCACGCGCGACGGCTGGGAGTACACCGTCCGCACGCCAGACGGCACCGTGCACACGCGCTGGGCCCTCGGCGACGTGCAACGGCTACTCGCCCGCCTCGCGGCGGCGGTCCCCGCGCAGCAGAGCCCGGCGGTGGACCGGTGACCCCTCCGCAGCGCAGCCCGGTGAGCCTGCCGCCCCACGCCCACCAGCGTGCCGCCGCCCAACTCCAGCGCCACTTCCCCGGCGTCGTCGTCTGGTACGGCGTCAGCACGGCCAACTGGTGGGCCATGACCACCGACGGCCTGATCGAGGCTGCCAGCGTCGAGGAACTGAGCCGAATCCTTACCCGCCGCGCGATGCCCGCCATGAACGCGCCACCGCCGGCCCGCGTCATCGCCCGGCGCCCTGCCCGGCAGATACGCCCGGCCGCTCGGCCACACCGCCCACCGCGCGCCCGCTGGGCGGTACCGCTTCGCGGGTGACCGCCGTCCCACCCAGCCACCCGTCAGTCCGCCGCCCGGCCCCGAGACCCCCTCCGGGGCCGGGCGGCCTCCATCGCCACGACCACGAGAGCGGTGACGGCTGATCACCGATTTCGGGCTGACCGTCAACCATGAGGGGGCGCACAAGGTCTGGCTTGGGGAGCCGGACGGGCCGGCGTGGACGCAGGGGACGTGACGGTGGGTATCGCTGTGGGCTGACCGAATCCGGTCAATCGACGCCGTCCCGGGACTGCGGACCCCATATCACCGCTGGATTGTCGCCGTTGGAGGGGATAATGATCGACGTCGCGGTGCGTAACCGCGGCGCCGATCGGTCCAGGCGAGGAGGTGTGCGGGGTGACCGCGTGGGACATCCGCCCGGCCGGGGTGGGGGAGATCCTCACCGAGGTCAGCGGGTACGTCGGTGGTTCTGACGGCGCGGGCGGCCTGGCCGGTGACGTCGACGAGGTCCTCTCGCTCACCGAGTACGCGTCCTCCTGCGCGGCCAGCGGTCCCATCTCCACCGCACTGGCGGAGTTCGTCACCTCCGTCGGCGGCACACTCGGAGCGATGGTGGCCAAGGCGGCGAGCGCCGCCACCGGCTGCGGCGATGCCACGGTCGCCTACCTGGACGGCAACCTGGAGATGGCCGCCGAGGCCCAGGCCAACGCCGGGAACATCGGCGGCCTCGACATCTGACCCCCTGCTCCCGGGCCGAGCGCCGTGCACGCAGCGTCACGGCCGGCCGATACGATCTGCACCCGTCCGGACACGCCATGGCGTGTCCGGCGATCCCCCGACGTGGCCGCGAGTGAAAGTGCGGTGATGCGGTGAGCCAGGACCTGATCAACCCCGGGGCCATCCCCGTCCCCGGAGTCGCCGCCGAGGAGCTTCTGACCACCGCGAGCAGCCTGAAGGCCGCCGGTGAGCGCATCGCCGGAGCCGGTCACGACATCAAGCAGACCTGGAGCCGGCTGGACGGGGTGTACCAGGCGCCGGAAGCCGGCGAGCTGTTCGCGGCCGTGGATCCGGTCGCGGTCAACGGTGAGGACGCCGCCGAGGCGCTCGCGGGCGCGGCGGACGCGCTGACGACGTTCGCCTACGAGGCCGACAAGCTCAAGTCCCGGCTCCTCGCTCTGCGGTCCGACGCCTACGCCTTCCTGGACTCCATCGCCGGTGACGACGACTGGCGCAAGGACCAGGACAAGGTCGATGAGCACGACCAGCTCACCGAGGGTGTCACCGCGGCGGTGGCGGCCTACGAGGAGGCCGAGCGTGAGTGCGCCAACGCCATCACCGGCCTGCTCCCCGGTGGGACCACCTTCGTCGCTCCCGATCCGTCCGGGGCCAGCCAGTGCCGGCCGGGCGAGCAGGTGTACGGCATGGGCGAGGTGCCGGACGGCGCGGTGATGCCGTGGGGCGGACCGCAGGAGTGGGACGCACCGTTCTGGCGGGACGCCTGGGACGGCGTCGCCGACCTCGCTGTCGGGCTGGTGCAGGACCGGGGCGGCTACTGGGGCCTGCACGGTGAGCACGGGTGGTGGACCGCGGATCAGGGCTTCGGGCAGATCGGCGACAACGCGGTGGCGCACCGGGTGGAGACCGTGGAGGGGCTCGGCGCGCTGATCGGCGTCTACGGCCCCGAGGGATGGGGGACCGGTACCCAGGGCGCCAACGCGGGCGCGGCGTGGCTGGAGGTCGCGCACTCGGTCGTTCCGTGGCGCGAGTGGGCCGAGCGGCCCGGCTACACGATCAGCCAGTCAGTGCTCAACCTGGGCGAGGTCGCGGTCAGCACCGCCCTGCTCGCCACCGGTGTGGGCGCGCCGGTGGGTGCGGCGATGTGGGCCAACCGCGGCATGCGAGCGGTGCAGGCCCTCAGCGGCACAGGCCACGCTCTGCCTGATGCTCCGCACCTGCCGCACACCGACACCCGGATCGGCGTCCCCGCGTCCATCACCCGGACCGGAGGGCCCGCCGACCAGCTGGCGACCACCCAGCAGATCCAGGACCTGGTGCAGCGCTTCCGCACCGACCTGGACCTGGCCGACCTCTCCCACCCCGACGGCATCGTGGGGGCACTCAACGACCGGCACCTCGTCCAGGTGGGTGCGGACAACCACCGGGCGCAAGCATCGATCAGCGACCGGGGACATGGTGACGACGCACTTAACCCCGGTGGCGTCAGCGCACCTCAACTCGGCCAATGACCGATTCGATGTCAAAGGAAGCACGGAAGGCGGAGAACCCTATTCGAGTCTTGGAAGTGCTCAGGATTCGGGTGATGTTTCGGACCTCGCAGATCATTTCAGCGACAATGGCGTCGAGGGGAGGGAGGGGTTCGATGGAGGTGTAAACGGGACCGTCTACACCGTCGACGAGAATAACCTGACGGCTGCTGAAGTTCTTGACATGCGGCGGTGGGAGTGGGTGAATCTCGGCCGGGTTGATCCGAATGGGCACTGGGTTGACAACGATGGAAATGTTTACGTCGACACGCCGGACAATGTGCAGGCTGTGCGCTATTACGAGCGAATTAGAAACATGACATCGGATGTTGAACGGATATCTGATAATACCGGGTATTCAAAGGAGCTATTGGAGCAAATCAAGAGACATCTGTTTTTCGATGAGCACGTAGTGGCTATAAAGCCGAATCATTCAAACGTGGGGCGTTTCGCTCCAATGCATGAAGTGGGGGAACTTTGGCTCAAGGCTGAACAGGGAACTCTGTCTATCAAGCAGGAGGAGGCTTTTCGGAGTCTCATCGCCCATGAAGGTGTTGAACTTGAATTCATGAGAGACGGGGTTCCCTACCGGTCCGACCACCCAGACGCGTTCGATGACAGGGGAATGTCTTCCCCTGTCCACGAATATTACGGTGCGCATGACATGGCGCCAGGCGACAAGAATGGTGACTTTCAGCATTACAGTGGCATGGACAGGGAGCCGCTAGACTTTGCTCTGGAAGGTGACCTGTCGAACCTGGACGATCTCCTCGCGGTGATTCGAAAGGAATTTATGGATGAAGAATAGAGTGCAAGAACTTGCGGATAGGATCATCTCGTTCGCTTGGCCGAATCCGCGTACAAAGAGGAAATCTCAGGCTGACCTGATGTCTGAATACCTGCGGCGCTCGGCTCGCTGGTCGAAGACTCTGGACATACCTTGGCCGTTCGTTGACATTGCCGCGTGTGTGAACCCCGATATTCGCGCCGATCAAAGCCTTGTGGACGCGGTAGAGGAGAGTATTCCTTACCATGTATCTCAGACGTCGATATGGACATGTGCCTGGGCGTTGCACTTCGAGGCTCTGCGCGACGCCGGGGAGCGGCTCCCGAACCTCTCGCACCCGTTCGAGCCTCTTCTGTTGATGTACGAACGGGGAAATGCTTTCAGGTTGGACGGTACGGGCTTTATTGAAGTGGGATTCCTTGGTATTCGACGGGGGAAGCGCGATGATCACCTGACGGATAAACCACTGGCGCCGATGAACATGGAAGAACTCGACAGGATCGACGAACAGCAGTCCTAGCTCGCCATCGGCCGACCCCGCACTTCGATCACTCGGATTCCACTACCACCGGCGCCGCCGGCAGCCGAACCGTGACATCGAGCCCGTACCCGTCGCCATGCGGCTGCGGCAGCCCCGGCTGCAACGCCAGTTCCCCGCCGGCGGCCTGTACCAGCTCCGCGCAGATCGCCAGTCCCAAGCCCGTGCCCACCACGTTCTGGTGCTTCGGCGCCCGCCAGAAGCGCCGGAGCGCGTTCTGCCGTTCCTCCGGGTCCAAGCCCACCCCGTCGTCGCTGACGTGGACCTCCACCATGCCGCCGGCCGGGTCCGCCGGGCGGGCGCGGAGGACGATGCGTTCGCCGGCGGAGAGGCGGGTGGCGTTGCTCATCAGCTCGTCGAGGATGCTGCCCAGTCCGCCTGGTGGTTCCAGCAGGCGCAGGCCCGCCGGGATGTGCGTCTTCAGGGTGATGCCGCGTTCGGCGGCGAGCGCCCGCCATCGTTCCAGGCGGGTGTCCAGCACCAGGTCCAGGTCCACCGGCTCGGCCTTGCTGAAGCTCTCCAACCGGGTGGCGGCGAGGAGGGCGTTGAGCATTCGGTTCATCGCCTTCGCCTCCTCCACCGCGTCGTCGTAGGCGGCCCGCGCGTCTGGCTCGGTGAGGTAGGGGGACAGGTTCTCCACGGCCAGGCGCAGGCTCGCCAGCGGGTTGCGCAGCTGGTGCGAGGCGTCCGACACGAACGCGCGCTGCCGGTGCAGGGCCCGTTCCACCACGTCCACCATCGCGTTGAACGACGCCGCCAGCCGCCGCAGCTCCGGCGGGCCGCCGGCGGAGTCCGCGCGGACGGTGAGGTCGCCCTCGGCGATGGCGGCCGTGGCCTCGTCGAGCATGCGCACCGGGCGCAGCACCCAGCGCGACACCGGCCAGGCGACCAGGGCGAGCCCGGTCAGCGGCACCAGTTCCAGCAGTGCCAGCGCACCCCAGTCCCGCAGGATCGCCGACCGGAGCTCGTTCGTGGGCGAGACCAGGACCACAGCGCCCACCACCTCGCTGTCGCGCCCCACCGGCTCGGCGAGGATCAGCGGGCGGTCGTCCCACGGCCACACGGCGGTCGGTGGTTCCGGGCGGTAGCCCGCGAGCGCCTCGCCGAGCACCGAGCGCGTCCCCGGCTCGGCCAGCGCCTCGGTGACCCGGCCGCCCGAACTGGAGCTGATCACCACCTCGCTTGAGGGGTCGAGCAGCGCGACCGGGATCCCGTACAGGTCCTCGTAGCGCTCCAGCTCCATCCGCAGCGCCTCGGTGCGGCCGGAACCGAGCGCCGAGTCGGCGAGCGAGGCGAACCGGCCGACGTCGTTCAGCCGGTCGACGTAGGCCTCCTCGGTCCGCTGCTGGGCGACCAGCGTCGCCAGCGGCACGCCGAGTGCGCCCACCACGAGGAAGGCGAGCGGTAGCAGCACCACGAGCAGCCGGCGCAGCACGGCTCAGCCCGAACCCGCCCCGGCGGTCAGCCGGTAGCCGACGCCGCGAGCGGTCTGGATGCGCACCTGGTCGCCCAGCTTGCCGCGCAGCGCCGCGATGTGGGTGTCGAGCGTGCGCGACGACGACTCCCAGGCGGCCCCCCACACCTGGTCCAGGATCACCTCGCGGCTGACCACCGTGGGGGCGCGTGCGGCCAGCAGCGCGAGCAGGTCGAACTCCTTGCGGGTCAGTGACAGCGGAGCGGCAGCCAGCACCGCCTGGCGCGCGCGGACGTCCACCGACAGCGGGCCGACGGTGAGCGGAGGCTCCGGCCGGTCCGCCGCTGAGCGCGCGGCCCGTGTCCGGCGCAGTACGGCATCGATGCGGGCCAGCAGCTCCGCGATCCCGAACGGCTTCACGACGTAGTCGTCGGCGCCCGACCGCAGCCCGCGGACGCGTTCGCGCTCCTCGGCCCGTGCCGTGACGGCGATGATGGCGGTCTCGGGGCGCTCGCGCAGCCGGCGGAGCAGGTCGATGCCGTCGGCGTCCGGGAGCCCGAGGTCGAGCAGCACGACGTCCGCCGCCGGCGCGCGCAGCGCCGCCGCGGCGGTGGACACCCGGGTGACGTCGTAGGCGGCGTTGCGCAACGCGGTGACCAGCCCCCGTGCGACCCGGTCGTCGTCTTCGACCACGAGTATGCGCATCGCCTGACATCGTAGAACGACTCCGCCGTGCCTCCGGGGCGCGGGCGGGTCAGCGGCCGTCCGGCCAGCCGTGCAGGCCGAACCGCACGCCGGCCAGCGAGTCCGCGACACCGGCCGCGCAGTAGGCCACGGTGTCGGAGGGGAGGGCGGCCAGCGGGAACCAGGCGACGGCGTCGTGCTTGTGCGGCTCCGCGTTGTACGGCTCGCCGTCCCACGTCCGCGCGACGAAGAAGAACCCGATCCGGCCCTCCTCGCTGCGGTGGTGGCACACGTGGCCGAACCTCAGCTCAGCGGGATCGACCCGCACGCCGACCTCCTCGCGTACCTCCCGCGCGGCCGCCGCGAGGACGCTCTCGCCCGCCTCCAGGTGGCCGGCGGGCGGCTGCCAGCTGCCGTCGGCGTACCCGGTGTTCGCCCGGCGCAGCAGGAGCAGGCGGCCGTCCCGGACCAGCAGGGTGTGCACGTCGACCAGTGCCTTGTAGCGTGGCGTCGCCGGATTCGCGGTCATGGTGGTCCAGTCTGCCGGGCGCTGCCCTGAGTACCGCTCGGCCATCGGATTCTGGCGCCGCGCAAATACCCGTTAGATGTGGTCCGCGCCGGTCACGTTCCGTCGGTTTTCCCACACGCTGCGCGCCTTGCGACCCTGCGTTTGCGGCGGTCAGGGTGGATCCCGCTCGGCGCGCCAGGAGGGGGCGCCGGGCCGGGTCAGCCCACGGGGTACGCCGTGGCGAGGAAGGAAGCGTTGCGAACATGAGAACACGGGGGCCTCTGCTCGCCATGGCGGCGGTCGGATCCTGCCTGGCGCTGACCGCCGGGTGCGCGTCGTCCGGAGCGGACGGCGAAGAGGCCGACACGGCCGCCAGCGCCGAACCGACGCCCGGTGCCGGCGGCTGGGAGGACGGCTTCCCCGAGGACGTCGAGGTGATCATCGAGCTGGACCAGCCGGCGGGGGCGCCCCAGCAGGAGGCCACCGACGCCTTCTTCCAGACCTACGCGGCGCTGTACCAGTCGGCGCACGGCGGCGGTGCGGACCGCGGGTTCATCGACACCTGGTTGCAGGCGGACAGTCCGTCGGTGGAGCCGCTCAACCAGCTGCTCGACGACTGGGCGGCGGCCGGGGCGGCTCCGGCCGGCTCCATCCGGCTCTACGACGGCCTGGTCGGTGCCTACTCCGCGGAGCTGGTGCAGATCGACTTCTGCGTAGACCAGCAGTACCTGAAGATGAAGGACCTGGAGACCGGTGACGTCTCCGAGCTGCCGAACTCCCCGGCTTCCAGCATCGCGACCGCCAACGCCATGTACGAGGTGAACGACTCGGGCGAGTGGGAGGCCGTGGCCTTCGGCTTCAGCGACGTGGGCGACACCCCGACGAACGCGTGCGTGGGCGAGGACGCTGGCGCGGAGGAGCCCGAGAGCGAGGGCGAGCCGGGCGACAGCGGGTCGGAGGCCGCGGAAGACCAGGTCGCCAGCTGACGCGTGCGCTGCCGGATTCATCGCGGGCGCTCCGGCGTGCCGGAGCTCGTGGGTCCGGAGCCGCCGCGGCGGGGGCCGGCTACCAGTGACGAGCGGGGAAGCCGCCCGGACCGAAGGCCGTGCCCGGGGCGATGACCCCGCCCGTGGTGACGGAGACCGCGTGCACCATCCGCGGGCCCGTGCCGCCCCCCTGCCGCCTCCGGTCGGGCCGGGCGTAGCGCCGCCGTGCGGTGGGAACGTGCCGGGGCGCGGGGCCCGGACCGGCTTCGCGGTGCGGGTCGGCCCGGCGACCGCGGCCGGGCCGACCGGAACCGCGAGGCGGTCAGCTCCAGAGGCGGCGCATCGTCCAGCGGTTGGTGGACGTGTCGAGGCTGATGTCCGCGATGTTGGCCTCGCCGTGGTCGGACTCCGCCGCAACCCGGACCAGGCGGACGTCGGTGCCGTTGCGGACGCCGATGTCGGGGGTGTGCGGGGCGCTGTCCCAGGTACCGATGATCCGGCGGACGCGGTACATGTGGCCGCGCCAGGCGAAGAGCGCAGGGTGGCCGCCGGTGGTCGACCTGACGTCGATCCGTTCGTTGTAGAGACTCACGAGGCGCGATTCTAGTCGAACACATGTTCGATGACCAGTGAGTCTCCGGCCTCCGACCGCGAAGCTCAGCCTAGGCCGCGTCGCGGCTCCCGTTCGGCATGTCGCCGATACGGTTCCGCTGGCGCCGCCATGACCAGTGCGGACGCGGCGAAACTCGCCGGGGCATCCCCCGCGCGGCGTGTCGCGCGCGGAGCGACGATCAGACCGGTTGATTCACCGAACCCGGAGAGTCGGTCAGGAGGAGCCGGGTCGGTCGCGGGGCGGGCTGACTTCTGACTGGGCCGTGCTCTGCTCGGCTCAAGCAGCTCCGTGCGATCGCGCCCCGTTGCGACAGGCTTGCCCATCGCTGCGGTCCGCTGTGCTGCTGACCGGCCTCGTGCGCTGGCTCGGCGAATTGCCGGACACGCCCGAACGCTGCGGGCCCGCCGTGCCCGCGCCAACGGCAGCCCCCGCCCAGGGGGCGGGGCCGACGCCCGTGCCGCTGTCCCGGGAGCTACGGACCGTGCGCCCTGCGGCTGGCCGTGGCGGCCACCGGGGCGGCGGAATCGGTTGGCGACGCCGGACGGGTGATCGCTGCGAGGCGTCGGGGCCGCCTGCACCGCGCACGTCGCCGCCCTGCGCGGCCGACCGCACCGCGCTGGTCGGCGTCATAAGCCGCTCCGCCGCGGCCGGTGGCGGGTCCGGCCGGTCCCCCGCCGCGGTGCTCGGGTGCGTCGGATGCCCGTCCTCGGGCCCGCCGACACCCGACCGGCGACGGTTCCCCCGCGGCGCGCGCCGACCGCGGCGCGGGCAGCCGCCGCATGGCTTGCCAGTGTCGCAGGCCACGTCCTCCCACCGACCAGGCGGTATGTGCCGTCCACTACTGTGGGGGGATGTGCGCGGGCCGGGGGACCCCGGAACGAGCCGGCACCGCGCTCGGAGCCGAAACCGACGAACACCGGGCGGGGGAACGGACCATGGCTGACGCGACGGACCGACGGTCGGCCTCTCCGCCGGACCCCGCTTCCCTCCCGGTGCCGGAACGCCTGCTCTCCGCGGCCACCCGGCTGTTCGCCCAGCACGGGTTCGAGCGCACGTCCGTCCAAGAACTCGTGGACGCGGCCGGCGTGACCAAGGGCGCGATGTACCACTACTTCTCGTCCAAGGAGGACCTGCTCTTCGCCGTCTACCAGCGGGTCCTCGCGATGCAGACCCGCCGCCTGGAGGAGTTCGCCGAGGCGGACGGCCCGCTCGCGGAGCGGCTGCACGCCGCAGCGGCCGACGTCGTCCTCACCACGGTGGACAACCTCGACGACACGGTGATCTTCTTCCGATCGCTGCACATGCTCTCGGAGGAGCGGCGCGGAGCGGTCCGCAAGGAGCGCCGCCGGTACCACGAGCGGTTCCGCGAGATGATCCGGACCGGCCAGCGGCAGGGCGTCTTCCGCGCCGACGTGCCCGCGGACCTGGTGGTCAACCACTTCTTCGGCTCCGTGCACCACCTCGGCATGTGGTACCGGCCGGACGGCGCGCTCTCAGGCGCCGCGATCGGGGGCTACTACGCTGACCTGCTGCTCGCGAGCCTGCGCCCCGACCCGGCGCCCACCGGGACCGGCTGATCGCGGACCGCCCCTCCGGCCGGGCCGGGCGGTCCGGCAGCGCGCAGCGCCGTGCACGCCTGGTAGCGGGGCGGTGCCGCCGTTCTCACGGCGGCGGCCCGCGCCGCGGGGAACACCGGCCGAAGCTCTGACGCGGCGTCCGAGGCGGAGCCCCACGGCCCGCGGCAGGCGGCGGCCGGTACGGCCGGGGACGGCCCGGCCCCTGCCGCCGGCGGCGGTCACCCGGCCCTGCGCGCCCGGTAGGGAGCGAAGCGCCGCGCTCACCCGCCCCCAAGGCCGGGCCAACGACGCGGTCACCCTCATGGAACAGGCCCCGCGGACCGCGGCTGCCCGGCCGGGCCGGGTGGCCGGTGCCCGGGACACCGGCCCGCACGGACACCGCGGCTGCGTGCCGGCGTCGGCATGCCCGGTCCGGGGGAGCGCGCCCGGACCGGCGGTGACGGCGGACGCCCCGCGCCACGCACCGAGCGCGGACCGCCCGCTCGCCAGCGGCAAGCAGCCTGCGGCCCGGCCACCCCCCCGCGACTCGGTCGGCTCCTCGCGTAACAGGCCCCGCCGCGCGGTGGTCCCGGCGGCGAACGCCATCAGAACGCCGGCGGTCTCCGGGAACTCGTCCGACCGCCCCGGGGCTCTCGGCACGACCGGACCGACGGCCGCGTCGCCGTCCGGCTCGGCCCCCGCACCCCGGCCCGGTGCACCGGACGCCTGCCCCGCACTCCGGTCACCGCCCGCTTCGGCGCTTTGTCGGTTCTTTCGCAACTGTTGACCGCACACCGCCCTCCCGGCCGTTGCCCCGCCCCCTCCGGTGCGCGTTCCTAGAAGGCGACACCGTCCGCCCGATCCGGGCGGCGCCGGAGCCTGGAGGAGCGGCCCGATGACCCACACGGTGAGTCGGCGGGCCGCCGTGCCCGATCCACGGGTGTGCGACGCCCGAGGGCCCGAGGCGGAGACCCTGCTCGGGTTCGCGGTCGCCGGCCTGGTCCTCGCATCCAGTCCGGTGCTCGCGGCACCGGGCTCCGGAAGCCTCGGTGACGCCGCGGTCCTGTTCGGCACGGCCGCCCAACAGCGCGTCCTCCCGCTGGTCGCGTTCCTGGCGGGTGCCGTCGGCACGCTCCTGGCGGACAACCGGATCCGGCGCGGCGACCGCCCCGCGGCCGTGTGGCTGGGGGCCCTGCGCGCCCTGGTGCTGCTCGCCGCCCTCGGGGCGCTGCACCGGGTGCTGCACCCCGGTGACGTGCTGCTGCCCCTCGCCGCCATCGCGGCGGGCGTGCTGCTCCCCGCCGCGTGCCTGCCGGGCTGGATCGTCATGCTCGCGGGCGTGCTCGGCACCGTGCTCGGCGCGACGGCGGCCGGCGGGCACTGGGTGGTCCCGGGGGCGCTGCTCCTGGGCATGGCGGCTGTCCGCTGCCCGCCCCCGGCGTGGCCGCCCCGCGATCCGCGCGACCTGTGGACGGTGCTGCTCATGGGGACCGCCGGCTCGGCCGGCATGATCCTCGGCTACGGACTGCCCCCGGGCGGGCTCTACGAGGTGCAGATCCAGAGCGTCACCGGCGTGCTCACGGCAGCGGCCGCGGCCGCCGCGGTGCTGCTCGCCCTGCGGGCGCCGCTGCTCGGCCCCGCCCTGGTCTGGGCACTGCGCCCGCTCGGACGCGCGCCGGTGACCGGCTACCTGGTGGCGACTCCCGTGCTGATGGCGGCCGGCTCGCTCATGGGGCCGCCCGGCGCCGCGAGCCCGTGGGCGGCCGCCGCCGTCGCCACCGCCATCCTGGCCGGGCAGGTGTGCTGGAGCCGCCGGTGGCTGGCGCGGCGTGGAGAGGGACCGGTCGAGGCGTGCTGCCGGCGCCTCGCCCGCCGGCGCACCCGCTCGGCCGGTGCCGGTCGCGGCCGCCCGGCGGTGGCCGCGGACGGGGCGCGGCGGACACAGCGGCGCTGAACGCGGCGGGGCGGCCAGGGCCGCTCCGCCGCCGGCGAGGTCGGGGGAGGCCGGATGGAGGGACACGTGCCGCGGCACCGCGGCGCGGCCGGCGGGGCCTCGGCGCGCGGCACGCGGGGGTCGCCGTCGGCGGTGTGCGCCCGCTGGCTCCGCCGGGGCGTGCGCAACGCTCCCCGGCACGCCGCGGCGGGCGCCCTCATCGGCACCGTGCTCGTCACCGACGTCGTCCTGGTCGGCCAGGCAGCCGGCTGGTACGACGTCGACTTCGTCGGGGTGCGCACGAGTTGGCCGCTGTCCCTGGCCGCCGTCCTGGTGAGTGTCGTGGTGCAGGAGGTCCTGTTCCGCGGCATCCTCTACACCGCCGTGGAGTGGCTGCTCGGCTCGGCCGCGGCGGTGCTGCTGAGCGCCGTGCTGTTCGGGGCCGCCCACGCGCTCCTGCCGCATGTCACGGCATGGTCGGTGGCGGCGGTCGCGCTGCAGTTCGGCATCCTGCTCGGGGTGGGATACGGCGCGACCCGCAGCCTGTGGTTCGTGATCGCCCTCGACTTCGCGTGGAGTGTGACAGGGGGGCTGGTGCTCGGGGCTCCCGTCGGAGGCTACGACCTCGGCCACCCGCTGTTCCGCACCGAGACCAGCGGTCCGGAACCGTGGTCCGGCGGCACGTTCGGTCCCGAGGCCGGACTCCTCGGGATCGTCCTCAGCGGCGCCGTCGCCGTCCTGCTCGTCTCCTACGGCCAGGGGCGCGGCCGGTTCCGCCGGGCGCTCTGGCGGCGCGGCCGCCCGGGCCGCCGGAACGCGGGCTGACCGGCGTCCGGTCCCGACGGCGCGGCTGCGCCCCCGGGCGGCAGCGCGGCCGGAAAACCCGTTGCCCGCCTGCGGCGGCTCAGGATTGACTGGCCGCAGGACCGCGCGCCCGCGCGGTGTTCCCCAATGAGAGAGGTGGCCTATGGCCCGGTGGGCTCCGAGCGTACTCCGCGTCTTCGTCGAGGGGCCGGACACCTGACCGGCACGGATCCGGCGCCCTCCGCGGAGCCGGCGGGGAACGCTCACGCGTTCGCACCCACCCGCCTCTCACGCATGGAGCACACGACGTGTCCCGACGCGATTCCCGTTCCCGCGCCCACCGGCGCGCGGAATCGTTCCGCTGCCTCAACTGCCGACTGGACGTCTCCCTGAGCGCCCCGGGTACGGCGCACCGCAACCACTGCCCGAACTGCTTGTGGAGCCGGCACGTCGACGCCCGGGTCCCGGGTGACCGCGCCTCGGACTGCGGGGCGCGTATGGAACCCATCTCGGTCGCCGTCCGCGGCGACGGCGAATGGGCGATCATCCACCGGTGCACCGGATGCGGCGCGCTCAACGGAAACCGGACGGCCGGCGACGACAACCCGCTGCCGCTGATGCGGATGGCGGTCCAGCCGCTGGCCAACCCGCCGTTCCCGCTGGAGCACCTCGCTCGCTGGTAGCGCGGCCCCGCCCCCCGGGCGGCGCCCCGGGCCCCGGCCCGGCGCCGCCCGGGGGCGGGCTACTCCCGGCGCAGGTAGTCCGCCACCCCCGCCGCGACGCCCGCCGCGGCCCGGTCCCGCCACGCCTCGTCGGCGAGGTGGCCGGCGTCGGTCGGGTCGCCCATGTTGCCGACCTCCAGGAACACCTTGGGCACGGTCGACATGTTCAGCCCGCCCAGGTCCGTGCGCACGTCGATGCCGTCCTCGCCCGCGTAGCCGGCCGGCGGCTGGCCGGAGAGTTCGGCGAAGCGGTCGCGGACGTCCTCCGCGAGCCGCATCGACGGCTCCACGATGTCCTCGGTGTACCCGGCCACCTCACCGGGGGCGATGACGTGGAAGCCGCGGTACCCCGCCGGTGCGCCGTCCGCGTGCAGCGAGATGGCGGCGTCCGCGCCGGCGTCGTTGCCGATCTCGGCGCGTTCGTTCACGCAGGGCCCCACGCCCGTGTCGTCCTGGCGGGTGAGGACCACCCGGGCGCCCTCCGCCTCCAGCCGGTCGCGGACCCGCTGGGAGAGGTCCCAGGTGAACTCGTGCTCGGGGTAGCCCTCGGCCGTCTCGGCCCCCACGGTGTCGCAGGACTTGGTACCGGGACCGGCGGGGACCTGCCGGTTGATCTCCTCGGGCGCGTCGGCGTTCCCGCCGTTGTGCCCGGGATCGATGACCACTGTCAGGCCGGCGAGCGGACCGGCGGGAGGTGCCTCGTCGGCCTGGGGCGAGTGGGCCTCGTCGCCCGGTGCGTCCGGGGCCGGCAGCGGCAGCGTGGCCGTGACGTCGGTGGTGGGAACGCCGCCGGTTCCGGCGCAGCCGGCCGCCAGCAGCGCGGCCGCCGCCATCGCGAGCAGGCCGGCCCCCCGCAGGCGTACCGGTCGGTCGGCGAGGTGGCGGCGCGTCATCAGAATGGCTCCCCGAACGGTTCGGCCGGCGGACGGACGTGTCCGCCCCACAACCTACGGCACGGGCGGAGTCCCCGGCACCGGGCCGAGCGGGACGGACGAAGCGTCCGAGGTCGGGAAAGCCTGGCATGTGAGAAATCCAGGGGAATGCCGGCACCGATCTTCGGGAACAACCTGGAGCGGAGACGCGTCATATCTCAAAACGCGGCCCCCGTTCCACCGACACATGCCGAGGTGAAGAGAATGCGCAAGTCCAACCGTGTCGCCGCCGGTGCCGCGGCCTGGAAGGTGGTGCACGACAGCACCAAGCCCGGCAAGCCGGGTCTGTGGGAGCGTGCGGCGGCCGTTCCGCGGCTGCTCGGTGCGCGGCTGCGCGGGCGCTACACGGAGATGTCCACGTCCAAGCTCGCGCTGTTCGTGCTGGCGGCGCTCTACATCGTCTCGCCGATCGACCTCGTGCCCGAGTTCTTCGCGCCGATCCTCGGACTCGCCGACGACGTCGGTGTCGCGGTCTGGCTCGTCGCGAGCCTGCTGAGCGAGACCGAGCGCTTCATGGAGTGGGAGGCCCGAGGGCCCGAGTACGTGCAGGGGCACGTGGTGTCCTGAGCCCCCGACGGACTCCTGCGGGCGATGGCGGCGGACCGGGGCTGGTGCCCCGGTCCGCCCCTCTGCTTCCGGCCGGCGGACGCCCCGGCGGCGGACGCGCGGTCGGGAACGGGTTCCGATGGCGCGTCGCCGGCGGTCCGCCGCGGCGGTGCCGTGGCCGTGTCAGGGTGATCGGTCAGGACCGCTACGCGGCCGCCGCGGGGGATGGTCCCGCGGACGGAACCGGTGGGGATGACCTGGGCGCCGGCGCTGGGAAGCGGCGCCGTCCGCGGCGGTCACGTCTCCGGTCCGCGTGGTCCTGCTGTCCGCCTGGTCGTTGTCCGGCCCTCTCCCTCCGGACACCCGCACAGGCGCTGTCTTCGGCTCTGCCGGGCGAACCCCGGGCGGGCCGTCGGTGACGACCCGGCCCATGTCGGGGTGGGCAGGCGGTCCCCCCTGTCCTTCCCCTCCCCCGGTTACGGCACGAGCTGGGGAGAACTACTCCGCGCGCTGGTTGGGGATGCCGGCGAGCAGTGCACGAACTTCGGTCTCACGGTAGCGGCGGTGGCCACCCAGCGTCCGGATCGAGGTCAGCTTGCCCGCCTTCGCCCAGCGCGTGACGGTCTTGGGGTCCACGCGGAACATGGTGGCAACCTCGGCAGGGGTCAACAGGGGCTCCGCCTCGGGCGTGCGAGTTGACATGTGTACGGCCTCTCCTCCTGGATCTGTGTACCGATCCTGAGCCTTATCCTGGCACTTGGCCCGGATGTCCAATATTGCCCTCTAGGTCTATATTGGCATCACCCGAGGTGATTACGCGACCACTTAACGCGACTTTGTTGGATGGGGCATCTCAAAGTCACCAATGCGGCGCGTCACGCTGAGTGATTCTAGCGACACGTTTAGTGGCATGTGGCGTATTCGGTCAAAACTTCGTTCTCCGGCCCTGTTTTTCTCGATCCGGCGGGCCGAAAGTGCTAGGACGCCGGGGGTCCGAAACGGGGGCAAGGGGGTCGGGTGAGGGGTGTCACGCACCCATTCACCAGCCCTTACGCGCCTCTGGCTGAGGCGCTCGGTCGCTACGTGGCCCATGGTCGACAACTCCCGTCCGCCGGCTGTATCGGCGCAGTGGCACGGGTTTCCGGTTACTCAGCGTGCGCTCGGCGACGAGTGGGGAGCGGTCTGAGTAGGCAGTTATCGGGTGGTATGCCCAGTTTCAGTAAAGTTGATGCAAGGTGCGTCACTCGTCCTGAGCTATCCCACGTGTACCCGATAGGGATTAAGAATCACGTCAACAGAAACCTGGTACTCCAGGTTCGGTGCGGTGTGGCGAGGGGCGGAACGTGACGATCCTTCGCGTTCGTCCCGCTCAGAGCGGTGCCCGGCCGGGGGTGGCGGCCGCCCTGCCGGCACCGCCCGCGGACCCGCGCGGCCGGCGGGCCCAGGACCCCGCCGGCCGCGTGTGTTCAGTTGGCGTGCTCCAGCGCCTGGACGGCCCGCCAGCGCCGGGTCAGCCGGTGGTACATCGCCATCGCCAGCTCCTCCTGGCCGTTCTCCAGCCCGGTGACCGCCGCCGCGACCTCGGCGACGGACTCGTCAGCGCGCAGCCCGGCGTCGTCGAGGAGGTGCACCAGCCCGCCGTAGTCGAGTTCAAGCAGCCCGCGCGGGTGGGCCACCGCCGACAGCCAGTCCTCCAGCTGCTCGGCCGCGGTCAGCAGCACGCCCTCGCCCACCGATCCGCGCAGCACCGAGACCGCCCGGCCCAGCCGTCGGCGGGCCTCGGCCACGTCGGCGACATACAGCATCGCGCGCGTCGCTTCGCGGGGCGCCGGGACGCGGTCGGGCCGGTCGCCGGCCGGCTGCGCCGGGCCGCGGAGGTGGTGCGGTGCCGCGGTGTCGTCGAGCGCCGCCGGCCGCCCGGGGGCCGCGTCGAGCACCAGGCAGCGCTCGGCCGGCGCGAACGGGAGGAACCAGCTCAACGGGACGGTCCACGTGCTGGTGAGGATCCGGGTGCGGAGCTGTTCGCCGCGCTCCTGCCAGCGTGCGAAGCCGAGCTCCGCGGACCGGGCCACCGCCTCGGGGACGAACGCCGCGCTGACGCGGGCGGGAGTCGCGGTCCGGAACTCCCGGAAGGCCAGCCACGAGCGCAGCCGGGTCTGCCACGGGCAGACGTAGAGCTCCCGGCCCACCCGGCGCACGTAGGCGTCCCCGCTCTCGTGCTCGGGAACGGCGATCGGCGGTGTGGCGACGATCCGCCGCAGGCTCTCGGCGTGCTCCGCCGCCACCGCCTCCACCCGCCTGGGCCGGTCGGGGGAGTCCGCGTACGCCCGCCAGTAGGCCTGGTCCCGGCTCGAAAATGCGGCAATGGGCTGGTAGACACGGAGATAGGCGGTGTAGGGCAGCACGAACGCATCGTGGCATATATCGTGGCCGGTGGCACTCACTGATCGGACATCCGGGCCGGACGGCTGTCGGCGCGGGTCTCGGCGACCCGCCGGCGCTCCCGGGCGCGTACGGGGGACCGCTGACGAGACGCGGAGGGGCGGCGAGCGGGACATATGGGTGTGTCAGGCTGAGACGACGCGCCGTCGAGGGCGTGCCGAAGCGGCACGTCCGCTTATCAGCGGGCGGCGTAGGCAGGTTGGTTCCAAACCGGGTACGGTTGTATCCGTACGTAAGCTGGCGCCTGTCGTCAGTGCGGTGACGGCCGTCAGCCCGGCATTGCGGTTTTGCTAGTGATCTGGGGTTTGGGAAAACCCAAATCGTTGAGGGGGTCGAGCCAATGGGGCGCGGCCGAGCCAAGGCCAAGCAGCAGAGGGTCGCCCGGCGGTTGAAGTACAGAGCCGGTGGTACCGACCTTGATCGGCTGCGGGCAGAGCTGGGTGTCGCTGAGGACAACGTGTCGTCCGAGGAGCCTGCGGGTGCGTCGGACGGCGCCTACGAAGACCCTTACGACGACCTGGTCGACCGTTATGCGGACTATGCCGACAAGTACGTGGGCGGCGACGCCATGGGGGACACGGGGGACGACTCCGAGCGATCGGACCGTCTTCGCTAGTTTCTGGGGTTGAGCCGTCGGCGGCACGGGGCATCCGCCTAACCGGGTCCGCGGACAGCAGGCAGATACGGCCGGTGCGATCCACACCATGGGATCGGGCCGGCCCGTCTGTGTCCGCACCCGACCGGCCTGCCCCCGCAGCGCGGCGCGGGGCCGGAGGCCGGGAGCGTCCGGCGCGGCGGCGCCACCGCGCCGGTCCGGCCGGCCGACGGGGTCAGGCATGGTCACCGTCGAGCCGCACCCGCCCGGTCCCGGGTGTGACTGATCCCATGGTCCACGCCGGCAGTCCGCGTTCCGCCAGCAGCGCCAGCGCGTCGTCGACCGCGTCGGGGGCGACGACCGCCGCCATGCCCACCCCCATGTTGAAGGTCCCCTCCAGATCGGCGCGGGACAGCTCCCCGTGCTCGGCGAGGAAGCCGAACACCGGCGGCGGGCTCCACGTCGAGCGGTCCAGCACGGCGTCCACCGAGGCCGGCAGCGACCGGGCCAGGTTGCCGGCGAGCCCGCCGCCGGTGATGTGCGAGAACGCGTGCACCTCCGTCGCGGCGGCCAGCGCCAGGCAGTCCTTGGCGTACACCCGGGTCGGGGTGAGCAGCACTTCGCCAAGCGGAGCGCCCAGCT
This sequence comes from Marinitenerispora sediminis, assembly GCF_003336425.1. GTDB lineage: Bacteria > Actinomycetota > Actinomycetes > Streptosporangiales > Streptosporangiaceae > Marinitenerispora > Marinitenerispora sediminis. The sequence goes on along the minus strand of NZ_QEIO01000006.1, from coordinate 11,100 downwards.
CCGGCACCTGCGCCCGCAGGTCCAGGCCGGCGCGGTCGACCACGTGCCGGATCAGCGAGTACCCGTTGGAGTGCGGTCCCGAGGACGCCATGCCGATGACGACGTCGCCGGGGCGCACCCGGTCCGGACCGAGGATCGCGTCGGCCTCGACGATGCCGGTGCCGGCGCCGGCCAGGTCGTACTCCTCCGGCCGCATGGCGCCCGGGTGCTCGGCCGTCTCGCCGCCGATGAGCGCGCAGCCGGCCTGCCGGCAGCCCTCGGCGATGCCGCCGACGATCTCGGCCACCCGCTCGGGGACGACGGAGCCGCAGGCGATGTAGTCGGTCATGAACAGCGGCTCGGCGCCGCTGACGACGAGGTCGTCCACGACCATGCCGACCAGGTCGATTCCGATGGTGTCGTGCCGGTCGAGCGCCTGCGCGAGCATCACCTTGGTGCCCACGCCGTCGGTCGAGGTGGCGAGCACCGGAGCCCGGTACTTGGTGGTGTCCAGCCGGAACAGCCCGGCGAAGCCGCTGGCGTCGGTGACGAGCTCCGGTCGGCGGGTACGCGCCACGTGCTTCTTCATCAGGTCGACCGCGCGCTCGCCGGCGGCGATGTCGACTCCGGCGGCGGCGTAGGCCGGAGCCGTGTTGGCGCCCTCTGCCACGGAAAGAACCTCTCAACGGTTTCGGTGCCGCCCCGCCGGGCGGGGCGGCGGACCGCGGGACGCGGGGTCCGGCGGTGTCGGGAACGGAAGCGGACTAGCGGCGCGCCGGGGCCAGCGCGGCGCGCGGCGCGCCGCAGGTCTTCTCCAGCAGGTACTTGCCGCGGGAGTCCTCGTCGACCTCGACCGGGTAGACGCCGTCGAAGCAGGCTCTGCAGAGCCGGTTCTTGGGCACCTCGGTGGCGGCGACGAGCTCGTCCAGGCTGATGAACCCGAGCGAGTCGGCGTCGATGGAGGCGCGGATCTCCTCGTTGGAGAGGTTCCCGGCGATGAGCTCGGCCTTGGTGGCGAAGTCGATGCCGTAGTAGCACGGCCACATGACCGGCGGACTGGAGATGCGCACGTGCACTTCGGCGGCGCCGGCCTCGCGCAGCATCCGCACCAGCGCGCGCTGGGTGTTGCCGCGCACGATCGAGTCGTCCACGACCACCAGGCGCTTGCCGGCGATGACGTCGCGCAGCGGGTTGAGCTTCAGCCGGATGCCGAGCTGGCGCAGCGTCTGGCTGGGCTGGATGAAGGTCCGCCCCACGTAGGAGTTCTTGACGAGCCCCTGGGCGAACGGGATGCCGCTGCCCTCGGCGTAGCCGACCGCGGCCGGCGTGCCGGACTCGGGTACCGGGATGACGATGTCGGCCTCGGCCGGGTGCTGGCGGGCGAGCCGGCGGCCGACCTCCACACGGGTGCTGTTGACGTTGCGCCCCGCGATGGTGGTGTCGGGCCGGGCCAGGTAGACGTACTCGAAGAGGCAGCCCTTGGGAGCGGCCGGCGCGAACCGGCGGGACCGCACGCCGCGCTCGTCGACGGTGATGAGCTCGCCCGGCTCCACCTCGCGCACCGCGGTGGCGCCCACGATGTCCAGGGCGGCGGTCTCGCTGGCGACCACCCAGCCGCTCTCCAGGCGGCCGAGCACCAGCGGGCGGATGCCCTGCGGGTCGCGGGCGGCGTAGAGGGTGCGCTCGTCCATGAAGACGAGGGAGAAGGCGCCCCGCACGTCGGGCAGCAGCCGGACCGCCGCCTCCTCGACGCTGAGCTCGGGGTCGGCGGCGAGCAGGCTGGTGAGGACCTCGGTGTCGGTCGTCGCGTTCAGCCGGTCGGCCGGCAGCATCGCCGCGAGCTCGGGGGTGTTGACCAGGTTGCCGTTGTGCCCGAGGGCGAGGCCCCCGTCACGGGACGAGTAGAAGGTCGGTTGGGCGTTCTCCCACACCGGCGACCCGGTGGTGGAGTAGCGGCAGTGGCCGATGGCCAGGTGCCCCTGGAGCGAGTCGAGGGTCGCCTCGTTGAAGACCTGGGAGACCAGTCCCATGTCCTTGTAGACGACGATGCGCTCGCCGTCGCTGAGAGCGATACCCGCGGACTCCTGGCCCCGGTGCTGCAGGGCGTAGAGACCGAAATAGGTGAGCTTGCTGACTTCTTCGCCGGGAGCCCAGACCCCGAACACTCCACAGGCGTCCTGCGGTCCGCGTTCGAGTGGATCGATGTCCATGCTGAGCCGGCCGTCGGGATGCGACACGCTTCCCAGCTTAGTGGCTGATCACCGGGACCGCGTCAAGCGGGGCATGGCCTCGACCGGGTCCGCCGGGATCCGTCACCACAGCGGGAGGAGGCGCCCCAGATCGGCGCGGACGCCGCTGGCCGCCACCGCGTGAGTCGCGACCGCGTCCTCCCAGGACCGTCCCCCGAGCGCGAGCGCCAGCCAGGTGAGTGGATCCGTCTCGACCACGCCGGGCGGGGTGCCGCGGGTGTGCCGGGGGCCCTCCAGGCACTGGACGGCGCCGAACGGCGGGACCCGCACCTCCAGGCTGTGGCCGGGCGCCCGGCGGGCGAGCTCCTCAAGAGTGCCCCGCACGGCCGCGCGTACGGCGGCGCGCTCCGGCCGCGCACCGCGGTCGGCGGCGCGCAGCACCGCCGCGGCGCAGGCGGTCAGGACCAGGGCCGGGCGGTCCGGGCCGTCGTAGGGGGGCTCGCCGAGCGCGGCGAGCTGGTCGTCGAGGGCGGACCGCAGGGCGGCGTGCCGGCGTTGCGCCGCGGTGGGTTTCGAGGGCACGGACCCGAGATTAGGCCAGTGCGCGGCACGCGCCGCCGCTGGACCGATTCGGCGCGCCGCGTCACGATCCCGAAACGATCGGCGCGCGGCTCCGATGGCGGCCCGCCGGAACGGGCAGCGCAACAACGGGAACGTCCGGCCGACCCGGCGCTCGGATCCGGCGGCGCGGACGAACACCGTCCGACCGGAAGGGAAAGCGGATGTGGCGACGTGGTTCCGTCTGGTGACCGGGGCGGCGAATGGTGTGTTCTACTGTGATTTGTGTCCTGTTCACGTGCCTGCCGGCCCGGTAGGTGGATGGTCGGAGGCGTTCGGCCCGCCACTCCGGACTGTTGCCCGCGGAATGGGGCGGTTAGGATGATTGCTCCGCGACCTTGGCTTTTGCCGGGGGTCGAGGCGTTCCACGTGATCCCAAGTGAACAAGGAGTGACGCGCCCCTGCTCGACGCGACGGGGGTGCCGTGGGGTCGCGCCCGGAGGAGCGGCGCGGCTTCGTTGTCGGTTTTGCCGGGTTTACCCGGTTGGTGCCAATAGCATCCTCACGGACGACCACCGCACTTCGGGAGAGAGATGTGCGCCTGCGCCTGACTCCGCGTGATGACAGCTACTACGAGATGTTCGCGGACTCCGCGAACAACCTGGTCATAGCCTCTCGGCTGCTGGTCGAGCTGATCAGCGAGGGCGCCGATCGCGACGCCATCACCGAGAAGATGCGTGCCTGCGAGCACGCGGGCGACGAGCGCACCCACGCCATCATGCGGCGCCTCAACGAGAGCTTCGTGACGCCCTTCGACCGGGAGGACATCTACCGCCTCGCCTCCTGCCTTGACGACGTCATGGACTCCATGGAGGCGGCCGTGGACCTCATCGGCCTCTACCAGCTGGACCGCCTCCCCAAGGGCATCATCGACCAGGTCGAGGTGCTGGAGCGCGCCGCCGAGCTCACCGCCGAGGCCATGCCGCGGCTGCGCTCCATGAAGGACCTCACCAGCTACTGGATCGAGATCAACCAGCTGGAGAACCAGGCCGACCAGATCTACCGGCGGCTGCTGGCCCACCTGTTCAGCGGCGAGTACGACGCGCTCACCGTGCTGAAGCTCAAGGACGTGATCGAGGAGCTGGAGACCGCCGCGGACGCCTTCGAACACGTCGCCAACACCGTCGAGAGCATCGCGGTCAAGGAATCCTGACCCCCCAACCGGAAGCCCAGTCGAGTGCCCCCCGAAACCGCAGCGCTGGCCACGGTCGTCGCCTTGGCGCTGCTGTTCGCGTACACCAACGGCTTCCACGACGCCGCGAACTCCATCGCGACCTCCATCACGACCCGAGCGCTCGCACCACGGGTCGCGGTCGCCATGGCCGCGGTCATGAACCTGGTGGGCGCCTTCCTCGGTGAGGGCGTGGCCCGCACCATCGGCGCGAACCTCATCGCCCCGCTCCCGGGCACCCACGGGCTGCTGGTGCTCTTCGCCGCGCTGGTCGGCGCGATCGTCTGGAACGTGTTCACCTGGTTCCGCGGCATCCCCGCCTCGGCCTCGCAGGCGCTGGTGGGCGGGATGGTCGGTGCGGCGCTGGTCTCGGCGAGCACGGTCGACTGGGGCGGTGTCGTGCACAGCTTCGTGCTGCCCATGGCGCTGTCACCGCTCGCCGGCGGACTGCTCGGCTACCTGCTGATGCTCGCGATCATGTGGGCGTTCCGCAACGCCGCTCCGCGCCGGCTGGGGCGGGAGTTCCGGCTCGCGCAGAGCGTCTCGGCGGCGGCCATGGCGCTCGGCAACGGCCTGCAGGACGCGCAGAAGACCATGGGGGTGGTCGTGCTCGCCCTGGTGACCACCGGCTACCAGAGCAGCTACGACGTGCCGGGCTGGGTGGTCGTCGCGGCCGCCGTGGCGATGTCGCTGGGCACCGCCACCGGCGGCTGGCGCATCATGCGCACGCTGGGCCGGCGGGTCATCCACCTCGACCCCGCGCGCGGGTTCGCCGCGGAGGCGACGGTCTCGGTCATCACCTACGCCACCTCGTTCGTCTGGCAGGTGCCGATCTCCAGCACCCACACGGTCACCGCCGCCATCGTCGGCGTCGGCGCCACCCGGCGGCTGTCCGCGGTGCGCTGGGGGGTGGCCGGCGACATCGTGCTCATCTGGCTGCTGACCGTGCCCGGCAGCGCCGCGGTGGCCGCGGGGGTGTACCTGCTGTGCGCCACGGCGTACCCGCCGGCGCTGGCACTGCTCGGTCCGTGAGGGCCCGGGACGGCGGACGGGCGGCGCGCCGGAGCGCGCCGCCCGTCGTGGGCACGCCCGCCGGCCCGGAGCCGGCGGGCGCGCGGATCAGCCGAACCGGCCGGTGATGTAGTTCTCGGTCTCCTTCTTGTCGGGCTTGGTGAAGATCTTGTTCGTCTCGCCCATCTCGATCAGCTTGCCCGGCTTGCCGGTGCCGGCCAGGTTGAAGAACGCCGTGACGTCGCTGACGCGGGCCGCCTGCTGCATGTTGTGGGTCACGATGACGATCGTGTAGTTCTCCTTGAGCTGGGAGATGAGGTCCTCGATCGCCAGCGTGGAGATGGGGTCCAGCGCCGAGCAGGGCTCGTCCATGAGCAGCACCGCGGGCTCCACCGCGATGGCCCGCGCGATGCAGAGCCGCTGCTGCTGTCCGCCGGAGAGGCCGGCTCCCGGCCGGTTCAGCCGGTCCTTGACCTCGTCCCACAGGTTCGCGCCGCGCAGCGAGCGCTCCACGAGCTCGTCGGCCCGGGCCTTGGGCATGCGCTGGTTGTTCAGTCGCGCACCGGCGATCACGTTGTCATAGATCGACATCGTCGGGAACGGGTTGGGCCGCTGGAACACCATGCCGATCTCGCGGCGGACCGCCACGGGATCGACCTCGGGGGCGTAGATGTCCTGGTCGTCGAGCATGACCTTGCCCTGCACGCGCGCGCCGGGGGTGACCTCGTGCATGCGGTTCAGCGTGCGCAGGAAGGTCGACTTGCCGCAGCCCGAGGAGCCGATGAACGCGGTCACCGACCGGGGCTCGATGGTCATCGACACGTCCTCCACGGCGAGGAAGTCGCCGTAGTAGACGTGCAGTCCGGAGACGTCGATGCGTTTGGACACGGTGGGTACCTCTGGTTTTCCGGAAAGCGTGTGGTGAGCGGGGACGGGGTGGTCAGCGTCCCAGCTTCGGGGCGAAGAACCGCGAGACCAGGCGGGCGAGGAGGAACAGCAGCATCACGACGAGGATGAGCGTGAGTGCCGCGGCCCAGGCGCGCTCGTAGTTGATGGCGCCGCCCATGCGGACCTGCGAGTAGATGAACACCGGCAGGCTCATCATCTGGCCGTCGAACAGGTTCCAGTTGATGGCCACGGCCGAGGAGCCCGCCGTGAGGATGAGCGGGGCGGTCTCGCCGATGACGCGGGCCAGCGCCAGCATGACGCCCGTGGTGATCCCGGCGATCGCGGTCGGCAGCACCACCTTGACGATGGTGAGCCACTTGGGCACGCCCAGCGCGTAGGACGCCTCCCGCAGCTCGTTGGGCACCAGGCGGAGCATCTCCTCGCAAGAGCGGACCACGACCGGGATCATGAGGACGGAGAGGGAGATCGCGCCGGCGGCGCCGTTGGTGTTGCCGGGGCCGAACAGCAGCATCCACAGCGCGACCACGAACAGGCCGGCGACGATCGACGGGATGCCCGTCATGACGTCGACGAAGAAGGTGATCGCCTGCTTGAGCCGTCCCCGGCCGTACTCGACGAGGTAGATGGCGGTCATCAGCCCGATCGGGATGGAGATGAGCGCCGCGAACCCGGTGATGGAGATGGTCCCGACGATCGCGTGGTAGACGCCGCCGGCGTCCATGCTCGGGGTGACCCCGTTCATCGACACCGACAGGAAGTAGCCGTCGAGCCGCTGGAGCCCGTTGACGAGCACGGTCCACAGCAGCGAGACCAGCGGCACCATCGCCAGGGCGAAGCAGGTGTAGACGACCGCGGTGACGAGCCGGTCGGTGGCCCGGCGGCGGTTCTCGACGATCGCCGAGGCGACGGTGATCGCCACCGCGTAGGCCACCGTGGTGAGCACCGCCAGCAGCGGGGCGTTGAAGGCCCCGGCGGCGAGCAGGACGCCGGCCACGGCGCCCGCGAGCACCACGAGCAGGGCCGGCGGGACCCAGCGGGGCAGCGTCCCGCCGAACAGCCCGGCGTTGCGGAGGTGGGCGCCGCCGGCCGCGCCGGTGGAGGTCGGGTCGGTGGTGGTGGCCATTTACGAGAACTCCTTGCGGCGCGCGACGACGAACCGCGCGACCATGTTGACGACCAGGGTGATCGCGAAGAGCACCAGACCGGCCGCGATGAGCGCCGACACCCCGTAGCCGGTCGCCTCGGGGTACTGCAGCGCGATGTGCGCCGCGATCGTCTGGTTGCCGCTCTGCAGCAGGGCCCAGGAGACCACCAGGGAGGGGGACAGGATCATGGCGACCGCCATCGTCTCACCGAGCGCGCGGCCGAGGCCGAGCATGGCGCCGCCGATGATGCCGGGCCGCCCGAACGGCAGCACGGCCATCCGGATCATCTCCCAGCGGGTCGCGCCCAGGGCCAGCGCGGCCTCGCGGTGCGCCTGCGGCACCTGCTGGAAGACGTCGCGGGTCATCGCGGTGATGATGGGCAGGATCATGACCGCGAGCACCAGGCCGACGGTCAGCATGGTGCGGCCGGTCGTCGAGACCGGCCCCGCGAACAGCGGGATCCAGCCCAGGTACCGCTCCAGCAGCAGGTAGAAGGGTCCGAGCTGGCCCACCAGCCAGCCGATCCCCCAGAGTCCGTACACGACGCTGGGGATGGCCGCGAGCAGGTCCACCACGTAGCCGAGCACCGCGGCCAGGCGGCGCGGCGCGTAGTAGACGATGAACAGCGCGATCCCGATGGCCACCGGAGTGGCGACCAGCAGCGCGATCGCCGCCGCGAGGATGGTGCCGAAGGCCAGTGCCGCCACGCCGAACGCCGGTTCCTCCCGGACGTTGGCGGCCCATTCGCTGGTGGTGAAGAAGTTGGCGGTGTTCGCGCTCAGCGAGTCGTAGGACTGGCCGATGAGGAAGGCCGCGACACCCGCCAGGATCGCCAGGATCAGCACGCCCGATCCGCGTGCGCCGTTGGCGAAGACGACGTCGCCTAGCCGACGTTTGCCCCTGGGGATCCGGGCCGTCGTAGACGAGTCTGTGGTGGTCATGTGGGACTCCGGTCGAGATGGTTCACTGTTGCGCTCCCGGGCGGAGCGCGCTGGTCCGCGGTCGCGCCGACGGCCGGTGACGGGGTCGGTTACATTCTGTGCTCTGCTCGGTTCGGGCCCGTGTGCGCCGGGCCGTCGGGTACCGTATCCGAGCCCGTGACGCGGGCGGCGGGCCGCCCCCGTCCCGAGGGGCGGCGACCACCGCGGCGGCGGGACGGCCGCGGGTCGGCGCGCCGCGGGCGGCGCGGGCCCGCGGAAACGCCCTTAGGGGTAGAACCCTCCCCGTCGGGAGCGGTCCTACCCCTGCCTGGAGCTACCGGGTAGCGAATCAGGCGCCAGCCGAGATCTGGTCGATGGTGCCCTGGAGCTGCTCGCGCAGCTCGGCCGAGATCGGCGCGGAGCCCGCCTCGTCGGCGGCGGCCTGCTGGCCGTCCTCGCTGATCAGGTAGCCGAGGAAGCTCTTGACGAGGTCGGCCTCGGCCTGGTCCTCGTAGCTCATGCAGGCGACCTCGTAGCTGACCAGCACGATCGGGTAGGCGCTGGAGTCCTCGGTGGCGTAGTCCAGCTCGATGGCGTGGTCGTCGTCGTTGCCGGGCACGGCCTCGGCGGTGTCGACGATGGCGGCCGCGGCCTCGGGGCTGTACTCGACGAAGGCGTCGCCCACGCCGACCGCCGCGGTGCCGAGCTCACCGGCGTGCGAGGCGTCGACGTAGCCGATCGTCCCCTGGCCGCCCTCCACGGCGGAGACGACGCCCGAGGAGCCCTGCGCGGCCTCCTTGGGCTCGACCGGCCAGTCGCCGCTCGGCTCGTGCGGCCAGGCGTCGCCGGCAGCCGCGGCGAGGTAGGAGGTGAAGTTCTCGGTGGTGCCGGACTCGTCGGAGCGGTTCACCGGCACGATCTCGGTGTCGGGGAGCTCGACGTCGGGGTTGTCGGCCGCGATCTCCTCGTCGTTCCAGGTGGTGATGTCGCCGTTGAAGATGCCGGCGATCACCTCGGGGCGGAGGTTCAGCGACTCGACGCCCTCAAGGTTGAAGATGACGGCGATCGGGCTGATGTAGGCGGGGAGGTTGACGGCGTTGGAACCGTTGCAGCGCTCGGTCGCCTGCTCCAGCTCCTCGTCCGCGACGGCGCTGTCGGAGCCCGCGAAGGCCACCGCGCCGTCGAGGAACTGCGAAACGCCCGCACCGGAGCCGACGGCGTCGTAGGTCACCGTGGTGCCTTCGCAGGCGCCCGTGTAGGCGGCCACCCACCCGTTCATGGCGTTCTCCTGCGAGCTGGCGCCGGCACCGGCCAGCGTGCCGCCGCCCTCGACGCAGTTCGCGTCGCTCGCGGCGGAGGCGCCGCCCTCGCTCGGGTCGACCGCCTGGTCGCTGCCGCAGGCGGAAAGCGCCAGGGCGCCGGCAAGTGCCACTCCCGCGAACTGGCCATACCTTGAGAGCTTCACAGCCCTGGTGTCCTTCCTCTGGACTCTGTACACCTTTGGGCAGGTCCGTAGCGTCCCCTGCCGAATGTGAAGGTAGGGAGGGCAGATGACCAGCTATCCCAGCGAGAGTGAACGCACGGTGAACGGCGCACCGAATGTCCGGGAAGAGCGGGCGGATGACGGGCGGCGAACAGGTGAACCAGCCCGAATATGCGTAATTTGTCGGCTATGTGGGTGTCATGACCAGGATTGATCTCAGCCCACGCGGGTCCGCTCACGCAGCGTGCGCGCTTCCGGCCGCCGGAGCCGGACGGACGCGCGGCGGCCGGCGTGGGCGGGTCAGGCCGGGGGCGCGTACATTACGTCGGCGTCCCAGAGGGTGAAGCCGAGCGACTCGTACAGCCGCACCGCCGCCCGGTTCGCCTCGTCCACGTACAGCAGCACCCACGGCAGCCCGCGGTCCCGCAGGTGGCGGAGCCCGACCAGCGTCAGCGCGCGGCCCAGGCCGACGCCCTGCCAGTCCGGATCGACCCCCACCACGTACACCTCGCCCACGGGCTCGGAATCGCTGAGGCCCGCTCCATCGGCGTGCACCTTCGTCCAGTGGAACCCGGCGAACGCGCCGCCGGCGGCGTCCTCGGCCACGAAGAAGCCCGCCGGGTCGAACCAGTCCTCCGCCTCGCGCTGGCGCAGGTCGTCGAGCGTGACCGCGCCCTGCTCGGGATGGTCCGCGAACGCGCGGGCGTTGACCCGCAGCCAGAGGGGCTCGTCCCGGCCCACCTCGAACGGGCGGATCGCCAACCGGTCCCCGGCGCCGCCCCTGAGCACCGGCTCCGGAAGGGAGACGGGCGCACCCGCCGCGTCGCGCAGCGCCATCCGCATCTTGTACAGCCCGCGTACCTGCGACCACCCCGCCGCCCGTGCCAGCGCCTGCGCGCCGGCCAGCCGGCCGTGGGCCCACACCCGCGGTCCGCGCGCGGCGTCCTCCGTGAGCGAGCGCAGCAGCCGCGCGCCGTGGCCGCGGTAGCGGTGGTCGGGAGCCACGACGAGTTCGGCGGAGTCCGGTTCCGCGGCCGGATCCGCCGCCCGTTCGGCGAAGGCGAAGCCGGCCGGCTTCCCCGTCCCCGGCTCGGGCCCCTCGTACAGCAGGTGGAAGCGCGCGGTGCCCGCGGGCGCTCCGTGCCGCACCCGCAGCAGCGTCTGCTCGGACAGGGGGCCGACGCCGTCCGCATCCCGGGCCGCCGCCGCGAGGGCGGTGACGGCCTCGACCTCGTCCGCCGTCAGGGTCTCGGTGATGCGCACGTGGGTCATGGCCCGAGTCTAGGCCGGGACGGTCAGGGCTTCCGGCGCCGGCCCCGGTACGGTCCGTCGCCCGCCCGCACCCGCCGGGCGGGGCCGAGCGGCGCGGCGAGCAGCAGGAGGAGCAGCAGGAAGAGCAGCAGCGCGCTGGGAGCCACCGCGCCGCGGCGCTCCTCGGCCTCGGTGGCCACGGTGGTGCCGGAGGCGTCGCCCGGGGTGACGGTGGGCAGCTCGGCGAGGCCGTCCGAGCCGACCTCCGGGAGGTCCAGGGCGCCGGTCGGCAGCTCCGAGAGGTCGGCGCCCGGGGCACCTGGGACGGTGGTGTCGACATCGCCTCGCGGCGCGGACGCCGCCCCTCCCGGCCGGAGCGGCGGCCGGGCCGGCGTGCCGGTGCGCTCGCTGGTGGAGGTGGCCG
>NZ_QEIO01000050.1 GCF_003336425.1 Marinitenerispora sediminis | reverse complement strand
CTCCGGCCCCGCCGGGCCCCCTTCGTGGCGAGACCACTGCGACCCCGGGCCGCCGTCCCGCGTCGGGCGGCCCACCGAGGAGGTTGGCGTTCCCAGTGACCAAAGAGGTCCAGCGACTCGATCGCGTCATCATCCGGTTCGCCGGCGACTCCGGCGACGGTATGCAGCTGACCGGCGACAGGTTCACCCAGGAGACGGCCTCCTTCGGCAACGACCTGTCGACGCTGCCGAACTTCCCCGCCGAGATCCGGGCGCCGGCCGGCACGCTGCCAGGCGTCTCCAGCTTCCAGCTGCACTTCGCCGACCACGACATCATGACCCCCGGCGACGCGCCGGACGTCCTCGTGGCCATGAACCCCGCGGCGCTGCGGGCCAACGTCGGGGACCTGCCGCCCGGCGCCACCGTCATCGCCAACACCGACGAGTTCACCCGGCGCAACCTGGCGAAGGTCGGCTACGCCTCGAACCCGCTGGAGGACGGCTCGCTGGCCGCGTACAAGGTCAGCGCGGTGCCGCTGACCTCCATGACGGTCCGCGCGCTGGCCGGTTTCGACGTCTCGAAGAAGGACGCCGAGCGCGCGAAGAACATGTTCGCGCTCGGGCTGCTGTCCTGGATGTACAACCGGCCGACCGAGGGCACCCTCGGCTTCCTCAAGGCCAAGTTCGCCGGGCGGCCCGAGATCATGGCGGCCAACCGGGCGGCGTTCCAGGCGGGGTGGAACTTCGGGGAGACCACGGAGGACTTCGCGGTCTCCTACGAGGTGCGGCCGGCCGCGCTCCCGCCCGGCACCTACCGCAACATCACCGGCAACCTCGCCGTCGCCTACGGGCTGATCGCCGCCGCCGAGCTCACCGGCCTGCCGCTGTTCCTCGGCTCCTACCCCATCACCCCGGCCTCCGACATCCTGCACGAGCTCTCCCGGCACAAGCGGTTCGGCGTGCGCACGTTCCAGGCCGAGGACGAGATCGCCGGAGTCGGCGCCGCCCTGGGCGCCGCGTTCGGCGGCGCGCTGGGGGTGACCACGACGTCCGGTCCCGGCATGGTGCTCAAGGCCGAGACGATCGGGCTGGCGGTCATGACGGAGCTGCCGCTGATCGTGATCGACGTGCAGCGCGGCGGCCCCTCCACCGGACTGCCGACCAAGACCGAGCAGGCCGACCTGCTCATGGCGCTGTACGGCCGCAACGGCGAGTCGCCGGTACCGGTGCTCGCCCCGCGCTCCCCGGCGGACTGCTTCGACATCGCGATCGAGGCGGCGCGGATCGCCACGACCTACCGCACCCCGGTGATCGTGCTCTCCGACGGCTACCTCGCCAACGGCTCCGAGCCGTGGCGCATCCCCGACGTGTCCGCGCTGCCGGACCTCGCGGTGCGGCACGCCGCGGAGCCCAACGGCCCCGACGGCGCCTTCCTGCCCTACCTGCGCGATCCCGAGACCCTGGCCCGGCCGTGGGCGGTGCCGGGCACGGCCGGGCTGGAGCACCGCATCGGGGGGATCGAGAAGAGCGACGGCACCGGCGACATCTCCTACAGCCCGGCCAACCACGACCTCATGGTGCGGTCCCGCCAGGCGAAGGTGGACGGGATCGCGCGCGGCATCCCGCCGCTGGAGGTCGACGACCCCGGCGGCGACGCCGAGGTGCTCGTCCTCGGCTGGGGCGGCACATACGGCTCGATCGGCGCGGCCGTCCGCCGGGTCCGCCGGGCCGGGGGCCGGGTCGCCCAGGCGCACCTGCGGCACCTCGCGCCGTTCCCGGAGAACCTCGGCGAGGTGCTGCGCCGCTACGACCGGGTGCTGGTGCCCGAGATCAACCTCGGCCAGCTCGCCCTGCTGCTGCGCGGCAGGTTCCTGGTCGACGTCATCAGCTACACCAAGGTCCGCGGCCTTCCGTTCAAGGCCGAAGAGCTGGCGGCCGTACTCCAGGAGGTCATCGACCGTGCCGAATGAGAACGGATCCCGCCCCGGCTTCCGCGGGCTGCGCCTGGTGCCGCGCGCCGAGACCGCGTTCACCGCGAAGCAGGCCAAGTCCGACCAGGAGGTCCGATGGTGCCCGGGCTGCGGCGACTACGCGATCCTTGCGGCGTTCCAGAGCTTCCTGCCGGAACTGGGGGTCCCGCGCGAGAACATCGTCATCATCTCCGGCATCGGGTGCTCCTCGCGGTTCCCGTACTACCTGGACACCTACGGCATGCACTCGATCCACGGGCGCGCGCCGGCGATCGCCACCGGGTTGGCCGCCAGCCGGCCGGACCTGTCGGTGTGGGTCATCACGGGTGACGGCGACGGCCTGTCCATCGGCGGCAACCACCTGATGCACGCGCTGCGCCGCAACGTCAACATCAACGTGCTGCTGTTCAACAACCGCATCTACGGGCTGACCAAGGGCCAGTACTCGCCCACCTCGGAGCGCGGCAAGGTCACCAAGTCCTCGCCCATGGGCACGGTGGATGCCCCGTTCAACCCGGTCTCGCTGGCGCTGGGCGCCGAGGCGGGGTTCGTGGCGCGCACGATCGACTCCGACCGCCGGCACCTGACCGGCGTGCTGCGGGCGGCGGCCGACCACCCGGGGGCGGCGTTCGTGGAGATCTACCAGAACTGCCCGATCTTCAACGACGACGCCTTCGCGCCGCTGAAGGATCCGGGGCAGCGGGACCTGCGGCTGCTCCGCCTGGAGCACGGCGAACCGCTGCGCGCCGGTCCGGACCGCGGCGTGGTGCTGGGCGAGTACGGCGAGCTGGTCGTGGCCGACGTCGCGGAGGTCGGTGAGGAGCGGGTGCTCCGCCACGACGCGCACCGGCCGGATCCGGGCTACGCGTTCGCGCTGTCCCGCCTGGACCAGCCGGCGTTCGAGCACGTCCCCATCGGGGTGTTCCGCGACGTCGAGCGGCCCGCCTACGACGAGCTGATGAACGCCCAGCTGGCCGAGGCCGCCGCCGCTGAGGGCCGCGGTGACCTCGCCGCGCTGCTGGCGGGCGGGGACACCTGGACGGTCGGCTGACCCGGACGGCCCGCGGGGGCCGGCCGGCGCCGTCCCCGCGGCGCGGGCGCGGTGGCGGCCGCGCCCGCGCGCGGCCGTCCACAGGCTCCGCGTCCGCTCTGGAACGCGGCGCTCCGCGCGCCTAGGTTTGGGTATGCGACAGGTCACAGCACCGAGTGACCCACGCTCGACCGGGAGGCGCGGATGGGTGGCGGGGCCGATGCGGGGACGACCGCGAGCACGGTGGACGGGGTGCTGCGCCGCACCGCCGCGCGCGTGCCGGACCGGGTGGCGCTGCGCTTCGGCGACCGCGAATGGCGCTACGCCGAGCTCGACGCCGCGGTCAGCCGCACGGCTGCCTGGCTGCTGGGGCTCGGCCTGGAGCGGGGCGACCGGGTCGCGGCCTACGGCCGCAACTCCGACGCCTACCTGCTCGCCTTCCTCGGCTGCGCCCGCGCCGGGCTGGTGCACGTGCCGGTGGACCACCGGCTGACCGGGGCGGAACTGGCCTACCTCCTCGCGCGGTCCGGCAGCACGGTGGTCCTCGCCGATCCCCGGCTGGCCGGCCGGGTCGAGGAGATCCGCTCGCGGATCCCCGCCCGCGAGGTCCTGGCGCTGCGCGGTGCGCCGGAGTCCGTGCTGGAGGTCGCGCGCGATCCGCGGGCGCCCGCGGGAGCGGCGCCGGGGGCGGCCGATACCGACCTCGTCCAGCTGCTCTACACCTCGGGCACCACCTCCCGGCCCAAGGGGGCCATGATGAGCCACCGCGCACTGGTGCACGAGTACGCCAGCTGCGTGCACGCCCTCGATATCACCGCCGGCGACCGCATGCTGCACGCGCTGCCGCTGCACCACTCGGCGCAGATGCACGTCTTCCTGCTCCCGGGGCTGGCGGTCGGAGCGGAGAACGAGATCGTGGAGGCGCCGGAGCCGGGCGGCCTGCTGCGCCGGATCGAGGGCGGCGCCACCTCGTTCTTCGCCGCTCCCACGGTCTGGCTGGGCATGGCCGACCATCCGGACTTCGCGACCCGCGACCTGTCCGGGCTGCGCAAGGCCTACTACGGCGCGGCCATCATGCCGGTGCCGGTCCTGCGGCGGATCAGGCGCCGCTGCCCGCGGGCGGGCTTCTACAACTGCTTCGGACAGAGCGAGATCGGCCCGCTGGCCACCGTGCTGCGTCCGGAGGAGCACGTGCCCGGGCGCATGGACTCGTGCGGCCGGCCGGTGCTGTTCGTCGAGGCGCGGCTGGTCGACCAGGACGGCGCCGACGTCGCGCCGGGCGAGCCCGGCGAGGTCGTGTACCGGTCGCCGCAGCTGTGCGACGGCTACTGGGACGAGCCGGAGGAGACGGCCGCCGCGTTCCGCGGCGGGTGGTTCCACTCCGGCGACCTCGCCCGCCGCGACGCCGAGGGCTACCTCACCATCGTGGACCGGCTGAAGGATGTCATCAACACCGGCGGCGTGTTGGTCGCGTCCCGCGAGGTCGAGGACGTCCTCTACCTGCACCCGGCGGTGGCCGAGGCGGCGGTGGTGGCGATGCCCCACCCCACCTGGGGAGAGGCGGTCACGGCGGTGGTGGCGCTGAAGGGGCCGGCCACCGAGGCCGAGCTGATCGCGTTCGCCCGGGAGAGACTGGCCGGGTTCAAGGCGCCCAAGCGGGTGCACGTCGTGGAGCAGCTGCCGCGCAACGCGAGCGGCAAGCTGCTGAAGCGGGTGCTGCGCGAGGAGCTGACCGCGTTCCGGTAGGCGGCGGGGCGGACGGGGGCGGGCCGACATGCCCCGGTCCGCGCCCACCGGTCCGCGCCCGCCGGATCGCGCTCCTGGAGCGGCGCTCCGGGAGGTCACTCGGCTGGTCCGCCCGGGGGCGCCCAGCAGGCGTTCGCAGCGGAGCCTCGGCCGGGCTGGCCCGCCGACGAGGGCGGAGCCGGGCCCCCGCGGGCGGCGCCGCGACCGGAGCGGTGCGGCGCTCCGGGCGTCCTCCCGGCTCCGGGACGGAGTTGCTCAAGGTGCGCGGTACCGTGGCCGCCGGGACTGGGACGGGTCCGCCGCGCGGTGCCGGAGCCACGCCGTCGGTCGGCGGCGCCTCCCTCCGGGCACGCGGGAGGCGCGTCCCGCCCATGACGCCGCGGCGCGGCTCCGCCGTACCGAAGTCCTCCGCGGGCACCCGCCGGGGACTGCGGCTGGCCCGGGCCGGGCCGGGCCGGGCGCGGAGCCGGCCTGGCCCGGTACCGCCCAACGGGCGTGCTCACCGCACGGACCGCCCCCGGCTCCGCGGCCGAGGGGGCGGCGAACTCGCGAAGCCCGCTCCGGTATGTCCGCGCCGGGGCCTTTCCGCGGGACCGCGCGGCCGCGGCGCCGCACCCGTCCGAGTGGCGCTCGCCCGCCCGATGCGGGCGGGAACAGGCGATCTGTCTCCCACTTGTTCACCGAATGGCCAGAATGCCGCAATTGTCGGGACATCAGTCCGTCCACCGCCGGTAACCTTCTGCATTTGTGACGACCTATTCCCCCTCCCCCGACACGCCCGTAAGAACGCGCTCCCGGCGCCGCGAGCCCGAGCCGCCCGCGAACGGGCTCCTCCCGGCGAACCGCACCGGTCTCCTGGCGGTGATGGGGGCGGCCGCGCTGCCCTTCGTCGTGCTGTGCGCGCTGGTCAGCGCGCAGTGGCCGCCCCTGATGGCGTTCGACGCCGCCGTGGCCGACACCCTCTACGAGCGGGTGCACCCGGATCCGGCGCTGGCGCACGGTCTGGAGATCTGGACCGAGGTCTTCGGGACCTGGTCGATGCGGATCGTCTCGCTGCTGACCGCCGGCTGGCTGCTGCTGCGCCGGCAGTTCAGCACCGCGGTCTGGGCCGGCGCGGCGGTCTTCCTGGCCAACCTGTTCGGCCTCATCGTCAAGCTCACGGTGGACCGAGCGCGGCCGGAGTTCGCCGACCCCATCACCGAAGGCGTGGGGCCGTCGTTCCCGTCGGGGCACGCCCTCATGGCGGCCACCGGCATGGGCATCCTGCTGTTCGCGGCGCTTCCGCTGCTGCGCGGCGCGTGGCGGCACGTGGGCTGGACGCTGGCGGTCGGCGCCGCGATGAGCACCGCGCTGAGCCGGCCGATGCTCGGCGTCCACTACGTCACCGACATCGTCGCCGGACTGAGCCTGGGCGTCTTCGCGCTGGCCGCCACCATGCTGCTGTGGACCTACCTCCCGCCGATCGCCCGCAGGTGGGACCGCCCGGCACGGCGGCGCTGACCACGTGCGCCGGCGCGTAGCCTGACGCCATGCGTATCGTCATCGCCGGAGGGCACGGAAAGATCGCGTTGCGGCTGGAGCGGCTGCTGGCCGCCCGCGGGGACAGCCCCGTCGCCCTCATCCGAAATCCCGACCACATCGACGACGTGCGGGCCGCGGGTGCCGAACCGGCCGTCATCGACCTGGAGGCGGCCACGGTCACCGAACTCACCGAGAAGGTGATGGGCGCCGACGCCGTGGTCTTCGCGGCCGGTGCCGGCCCGGGCAGCGGGGAGCTCCGCAAGGACACCGTGGACCGCGCCGCGGCGAAGCTGCTGGCCGATGCCGCGTCCCTGGCCGGGGTGCGCCGTTACCTCATGGTGTCGGCGATCGGGGTGGACGCCGGGCCGGGCCCGGACGCGGAGCCGGTGTGGGCGGCTTACGTGCGGGCCAAGAAGGCCGCCGACGACGACCTGCGGGACCGCTCGCTGGAGCTGGACTGGACGATCCTGCGCCCGGGGCGCCTCACTGACGACCCCGGCACCGGCAGCGTCCGCCTGGCCCCCGAGGTGCCGCGCGGCGCGGTCAGCCGGGACGACGTGGCGGCCGTCCTGGTCGCACTGCTGGACTCGCCCGCCAGCACCGGCCGGGTGCTGGAACTGGTGGGCGGTGACACCCCGATCGCCGAGGCGGTCGCCGCGGCCTGCGCGGAGTGACCGGAACCGCCCAGTGGCCGAACAGGGTCATAGGGGGCATCATGGTGGCGATGGCCCGGCGTGACGCGTCCGCGCACCGCTGGAGGACGGAACCGCTCACCGGGCACGACAGCTCCGCAAGGGCAGATGGGTACGGTTGACAGATGAGCGTCACGCAGGTCGTGAGGGACAGCACCGTCGTCGAGCACGCCAAGGTCGCCGCACAGCAGAAGCGCAAGATGTTCGTCGTGCAGCTGCGCGTCAACACCTACGACGACGCTTCGAGCAGTGTCCGGCCGGGCCTGACCCGCATCCTCGAAGGCATCGAGGAGGCGGGGTGGCGCCTTGAGCAGACCTCCTACAGCCAGGGCAGCAACGGGGAGCCCGCGCAGCTCTTCGTCTTCCGCCCGGATCCGGAGGCGTCCTCGGAGCCCGAGAAGGCGGCCAAGGAGGAGCCCCAGCAGCAGCCGCAGGACCAGTCGGGCCAGCAGCAGGCCTACCAGCAGTACCCCACGGGGGCACAGCAGCCGCAGGACCCCTACGCCGGCTACCAGTACGGCCAGCAGGGCTACCAGCAACAGCAGCAGTACCCGGGCTACGGCCAGCAGCAGCCGGGGTACCCGCAGCAACAGCAGCAGTACCCGGGATACGGCCAGCAGTACCCGGGCTACGGCCAGCAGCAGTGGTGACACTGGCACCCTGCTGACGGCGCCCGGCGCGCCCGGCGGCCCCCGCGGAACCTCCGCGGGGGCCGTTCGCGTCTCCGGTGCCGGCCGCGCGCCACCGGGCAGCTTTCGGACTACCGAAACGCCCGCGCACTCTTCGTCAAAACTACACACAGGACACGGACGACTACGTTACGTTACTGAGGTCAAGCCGGTCGCCCGGCCGACGCCACCAGCATCCGCGACTTCGAAAGGTACGACGATGAAGCGCATCGCCGCACTCTCCGGCGTGTTCGCCATGTCGGCACTCGCCCTCGGCACCCTCGCCGCCCCCGCGCACGCCGACAACAACGCCAAGGTGCAGAACATCACCATCCCGATCTGCATCGACCTGCTGGAGATCACCGGCCTCGACGAGGACGGCTGCACCGTCCTGCACTACAACACCGAGACCGGCGTCGGGCACTTCTAGCCGACACCCGACCCCCGACCGCGCCGGCCACCGACCGCGGTCCCACGATCACCGGTTTGTCCGAGTCGCAGGGAAACGCGCATGGGTCCGTTGAAAAATACACCGGGATCTTCGCCGTAATCACTACCCGAACGCGAGCGACTACGCTACGTTACAGATGCAGGTCACTCCCTGCCCCCGAGATTCGAAAGGTATTGAGATGAAGCGTTTCGCCACGGTCTCCGGCCTGATCGCCATGTCCGCCCTGACGTTCGGTGCCCTCGCCGGCCCCGCGCAGGCGGACAACAACGCCAACATCCAGAACATCACCGTGCCGATCTGCGCGGACGTGCTCGCGCTCATCGGCCAGGACGGCGCGCACTGCAACGTCGTGGACGTGCACTCCGAGAAGGGCCTCGGCACCTTCTAGTGGCCGGACAGATCGGCACCTCCGACATGTGACAGGTCCCGTGGGTTCGCGATGCCCCGGGGCCTGCGGCATGTCCGGGGCCCGAGAGCGCCCTCGCGCTCCGAGCGGCCGCGGGTGCCCGCACACGGCACCGGCGCGAGCCGCCACCCGGCGTCCGTCCTGGGCGGACGCCCCCGGACCGCGCCGTGCGGGAATCCGGCCACGACGCACGGCCGCACCAGCCGATGATCCGGACGCCGACCGCGCCACCGCCGACACATTCCGGTGGCCCCTGTCGCGCCGCTCGGCCGGATTGGCTAGCCTGCCCCTCCATGACCGCGCAACGCCGCAAGATCATCACCGTCGTCGGGCTGCTCCTGGCCGCCGTCATCGTGCTGCTCGACTCCGACCTGGCCCAGCGGGGCAGTTTCGACCCGGCGGAGATCATCGGAATGCTGGTCTCCGTGCTGTGCTTCGCCCTGCTGATCAGTGTCGCGTGCCGGGGCCTGCACGCGCGCCGGGGCACGGCGGCCATGTTCGTATTCGGCTGGGGCGCACTCGCCCTCGCCGCGCTCGCGGGCCATGTCGGTGACGCGGTCGCGCGGGTGGAGTTCCAGCTCTACCCGGATTTCGGCGCGGTCGCCGCTGACAGCCCGGCCGGCGACGCGGCCGAGGGCACGGACCCGGGTACGGTGGCGGCGGCCACGGCGGTCCGCACCTGCCCCGACCCCGCCTTCCTGGACGACGACGGGTGCGCCGACACCGCGGACCCCGGCTACCTGACGGTCCTGCCCACCGGCACCGGCGCCGTGGCGCTGGCCTTCGGCTGGCTGCCCGCCCTCGGCATGGCCGGCGCCTACGCCCGCACCCGCCCGGAGGAGGACCCGCACCGCGCGAACCCCTCCGACGGCCCGACCTGACCGGCCGCACCGCGCGCGGGCCGCACGGCCCGCGCCGGGCCGCACGCCGTCCGTCCGCCGCTCAGCCCGCGCCCGCAGGAGGATCGGCGCGGTCCGGGACCTCGGCAGCCGCGGCGTCGTCCACGGGCGTCGCGAACTCGACGCTCAGCTTCCGCTTCTTCGCCCCCGGTGGTGCGGACGCGTCCGGTGCGGCCACTTCCGGGCGGTCTCCATCAGGATCCATGGGCCTACCCTAGAGCGACCGGCCGGCACCCGAGGGGACCGCCCCGGAACGAGTGGAGCACCCTGTGAGTGAGCTTCGGAACAACCAGCGGGCCGAGCACGAGGTGAGCCACATGTCGACGGCTCTCTGCTTCGGAGCCGTTCCCGACCGGCTCTGGCTGAGCCTCGACGGCAGCACCCGGCAGGATCCCGCAACCGGTTTCCACCTGGTCGGAGGCGCCGGGTTCACGCTTGAGGCCGAGCTCCAGGTGTACGCGATCAGCGCGATGGCGGGCCACGTCGGCGAGATCGACCTGCTGGCGAGGCACGGGGTGAGTGAGCGGAGCCATCCGCGCCGCGTCTCCCTCGTCCGCGAGGTCCACCCGCGGCACGACCACGCCGCCCTCGACGCGTTCCAGCGGCGGTTCCCCGAGGACGTCATCGACCGGGGACGCGCGGCCGCCGACGCGGCCCGCATGCTCGGCACGGAGCGGCTGCGCGCCGCCAACCGGGCGCTCCGCCGCCAACTGCTGCGCCACGGCGAACTGGATCCGGACCAGATCCAGCGGGTGGCGGCCCCGTTCGAGCTGCACACCTTCCTGGCCGACGAGGGGATCCGCGTCTGGCTCCCTCCCTCCGCCGAGGAGGCCCGGTCGGCCGAAGCCGACTTCTTCGCGAAGGTCGAGAGCATCCGCGCCGACTTCGACGGGCCCGCCCGGACGGCCGCTCCGCCGGACTTCTTCGACCAGATCGAAAGGCTGCGCGGCGATTTCGGGCTGACCGCCCCGGGCCGCGGAGCAGGTGCCCTAGACACGCCCCGGGGCCTGTCCCGCACGCCTTCCCGCGGTCCCCTCCCGCCCCGGCGGCCGCCGGCATCCGATCCCTCCCGACACCGCACCCGGCGCCGCTCCGGCCCGGGCCTGTGAGCACCGGGCGTCCGACACGTCGGCCCCGACCGGGGCCGCCCGCGTCCGCCGGTGTGCTCCCGGGGCCGGAAGGTCCTACCCGCCCTCCGGGTTCCCCGCCGCTGTGCCCGGTGCGTCCCCGGAGACCGAGGCGCGCAGCGCCGCCGACATCCATGCCAGGGGAAGGGCCTCCTGCTCCGCGGCGGGCGGCGTCCCGTTGATGGCGGCCACGAGGGACAGGTACCTGCCGTGGGTGAGGCCGAACCTGGACTCGGCGTCTGACTTCTCCGAGGGCTCCTCCCGAAGGACCTCCTCGACCGCGAGGAAGTAGGCGGCCATCCGCTCGCGGAACCCGGGGGTGCCCTGCCGGCCGTTGATCCCGGCGGCCGCGTCCGCGAGGCGGACAGCCAGCTCCTGTGCCCGTGGCGCGTCCGCCGGCAGCCCGGAGCGGTACGCGGCCATGATCTCCTCCATGATCCTGGTCCCCGGCCCGTGGATGAAGTCCTGCACCGGTGTGGCGGACATGAGCCGCCCCGGGGGCGCGGAGTACGTCTCCTGGAGGTAGCAGCGGACGGCGCCGCGGAACTCCGCGTGCCGGACCAGGTGGGCCAACTCGATCCAGGCGTCGAGCTGGGCGGCGGAGGGGTCCTCCGGAAGGCGCGGCCGCTCCTCCCGCAACCGACCGACGAAGTCGGGGTTGACGTCGAGGCCGTCGCTGACCTCGTTCCAGAACTCGTCGATGAGCCGCTCGCGCTCGTCGTCGGACATCGACACGAGCCTGTGCATCAGGGCCGCCTGTGCGACCGTGCCGCCCTGCCGGGCCAGGGCCCGCAGCACGGCCCGCCTGGCCCGGAGGTCGCGCTCCTGGCGCTCGACGAGCTCCAGATGCGCCACGACGAGATCGTGCAGCGTCGTCTCACCGCCGAGCAGCCGGCGGATGTCGTCCAGGCCGGCGCCCAGATCGCGGAGGGTGCGGACGAGTTCCAGTTGCGCGATGGCGCGGATGTCGAACAGCCGGTGGCCGCCCTCGGTCAGGACCGGGGGCGCGATGACCCCGGCGTCGGCGTAGAACCGGACGGCACTGACACTCAGCCCGCTCCGGCGCGCCGCGTCCCCGATCGGGTACAGCTCGTTGTCGTGCATAGCGCCACTATGGGACCTCAAGCGGCTTGAGATTCAACCCCGCACCCGGCTACCTTCTCGGCTGGTACCGCATCGCCACGATCCCCGAGCCGAACTCCTTCCGGCTCACGGGCTCCAGGTCGACATACTTCGACAGCCCCGCGAACAACGTCGGCCCGTGGCCCACGATCCTGGGATGCACCACGAACTCGTACTCGTCGATCAGCCCGAGCTCCGCCAACGTCAGTGGGAGCCGCACGCCTCCGACGAACAGCCCCCTGCCCGGCTCACGCTTGAGCCGCTGGACGGCCTCGGCCAGATCCCCGCGCAGGAGTTCCGCGTTCCAGTCGACCTGCTCCAGGGTGCTCGACACGACGTACTTCTTCGCCGCGTGGATCGTCTGGGCGAAGGGGGCCGTCCAGTCAGGCCTCGCTCCCGTCCCGGCCGGCGGCCGCCACGCCGCCTCCATCATCTCGTACGTCACCCGGCCGAAGAGGAGGGCATCGGCCTGCTGGAGGTTCCCGATGTGGTGTTGATGCAGGTCCGCGTCCGGGGAGACCGCACGATGGTCGCAGCATCCGTCCAACGTGACGTTGATTGAGTATCGAAGGGGTCGCATCTCGCGAGAGTACCGCCAGGGGGTGACACCAAGCGGTGCATCGCCGGCTCCGGCAGCCGGCTCAGCCGCAGGAGTTGGGTGTAGCCGGTAGCGAGGTCAGGGGGACCACCCGATGGGACGTCATCACGACGTCCTCCGCGGGGTCAGCGGGGCGGGCGGATCGGTTCCGTGGGTGAGGCCTGCGGTGCTGTCCAGCTGGCGAGGAGTTTGAGGCGGTCCTCCGAGGGGGTGCCCGGCTCGGCCGTGTAGATGACCAGGTCGTGGACGGCCCGTTGCGGCAGCGGCAGGTCCAGGGAGCGGAAGGTCATCTCCAGACGGCCGACCTCGGGATGGTTCAGCCGCTTGACGCCTTCGTGACGGATTCGGACGTCGTGACTGGCCCACATGGTGCGGAAGTCGGGGCTGAGCATGGACAGTTCGCCGACCAGCTCACGCAGGACCCGGTCGTGAGGTGCACGTCCGGCCTCGGCGCGGAGCACTGCGACCGTGGCCCTGGCGCCTTCCTCCCAGTCGACGAAGAAGTCGGAGGAGCCGGGGTCGAGGAAGAAGTAACGGGGGAAATTGGCGCAGCCCCGGTCGCCGGTGGTGTCGCTGTCGAACATCGGTGAGTACAGGGCCCCGCACAGTGCGTTGCTCGCGACGATGTCCAAATGGCTGTTGCGGACGAAGGCGGGGGCCATGGTCATGGAGTCCACCATCCATTGGACGGGCGGCGGGATCCTGACGTCCGTGCGGCGGTGGGACGTGCGGCGGGCGGGGCGAGCCGCCCTGGCCAGATCGAGCAGGTAGGTGCGCTCGTCCTCAGCCCATCGCCGAGGCCGTCTGCTTCGCCCTCGACCAGTCGGCGGGCGTCGACCTCAACACCCTGACCATCCGGCCCATGGGCCAGCCCGACTGACCACGCCCGGTCGTCACACCGCGCCGCTCACTCCCCCGGGGCTTTCCTCGCATGTCCTTGTGATGGAAGGCGAGGTCGGCGTCGCCCGCGTGGCCCTCCACAAGGTGACCGCCGAGCTCCGCGAAGACGGCCTCATCGTCACCACCCCGGGCATGGGTTCCTTCGTGGCCCAGGACAAGAACGAGACCTCCGGGTAGGCCGCACCGCCACCCGGAGGCCTCAGCGGTCCCGGCTACTCCTCTGAAGAGGTCGTCAGCCCAGTCGGGCACGAGGCCGAAGGGTCACCTGCGTTGACACCGGTGCCGCCGACCCCGCAGTAGCCGTTGGGGTTCTTGGCCTCGGAGAGGTACTGCTGGTGGTAGTCCTCGGCGAAGTAGAACGGACCCGCCGGGGTGATCTCCGTGGTGATGGGGCCGTAGCCGGCGCGGGTGAGGGCCGGTTGGAAGGCGTCACGGGACGCCTCGGCGGCCGCGCGCTGGGCCTCCGAGTGGTAGAAGACCGCGGACCGGTACTGCGTGCCGACGTCGTTGCCCTGGCGCATGCCCTGGGTGGGGTCGTGGCCCTCCCAGAAGACCTTGAGGAGGTCGCCGTAGCCGATCCGCGCCGGGTCGAAGACCACGCGGACCGTCTCGGTGTGGCCGGTGCGGCCGGTGCAGACCTCCTCGTAGGAGGGGTTGGGGGTGTAGCCGCCGGCGTAGCCGACCGCGGTCGTGATGACGCCCCGCTCGGCGCCGAGGCGCCAGAAGGTGCGTTCGACGCCCCAGAAGCACCCCATGGCGAACTCGGCGATCTCGCTGCCGGCGGGGTAGGGCGGAGCGAGCGGCGTGCCCAGCACCTCGTGGCGGGCCGGGACCCGTACGGGGGTGTCGCGACCGGGCAGCGCCTCGGTCCGCTCGACCATTGACGTCTTCGTGTACCCGAACATGGCTCCAGGCTATCCGCGCCGGGTGCGCGGGCCCAGCGCGGGAGCGGTGGGCAGCCCCGTCCTCCGCACGGGGTCCGGGGCCACCTCGATCCGGTCGCTGGGCGGCGTGTGCCGAGGTCGCGGCGGGGTGCGGTTCTTCCGCGGCCATCCCGGCGGCGTGCTGTGAGCGGACCTCGCCCGCCTGGTGGAGGACGGCGAGACCTGCCAGTGGTCGACCGGGCGCACTCGCTGGCCGAGGTCGCCAAGGCGCCACCGGGGCGCTGGAGGAGGGCGGTGTACGGCGAAGCTCATCATCATCTCTGTCGCGCGACGGCGGACCGCCGGTCCGACAGTCACTCCCCCAGCGCCCAGAGGAGGGCCGTGGAGAGCGCCACCCGGCCGAAGGCCGTTCGACCAGCACGAGCGCCAACGGGCGGCCGCCCCCGCCCACTCTTGACGGCGAAGGCACGGCGGTAGCCCCCGCGGCATGCGGGAACATCGGGGTAGGAGCCCCTCATGGCCGATACCGCGACCTCGGTGCCGGTTCGGAGCGCCGACGCACACGCTCGCCTCCGACGCCGGCTCGAACCCGCGCTGCTGGTGGTGACGGTCGCCGCTCTGGTGGGGGGCGCCGCGTTCTGGTTCTCCGGGCAGCGGGTTGTGGCCGACGTGTGCTGGGCGGCGGGGACCCTCGTGGCCGTCGTTCCCGCGCTCGCGTGGGTCGTGGCGGCGCTGCGCCGGAGACGAGCCGGTGTCGACCTGATCGCGGTACTGGCCTTGGCCGGGACCTTGGCGGTCGGCGAGTACGTGGCGGGCTGCCTCATCGCTGTGATGCTGGCTAGCGGCCGGACCCTGGAGGCTGCGGCCGGCCGCCGTGCCGCGCGCGACCTTCGGGCTCTGCTGGAACGCGCCCCCCGGTTCGCCCGCCGCCGCACGGGCGGTCGGGTGGATGTCATCGCGCTCGCTGATGCCCGCGTCGGGGACGTGCTCGTGACCGGCTCGGGCGAGGTCGTCGCGGTGGACGGCCGCGTGCTCACCGGACCGGCGATGCTGGATGAGTCGGCGCTCACCGGGGAGCCCACACCGGTCGAACGGGGCGTGGGCGAACCCGTGCGCAGCGGTGTGGTCAACGCCGGAGGCGCCTTCGACATCGAGGCGACCGCCACCGCCGCCGACAGCACCTACGCCCACATCGTGCGGCTCGCCGAACAGGCCGGCGCCCAGCGCGCGCCGGTGGTCCGGCTCGCCGAGCGGTACGCCGCGTGGTTCCTGCCGCTGTCCCTGGCGGTGGCCGGGATCGCGTGGTTGGTCGGCGGCTCCGCGATTCGGGCGGTGGCGGTGCTGGTCGTGGCGACCCCGTGCCCGCTCTTGCTGGCCGCCCCGGTCGCGGTGGTGTCCGGGCTGTCGAGGGCGGCCCGCCAAGGCGTCGTCGTACGCGACGGTGGAGCGTTGGAGCGTCTGGGGCGCGCCCGCACCCTGCTGCTGGACAAGACCGGAACGCTCACCGTCGGGCGGCCGCGCGTCCGTCACATCATCCCGGCGCCCGGCAGGTCGGGGACCGAGGTGCTGTCGCTGGCCGCGTCCCTGGACCAGATGTCCGCCCACGTCCTCGCCGAGGCGATCGTCACCGAGGCGCGGGCCCGCGGTCTGGTGACGCTCCCGGCGGATGGGGTGGTCGAGGAGCCCGGAAGCGGCGTACGCGGCCGCCTCGACGGCCGGTACGTCACCGTGGGCAGGACGACGGTGCCCGCGGACGCCCGGCCGGGCTGGGCCCGCTCGGCCGAGAACCGCGCGCTTCTCGACGACGCCGCCATCGTCTGGCTCACCGTCGACGGGGCGCTGACAGGCGCGATCCTGCTGCGGGATCCTCTCCGCCCCGAGGCGCCGCGCACCCTGCGGCGGCTACGTGAGGCCGGCGTGTCGCGCCTGCTGATGCTCACCGGCGACCGCCCCGAACCCGCGCGCGAGGTAGCGGCGGTGGTCGGGCTGGACGGCGTGCGGGCCGAGCAGACACCCGCCGACAAGGTCGCGGCGGTCCGCGCCGAATCCGGGCGGGCGGTGACCGTGATGGTGGGCGACGGCATCAACGACGCGCCGGCCCTCGCCGCCGCCGACGTCGGCGTCGCGATGGGTGCACGCGGTTCCACCGCCTCCTCCGAGGCCGCCGATGTCGTGCTCACCACCGACCGGGTGGACCGGATCGCCGACACGATGGAGATCGCGGTGCGCGCCCGCCGCATCGCCGTGCAGTCGGCCGCGGGGGGCATGGCGCTGTCCCTGCTCGCCATGGTGGCCGCGCTGCTGGGCTGGCTACCTCCCGCCCCCGGTGCGCTGGTGCAGGAGGCGATCGACGTTGCGGTGATCGTCAACGCGCTGCGCGCCCTGCTGCCCGGGCGCGGAGCCCGTCCGTCGCTGGAAGCCGATACCACGCATCTGCTCCACCGCTTCGCCGCCGAGCACGAGCGGCTCGCCGACGACCTCGACGCGGTCCGTGATGCCGCCGGCCTGTTGGCGGCGGAACACGGGCCGCGTGCCCTGGCAGCGGTGCGCAACGTCGACCGGATGCTGACCGAGCGGGTGTTGCCGCACGAGCACGCCGAGGAGCGCGAGCTGTACCCGGCGCTCGCCGCGTCACTGGGAGGACCGGAGGCGACCGCGACCATGAGCCGCGCGCACGCCGAGATCGACCGGCTCGCCAACCGGATCGGGGCCCATCTCCGATGGGCCGACAGCGCCGGCGGGCTGGTGCCGGAACAACTCGACGACCTGCGGTCCTGCCTGTACGGACTGCACTCCGTGCTCCGGCTGCACTTCCGCCAGGAAGAGGAGTCCTACTTCTCCCTCGCGCCGTGAGACCCACCCCGGCGGTCCCGTGGGGACGAGGCGAGCCGGTCAGGATTCGAGCGTGTGCCCGGTGGTGGCGTCGACGTGGTCGGGGATCTCGCCGTGGCGGTCACCGACCGGGGGTGTGCCCGTGAGCTCGAACATGCGGCGCCGGTGGCGGTGTGCGGCTTGTGCTCCGTGCCCCGGGGGACGGTGAAGGCCGCGCCCCGGGGGAGCCGGACCGTGCGCTCCCCCTCCGGCTCGCGCAAGGTCGACGACGAGACAAGGGGGGCCGCACGGGCCGGACCCGTTCCGGCACGCGTGGAGCCTACTCGCCCGGGTCCGGGTTGACGGCGGCGAGGTCATCGGCCCCTTCGGCTCGGACCGGAGCCAGGGACTGGCCGAACCTCACGGTCGTCGCGCCGGGAGCGCGGCCGCTCCGCTTTCCGCGCCGCGGTCCCTGCCACCGCCGTCCTGGCAGAGGCCCGCTGGACCGGGACACGGCAGCGCGCGGTCCCCGTCCGGCCGGGCCCGGGACGGCGGGTTCGGCCCCGCTAAATGCCGTCGTTAAGAAAATCTACACTTTAACTCTACAAAAGGTGTCATATGCTAAACGTCGTGGCTGATTCCAACCGCGGCGTGCTCTACGGTGCCGGCGCCTACCTGATGTGGGGCCTGTTCCCCCTGTACTGGCCGCTCCTCGCCCCGTCCGGGGCGGTCGAGATCCTGGCGCACCGCATGATGTGGTCGCTGCTCACCGTCCTGGGCA
Organism: Marinitenerispora sediminis; assembly: GCF_003336425.1. Lineage (GTDB taxonomy): Bacteria > Actinomycetota > Actinomycetes > Streptosporangiales > Streptosporangiaceae > Marinitenerispora > Marinitenerispora sediminis. Next base: position 22,114 of record NZ_QEIO01000050.1, on the reverse strand, counting down.
TCCTGGCCCTGCGCCGGCACTGGCGCTGGTTCGCCGCCGTGCTGCGCAGCCCCCGGCAGCTGCTGCTGCTCACCGCGGCCGCCCTGGTCATCACCGCCAACTGGGGCCTGTTCATCTACACGGTCAACAGCGGCCATACCCTCCAGGCCGCTCTCGGCTACTTCATCAACCCGCTGGTCAGCGTGACGCTCGGCGTCCTCGTGTTCTCGGAGCGGCTGCGGCGCGCCCAGTGGGCCGCCGTCGCGCTCGGGGCGGTGGCGGTGGTCGTGCTCACCTTCGACTACGGCGCGCCGCCGTGGATGGCGCTCGGGATGGCGCTGACGTTCGCCGGCTACGGCGTGCTGAAGAAGTTCGTCCGCCTCGACGGGGTGGAGAGCCTCACCGTCGAGACGATGGTGATGTTCCTGCCCGCGCTCGGCTACGCGCTGCTGCTGCACGCCGCGGGCGGCGGGACGTTCGGCCAGGTGTCGGCCGCCCACACGGTACTCCTCGTGGGCTCCGGGCTGGTCACCGCGGTCCCGCTGCTGTGCTTCGGGGCCGCCGCGTTCCGCATTCCGCTGAGCGTGCTCGGGCTGCTGCAGTTCATCGCCCCGGTCCTGCAGTTCCTGATCGGCTGGCTGGTGTACGGCGAGGAGATGCCGGTGAGCCGCTGGGTCGGCTTCGGGTTCGTCTGGGTGGCCCTCATGGTGTTCGCGGCGGACCTCGCGATCGCCGCCCGCCGGGGCTCCCGCGACCGCGCGGAGCGCCCGGCACCGGCCGCGGCAACCGGGCCGGCCGCCGAGGCGCCCGTCCCCGCGGCCTGCACCGCCGACCGGCCCTAGCGGCGGAGCGCCCGCTGCGGCCTCCCATGCCGGCGGGCCGGAGGATCCCCTCCGGCCCGCCGGCTTGTCCGTGCCCTCAGACGCCCGACGGCGGCGGCCACCCCGTGTCGTCGGGACCGCGCCGCTCGGCCGCGCCGCCCTCGCCCGCCTCCGGGTGGCCGTAGCCGTGCCCGCCCGGGTCGCGGCGGCCGTACGCGCGCGGGCCCGGCTTGCGGTAGGCGCTGCCCCGGGGCGCCGCGTCGCGCATCTCACCGCGCGGACGCGGCGGCTGCGGCGCCTCCGCGCCGCCCGGTCCCCCGGTGAATCGCGCGTGCCCCTCCTCCGCGGGGGACTCCTCCGCCACCATGTAGCCCTCGGGGACCTCCTCGTCGAAGCTCTCGCGGATCGCCTCGTGCGCCAGCGACGACCGCTCCGGCCCCGGCTCGGTCGGCGGCGGTTCGGCCCCCGCGGCCTCCGCCGGGGCCGCGACGTCGGTGACGTCGTCGGACTCCGGCATCCCCTCGGGCTCGCGCAGTGCCTCGGGCGGCACCGGTCCCGGGCCCGGCGCTCCCCAGCTCTCGCGCATGGCGGCCGACCGCTGCCCCGGGACCTCGGGCTGCAGACCGTAGTGCTGGTAGACGCGGTCCTCCTGCTCCACCGAGATGTGCTGGTCGATGTCGAAGCTCGGCGCGCGCCGGATGGTGTCCTTGTCGAACGGCACCTGGAGGTCGTTCTGCACGGTCCGCGCGCCCTGCAGCGGCACGAAGTTCTCACGGGTCCCGAGGAAGCCCGAGCGCACCGTGACCCACTTCGGGGCGTCCGTCTGGTCGTCGAAGTAGACCTGGCCGATCTTCCCGACGCTGTTCCCCTGCCGGTCCAGCAGTCGGTGACCGATGAGTCGCTGCGCTCCCAGCTGCGGTGCCACGGCGGATCACTCCCCCCGATGTCGGTTCATCACCGAGCGCGGGCCGCGAGCCCGGACCGCACGCACCCCGTTGCCCAGTTCCAGTTCCGGCCTACCCGGTCGGGCAGGCGGAATGCGGGCCTTACCCGCCGTGTACCGAATCTGGATCGGCGCATGACCCTCCCCCGAGGGGGCGGCACCCGCGTAAGGCAGGGAGCCGGGAGCGGAGGGCGGGTGGTGCTCAGCCGGACCGGCGCACCACGTAGTCGCAGAGCGCCTCGAAGGCGTGCCGCGGCTCGCCCTCGGGCAGCGTGGCGAGCTCGGCGCGCGCCCGGTCCGCCCACGCCCGCAGGTCGCCGCGGGCGGTCTCCATGGCCGGGTGCGCCCGCAGCAGGAGCAGCGCCTCCTCAGCCTCGGCGTCGTCCAGCGGGCGCCCCAGCAGCTCGCGCAGCCGGGCGTGCTCCGGCTCGGTTCCGCGCAGCGCGTAGAACATCGGCAGCGTGAGCACGCCCTCGCGCAGGTCGGTGCCGGGGGTCTTGCCGGAGTCGGCGGTCTCGCTGGTGACGTCCAGGATGTCGTCGGAGAGCTGGAAGGCCATGCCGAGCGCCTCGCCGGCCCGGGTGATGGTCTCGACGACCCGCTCGTCGGCGCCGCCGAACATGGCGCCGAACCGGGCCGAGGTGGCGATCAGGGAGGCGGTCTTGTCGGCGATGACCCGCAGGTAGTGCTCCAGCGGGTCGGCGCCCGCGGTCGGTCCGGCCGTCTCCAGGATCTGCCCCTGCACCAGGCGGGCGAAGGTGCGCGACTGCAGCCGGACCGCGTCGGCGCCGAGGTCGGCGAGCATCTCCGAGGCGCGCGCCACGACGTAGTCGCCGGTCAGGATGGCGATGGAATTGCCCCACCGCGTGTTGGCGCTGGGCTCGCCGCGCCGCAGTTCGGCCTCGTCCATGACGTCGTCGTGGTACAGGGTGGCGACGTGCGTGAGCTCGACCACCGCCGCGGCCGGGATGATGTCCGGGTTCGCGGGGTCGCCGAAGCGCGCGGCGAGCAGGACGAGGGTCGCGCGGAACCGCTTCCCGCCGGCGGAGAGCAGGTGGCCGGCGGCGTCCGCCAGCAGCGGGTCGCTGGCGTCGACGGTATCCCGCAGCAGCTTCTCGACGCGATCCAGTCCCGCCTGGACCTCCCGGGCGAGGGCCTGGTCGATACTCGGCAGAGCGAGGAAACCGCTCGGGACAGCACCGCTCACCTGAAGCTCCACACGTCAGCAGGGCGCGCGATATCCCCACACCGGGCATATCGCGCGCTCTCGGGATGAACAAATCCGACTAGCCAAGTTAGCGGACCCGGATTGATCAGCCAAAGCCACTCTCCGGGTCGCCCCACCTCATCGGTTCGCGAACAGGTCGGCGGTGGTCGCGAACCCGCCCGGAACGCTCTGCGCCTCGGCCGTTCCCGCCCCCGGCGCGGGCGACAGGCGGTCGAGCACCGGGCCGGGGAAGACGCCGAGCACCAGCGTCGCCACGACGCCGACCCCGATCACGGCGCCGGTGAGGCGCCCCGGCCGCAGCACCCGAGGCCGCGCCTCCGCCGGCTCGGCGAAGAACATCAGCACGATGATCCGGACGTAGAAGAACGCGGTGACCGCGCTGCTCAGCACGCCCACCACCACGAGCGGGGTGGCGCCGGCCGACACGGCGGCCTCGAACACCGCGAACTTCCCGATGAATCCGCTGGTCAGCGGGATGCCGGCGAAGGCGAGCAGGAAGAGCGCGAGCGACCCGGCGAGCACCGGCGAGGTGCGGCCCAGGCCCGCCCACGACGCGATGTCGCCGGACTCCGCGCCGCCCTCGTGCACCCGGACCAGGGTGACCACGGCGAACGCGCCCACCGTGGTGAACCCGTACGCGGCCAGGTAGAACATGGCACCGGCCAGCCCCTCGGCGCTGGCGGCCACCACCGCGGTGAGGACGAACCCGGCGTGCACCACGGAGGAGTAGGCGAGCAGCCGCTTGATGTCGCGCTGGGTGACGGCGACCACGGCGGCCAGCACCATGGTGAGCACCGCCACGACCCACATCATCGGCCGCCACTCCGCGACCGAGCCGCCGAAGGCGACGTAGAACACCCGCAGCAGCGCGCCGAACGCCGCCACCAGGGTGCCCGAGGCCATGAGTGCGGTGATGGGGGTGGGCGCCCCCTGGTAGACGTCGGGCTTCCAGCTGTGGAACGGGACGGCCCCGACCTTGAACAGCAGGCCGACACCGACCAGGGCGATCCCGAGCAGCAGCAGCGGGCCGCCGCCGGGCAGGGCGCCGGCGCCGCCCGCGGCCACCGTGTCGTGGATGACCGCGAAGTTGACCGACCCGGCGTAGCCGTAGACCATCGCGATGCCGAACAGGAAGAACGCCGAGGAGAACGCGCCGAGCAGGAAGTACTTGACCGCCGCCTCCTGCGAGAACAGCCGGCGGCGGCGGGCCAGCCCGCACAGCAGGTACAGCGGCAGGCTCATGACCTCCAGCGCGATGAACATGGTGAGGAAGTCGTTGGACGCCGGGAACATCAGCATGCCCAGCACCGCGAAGAGCACCAGCGGGTAGACCTCGGTGTGCTGCGAGCCGGCCAGTACGTGCGCGCGCTCCTCCTCGCTGCCGGGCACCGTGGCGGCCTGCGCCGCGAACGCGCTCTCGCCGTGGCGGTGCTCGGCGATGAGCAGCAGGCTGGCGATGGCCATGACCAGGATCGTGCCCTGGAAGAACAGCGTCGGCCGGTCCACGGCGATGCTCGCCGAGGCGACCGTGAGTCCGGCCCCGCCGGCGGGCAGCAGCGCCACCCGCACGACGGTGAGCACGAAGGCCGCCACCAGGGCGAGTGCCGCCAGGGTGAACTGGACCGCCCGGCGCCGCGGCCGGGGCACGAACGCCTCGACGAGGACTCCGATGACGCCGGCCGCGAAGACGACCAGCAGCGGCGCGAGCAGCGCGTAGTCGATCTGCGGCGGCTGCGTGGTGATGACCGGCGCGGCGAGCGCCGTGTGGGGCAGCGGGTTCACTCGCTCGCTCCTTCCCCGCCGTTGGCGGCCTGGTCGACGTGTCCGAGCGCCGGAGCGGGGTCGGAGACCCCGACCTGCTGCATGGTCTGCTCGACCGCCGGGTTGATGACGTCCAGCATGGGCTTGGGGTAGACCCCGAAGGCGATGATGACCGCGATCAGCGGGCCGACCGCCCACAGCTCGCGTCCGGACAGGTCCCGCAGCCGGGACAGCGCCGGCGGCAGCGGCCCGGTCATGGTGCGCTGGTACATCCACAGGATGTAGAGCGCCGCCAGCACCACGCCGACGCTGGCGATGACCGCCGGCACCGGGTGGAAGGCGAACGTCCCGACGAACACCAGGAACTCGCTGACGAACGGCGACAGGCCGGGCAGCGCGAGGCTGGAGAGCCCGGCCACCAGGAAGGTCCCGGCGAGCAGGGGGGCCGCCTTCTGCACGCCCTGGTAGTCGGCGATCGCCCCGGTGCCGTGCCGGGCGATCAGGAAGCCCGCCACCAGGAACAGCGCCCCGGTGGAGAACCCGTGGTTGATCATGTACAGCGCCGCGCCGGACTGCCCCTGGGTCGTCATCGCGAAGATGCCCAGGGTGATGAACCCGAAGTGCGACACCGACGTGTAGGCGATCAGCCGCATCATGTCGCTCTGCCCGATGGCCAGGACCGCGCCGTAGACGATGCTGACCAGGCTGAGCACCACGACCGGCCAGACGAACCACCGCGCGGCCTCGGGGAACAGCTCCAGGCAGTAGCGCAGCATGCCGTAGGTGCCGACCTTGTCCAGCACGCCCACGAGCAGTACCGCGGTACCGGGCCGCGACGAGCCGGCCGCACCGGGCAGCCAGGTGTGCACCGGCCACATGGGCGCCTTGATCGCGAACGCGATGAAGAACCCGAGGAACAGCCAGCGCGCGGTCGCGGGGTCGAGGCCCGCGAGCGCGCCGTCGGCGCCCACCAGGTCGGCCCACAGGAAGGTGCCGGCGCCGGAGCGGGCGCTCAGCGCGTAGACGCCGATGACCGCGACGAGCATGAGCAGCCCGCCGAAGAGGCTGTACAGCAGGAACTTCACGGCGGCGCGCCGCCGCTCGGCGCCCCGGCCGTAGCGGCCGATCATGAAGTAGACCGGGATCAGCATCGCCTCGAACAGGACGTAGAACAGGAAGACGTCCATGGCGGCGAAGACGCCGATCATCATGGCTTCGAGCAGCAGGATCAGCGCGAAGTAGCCGTTGCCCGAGCCGGCCCGCTCCGCGTCGGCGGAGCCGGCGGCGCCCGGTGTGCCGCCGTTGTCGTCGCGCTCCCGCCAGGCGGCCAGCACGACGAGCGGGACCAGCAGCGCCGAGAGCACGATCAGCAGCAGCGCGATGCCGTCCACGCCGACCGCGTAGTACACGCCGAACCGCGGGATCCAGGGGATGACCTCCTCGAACTGGAACCGCGGACCCGAGGGGTCGAAGTTGAACGCCATCGCGACGACGAGCAGCAGCGTGGCCAGCGTGACGCCCAGCGTCAGCCGCCGGCCCAGCTCGGCCCGCTCGCGGGGCAGCAGCGCGACCACCAGCGCGCCCAGCGCCGGCAGCGCGATGGCGAGTGTCAGCCAGGGGATGGACATTCAGGACCTCACGTGCTGGATGGGGACTTCACCGCGCGGGCCGGAGAGGCCGCTGGGACCGCGGTCTGGACCGCCGGCCGACCGTCTAGACAAGGTTCACCCCCAGCAGGGCGACCACGACCGCCGCGCCGAAGAGCATCGACAGCGCGTAGCTGCGCGCGAAGCCGGTCTGCATCCGGCGCAGCCCCTCGGAGCTGTCCCGGACGCCGCGTGCCACACCGTCGACCACGCCGTCGACCACCTTCTCGTCGAAGCTCACCGCCGCGGCGGTGAGCGCCTGGCCGGGCCGCATGAACAGCTCCTCGTTGAGGGTGTTGCCGTACAGCTCGTTGCGGGCCGCCACCGTGACGAAGCTGCCGCGCGGCGCCGTGCGCGGCACCGGCGCCCGGGCGTAGCGCACCCAGGCGAACGCGACGCCGGCCACCATGAAGGCGAGCGCGGTGAGGCTGGTCCAGCTCGTCAGCAGGGTGGCGAGGCTGAACTCGTGGTGCTCCGCGGCACCCACCGCCGGCTCCAGGAACAGGGCGAAGCGGTAGCCGTACACCAGCACCGCGCCGAGCGCGACCGACCCCACCGCGAGCACCACCATGGGCAGCGTCATGGAGCGCGGCGACTCGTGCGGGTGGGCGTCGGCCGCCCAGCGCCGCTCGCCGAAGAACGTCATGAACATCACGCGCGACATGTAGAACGCCGTGAGCCCGGCGCCGAGCAGCGCGGCCCAGCCGAGGACCTGGCCGGTCACCCCGCCCGAGGCGAACGCGGCCTCGATGATGCCCTCCTTGGTCCACCACCCCGACAGGAACGGGAACCCGATGATGGCGAGGTAGCCGATGCCGAAGGTGGCGAAGGTGACCGGCATGGCGGTGCGCAGCCCGCCGTAGCGGCGCATGTCCACCTCGTCGTTCATGCCGTGCATGACCGAACCGGCGCCGAGGAACAGCCCCGCCTTGAAGAAGCCGTGCGTGACGAGGTGCGCGATGGCGGCCGCGTAGCCGATCGGGCCGAGACCGGCGGCCAGCGTCATGTAGCCGATCTGGCTCATCGTGGAGCCGGCCAGGGCCTTCTTGATGTCGTCCTTCGCGCAGCCGATGACCGCACCGGCGAGCAGCGTGGCCGCCCCGACGATGGTCACCACGAGCTGCGCGGTCGGCGCCGCCTCGAAGATCGGGCCCGAGCGCACGATGAGGTACACGCCGGCGGTCACCATGGTGGCCGCGTGGATCAGCGCCGAGACCGGGGTCGGGCCCTCCATGGCGTCCAGCAGCCACGCCTGCAGCGGCAGCTGGGCGGACTTCCCGCACGCGCCGAGCAGGAGCAGCAGCCCGATCACCGTCGTCACCGCGCTCCCGGCGGCGTCGGCCGAGGCGAACACCGGGGCGTAGGCGAGGGTGCCGAAGGTGCCGAACATCAGCATGATCGCGATGAGCAGGCCCATGTCGCCCACCCGGTTGATGAGGAACGCCTTCTTGGCCGCCACCGCCGCCGACGGCTTGTGCTGCCAGAACCCGATGAGCAGGTAGGACGCCAGGCCGACGCCCTCCCAGCCGAGGAAGAGCAGCACGAAGTTGTCGGCCAGCACCAGCACCAGCATGGCCGCCACGAACAGGTTGAGGTAGCCGAAGAACCTCCGCCGGCCCGGGTCCTCGGCCATGTAGCCGACCGAGTAGATGTGGATCAGCGACCCGACGCCGGTGATCAGCAGCGCGAACGTGATCGACAGCGGGTCGATCAGCAGGTTGATGTCGATGGTGAGCGAGCCCGCGGTCAGCCACTCGTACACGTGCACCGAGCGGCTGCGCTCGGCCGGGTCCAGCCCGAGCAGCTGGACCAGCGAGAGCGCCGCCCACACGAAGGCGGCCAGCGACATCGCGACCGCCAGCCAGTGCCCCCAGGCGTTCGTGCGCCGGCCGCCGAGCAGCAGGACCGCGGCGCCGGCGAGCGGATACGCGATCATGAGCCAGGCGGTGGAGTGGACCACCCCGTCGGCCGCCGCGGTGACCGCGTGCGGCTCCGCGGCAAGGTATGACAGCACGTCCGGCCCGCCCCTCTAGTGCCTGAGCAGGTTGGCGTCGTCGACCGACGCGGACCTGCGTGTCCGGAAGACCTGCATGATGATCGCCAGGCCCACGACGACCTCGGCCGCCGCCACGACCATCACGAAGAACGCGATGACCTGGCCCTCGATGTTGCCGTGCATGCGCGCGAAGCTGACGAACGCCAGGTTGCAGGCGTTGAGCATCAGCTCCACGCACATGAAGACGATGATCGCGTTGCGCCGCACCAGGACGCCGACCGCGCCGATCGTGAAGACGATCGCCGCCAGCACGATGTAGTTCATCGGGTCCACGAGCGCCCCGCTCCCTGTCCGCCTGCCGTGCCGCCGCCGTCGCCGTCGGTGCCGTCGGCCACCGCGGCGCCGGAGTCGCCGTCGCCGTTCGGGCCCTCCCGCAGGGCGTGGCCCTCCTTCGAGGTCGCCGAGTCCGAGGCGCCGCCCGGCTCGGGCGCAGCGCCCAGCCGCACGTCGTCGGGTACCCGCGACTGGTAGCGGGGGTCCCGCGCGGTGAGCACCGGATTCAGCGAGAGCTCCGCGACCGACCCGTCGGGCAGCAGCGCGGGCATGTCGATGGCGTTGTGCCGCGCGTAGGTGCCGGGGGCGGGCAGCGGGGCGACGTGGTCGCCGCGGACCCGCTCCTGGGACAGGTCCTTCTGGGTGCGCCGCCGCTTCAGCCGCTCGGAGTGCGCCAGGACCAGTCCGCCCAGGACCGCGGTGACCAGCAGCGCGCCGGTGGCCTCGAAGGCGATCACGTAGCGGTAGATGATCTCGCCCGCGATCCACGGCACGTTGCCGCCCGCCGCCGCGGTTCCCGCGGCGAGGCCGGCCGGCTCCGCGACCGCGATCCGGGTCAGGCCAAGGCCCAGCGCCCCCAGGAAGCACACCGCGATGACGGCGGTGAGCACCCGCTGCCCGCGGATCGTCTCCACCAGGGAGTCCGCCGAACTGACACCCACGAGCATCAGCACGAACAGGAAGAGCATCAGCACCGCGCCGGTGTAGACGACGATCTGCACGACCATCAGGAACGGCGCCTGGTTGATGCCGTAGAACGCGGCCAGCCCGATCATCACCACGGCCATCATCAGCGCCGAGTAGACGGGCTTGCGGCTGCACACCACGCCCATGGCGGCGAGCACCACGATGGTGCCGATGATCCAGAAGGCCGCGCTCTCGGCGCCCGAGACGGGAGCGGCGAGGGCGGTGGCCTGTGCCGCGGCGGCGGTCATCGGACGGCCTCGCTGTTCCGTTCGGTCCCGGTGGACTCACCGGCCCCGCCGCTCGGGGTGCCGGTGGCGCGGCCCATCCGGTAGTACTCCTCCTCCGACTCGCCGAGCCGCATGGGGTGCGGCGGCGCCTCCATCCCCTCCTGCAGCGGGGCGAGCAGCTGCTCCTTGGTCCAGATGAGGCTCTCGCGGCTGTCGTCGGCCAACTCGTACTCGTTGGTCATGGTCAGCGCACGGGTGGGGCATGCCTCGATGCACAGCCCGCACAGGATGCACCGCAGGTAGTTGATCTGGTACACCCGGCCGTAGCGCTCACCGGGCGAGAACCGCTCGTCCTCGGTGTTGTCGCCGCCCTCCACGTAGATGGCGTCGGCCGGGCACGCCCACGCGCACAGCTCGCAGCCGATGCACTTCTCCAGGCCGTCCGGCCAGCGGTTGAGCTGGTGCCGCCCGTGGAAGCGCGGCATCGTGGGCGCCTTCACCTCGGGGTACTCGACGGTGTCGACCTTCTTGAACATGGTGTGGAAGGTGACACCGAACCCCTTCACGGGGTTGAGCCAGTCAAGCACCGGTAACCTCCTCACGCTTGTCGGTCGGGGGCGTCGGGGCCGGCCGCGCGGAGCGCAGCTCCTCGGCCGGGACGCTGCTGCCGTAGTGCGGCGCGTCCATGGGCGGCACGGGGAACCCCCCGTGCATGGGGTCCTCGCGCAGCGCGCGTATCCGCTCGGCGTGCTCGGCGTCCTCGGCCGCGCGCCGCCGGTCCGCGGCGCGGCTCCAGGCGGCCAGCGCCGCCAGGGTCACCACGAAGAAGCCGAGGATGACGGCGCCCAGCGCCACGGGCGGGGCGCCCTCGTTGCGCATCACCCGGATGACGGCGACGGCGGTGATCCACACCAGCTGGACCGGGATGAGGAGCTTCCAGCCGAGCTGCATCAGCTGGTCGTAGCGGACCCGGGGCAGCGACCCGCGCAGCCAGATGAACAGGAACATGACCGCGAGGAACTTCAGCAGCCACCACAGCACCGGCCACCAGCCCTCGTTGGCGCCGGCCCAGAACGTGGTGATGGGCGGCGGTGCCAGGTAGCCGCCGAGGAACAGCGTCACCGAGAGCGCCGCGACGGTCACCATGTTCACGTACTCGGCGAGGAAGAACAGCAGGAACTTCATCGAGGAGTACTCGGTCATGAACCCGCCGACCAGCTCGCCCTCGCCCTCGGCGAGGTCGAACGGCAGCCGGTTGGTCTCGCCCACCATGGTGATGAGGTAGATCACGAACGACGGGAACAGCACCACCGCGAACCAGATCGGCCGCTGCGCGTCGACGATCTCGGAGGTGCTGAGCGTGCCCGCGTAGATGAACACCGCCACGAACGACAGGCCCATGGCGATCTCGTAGCTGATGACCTGCGCCGACGCCCGGAGCCCGCCGAGCAGCGGGTAGGGCGACTGCGAGGCCCAGCCCGCGAGCACGATGCCGTAGACGCCGATGGAGGCGGTGGCCAGGACGAGCAGCACCGCGATGGGCAGGTCGGTGAGCTGCAGCGGCGTCTGGACGCCGAACATCGTCACCTCGGGCCCGACCGGGATCACGGAGAACGCCATGAACGCCGGGATCGCGGAGATCATCGGCGCGGCGATGTAGACGACCCGGTCCACCTTGCGGGGGATCAGGTCCTCCTTGAGGGACAGCTTCACCCCGTCGGCGAGCGACTGGAGCAGCCCCCAGGGGCCGAACCGGTTGGGGCCGTGCCGCTGCTGCATCCGCCCCATGACCTTGCGGTCCGCCATGATCATGAGGATCACGCAGACCATGAGGAAGACGAAGATCACGAGGGCCTTGATCAGCGTGATCCACCACGGGTCGGTGCCGAACGCGGCGAATCCGGGCTCGGCCGCGGCCGCGAGGGCGTGGCCGGCCCGCGCGTCGAGCGTGTCGGGCGTCATCGTTCGCTCCCCGCACTCGTCGCCGGCGCGGTCGCGCCGGAACTCTCGTCGACGGCCAGCGTCACCAGCTCCCCGGCGCCGGCTCCCAGGTCGGCGCGCACCGCGCAGTCGCGGGCGTCGGCGGGCAGCCAGACCACCCGGTCCGGCATCTCGGTGACCACGGCCGGCACGCTGACCGAGCCGTGCGGGCCGGCGACCCGCAGCCGCCCGCCGTCGGCCAGCCCGATCTCGGCGGCGGTCCCGGCGGACAACAGCGCGACGGTGGGACGCGCCGTCCCTGCCAGGTGCGGTTCGCCGTCCTGCATGCGGCCGCGCCCGAGCAGCCGGCTCCACGTGGCGAGCACCGCCTGGCCGCGTTCGGGCGCGGCCTCCGCGGCGGGGCGGACCAGCGGGTCGGGGACCCGCTCGCCGGCCCAGGCGCCCAGGCCGGCCAGCTCGCGGCGGGCGGCCGCGGCGTCGGGCAGGCCGAGGTGCACGTCCATGGCGTCGGCGATCGCGCCGAGGACCCGCAGGTCGGACAGCGAACCGGGGACCTTCAGCGCGTCGTCGAACGGCCGCTCCCGCCCCTCCCAGTCGAGGAACGTGCCGGACTTCTCGGCCACGGCCGCGACCGGGAAGACCACGTCGGCGCGGTCGGTGACGTTGCTGGCCCGCAGTTCGAGGCTGACCACGAAGGGCACCCGGGCCAGCGCCGCGCGCGCGGCGCGCGGGTCGGGGAGGTCGTCGAGGTCCACCCCGGCGATGACCAGCGCGCCGAGTTCGCCGGCCGCCGCCGCGGCCAGGATGCCAGCGGTGTCGCGGCCCTCGGCGGCCGGCAGCTCGCCGGCGGTCCAGAGCCGGGCGACCTCGGCCCGCGCGGTCGCGTCGGAGACCGGCCGGCCGCCGGGCAGCAGGTTGGGCAGCGCCCCGGCCTCGACCGCGCCGCGCTCGCCCGCCCGGCGCGGGATCCAGGCGAGCTGGGCGCCGGTGCGGTCGGCGAGCCGCGCCACCGCGGAGAGCGCCCCGGGAATCTCGCCCAGCCGCTCGCCGGCGAGGATGACCGCGCCCGGCTCGCGCAGCGCCTCCAGGACCTCGGGGGCGGACTCGTCCAGCCGGTTCAGGGCCCGGGCCTCCGCGCCCGGCGCGGTCGGGAGCAGGGTTCCGCGCACCTTCGCCAGCCCGCGGCTGACGAACGGCGAGAGCGAGAAGACCCGCAGCCCCCGCTTCCGGACGGCCTTGCGCAGCCGGAGGAAGACCACGGGGGACTCCTCCTCGGGCTCGAAGCCGGCCAGCAGCACCGCCGGGGCCTGCTCCAGGTCCTCGTAGCGGACGCTCAGACCGGTGCCGGCGACCCGGGCGGCGAGGAACTCGGCCTCCTCCGCGGAGTGCCCGCGGGCCCGCATGTCGACATCGTTGGTGTGCAGCGCGGTCCGCGCGAACTTGGCGTAGGCGTAGGCGTCCTCCAGGGTCAGCCGCCCGCCGACCAGGACGCCGACCCGGCCGCGGGCCCGCGCGAGCCCGGCGGCGGCCGTGGAGACCGCCTCGGGCCAGGACGCGGTCTCCAGCGCGCGGCTCTCCTCGTCGCGGACCAGGGGCCGGCGCAGCCGGTCGGGCTGCGTGGCGTAGGTGAAGGCCCACCGGCCCTTGTCGCAGTTCCACTCCTCGTTGACCTGCGGGTCGTCGCCGGCGAGCCGGCGCGTCACCTTCCCGCGCCGGTGGTCGGTGCGCTGCGCGCAACCGGAGGCGCAGTGCTCACACACCCCGGCCGTGGAGACGAGGTCGAAGGGGCGGGAGCGGAACCGGTAGGCCGCGCCGGTGAGCGCGCCGACCGGGCAGATCTGCACCGTGTTGCCGGAGAAGTAGGACTGGAACGGCTGCCCCTCGGCGATGCCGACCTGCTCCTGCGCACCGCGCTCCAGCAGCTCGATGAACGGGTCGCCGGCGATCTGCGCCGAGAACCGGGTGCAGCGGGCGCACTGGATGCAGCGCTCGCGGTCCAGCAGTACCTGGGTGGACAGCGCGATCGGCTTGGGGAAGGTCCGCTTGGCCTCGGTGAACCTGGTCTCGCCCTGCCCGGTGGACATGGCCTGGTTCTGCAGCGGGCACTCGCCGCCCTTGTCGCAGACCGGGCAGTCCAGCGGGTGGTTGATCAGCAGGAACTCCATGATCCCGCGCTGCGCCTTCTCCGCCACCGGGGAGGTGAGCTGGGTGCGCACCACCATGCCCTCCATGACGGTGGTGGTGCAGGAGGCCTGCGGCTTGGGCATGCCGCGCCCGTTACCCATGTCGGGGACCTCGACCAGGCACTGCCGGCAGGCGCCGACCGGGTCGAGCAGCGGGTGGTCGCAGAACCTCGGGATCTGGATGCCGAGCAGCTCGGCGGCCCGGATGATCAGCGTCCCCTTGGGGACCCGCACCTGGAAGCCGTCGATGGTGACGGTGACCAGGTCCTCCGGCGGCACGGCCGGCGTGCCGCCCGAGGCGGTGTTCGTGGTGACGGTCACGGGGTCCGCCCCTCCTTCCGCTCGGTCGTCGCCCACGCGGTCGACCTGCTGTGGTCGAACGGGCAGCCGCCCTGTTCGAGGTGGTCGATGTACTCCTGCCGGAAGTACTTGATCGAGGACGTCACCGGGCTCGTCGCCCCGTCGCCGAGGGCGCAGAACGAGCGGCCGAGCAGGTTGTCGCAGATGTCCAGCAGCTTGTCGAGGTCGGCCTCGGTCCCCCGCCCGGCCTCCAGCCGGTCCAGTACCTGCACCATCCAGTAATTGCCCTCGCGGCACGGCGTGCACTTGCCGCAGGACTCGTGGGCGTAGAACTGGATCCACCGGCCGACCGCGCGCACCACGCAGGTCGTCTCGTCGAAGATCTGCAGGGCGCGGGTGCCGAGCATCGACCCGGCGGCGCTCACCGACTCGAAGTCCAGCGGGGTGTCGAGGTGCTCGTCCGTGAAGATCGGCGTGGAGGAGCCGCCCGGGGTCCAGAACTTCAGCCGGTGCCCGGCGCGCACGCCGCCGGCCATGTCCAGCAGCTCGCGCAGCGTGATCCCGAGCGGCGCCTCGTACTGCCCGGGCCGGGTGACGTGCCCGGACAGCGAGAAGAACCCGAACCCGGCCGACTTCTCGGTGCCCATCGCGCTGAACCAGTCGGCGCCGTTGGCCACGATGCTCGGGACGCTGGCGATCGACTCGACGTTGTTCACCACGGTCGGCGAGGCGTACAGGCCGGCGACCGCCGGGAACGGCGGCTTCAGCCGCGGCTGCCCGCGGTAGCCCTCCAGCGAGTCCAGCAGCGCGGTCTCCTCGCCGCAGATGTAGGCGCCGGCGCCGGCGTGCACCACGACGTCCAGGTCGAACCCGCTGCCGAGGATGTCGGTGCCGAGCAGACCCGCCTCGTAGGCCTCGGCCACCGCGTCGCGCAGCCGCCGGATGACGTGCAGCACCTCGCCGCGCACGTAGACGAACGCGTGGTTGCTGCGGATCGCGTAGCTGGCGATGGCGATGCCCTCCACGAGCACGTGCGGGTTCGCCAGCAGCAGCGGGATGTCCTTGCAGGTGCCCGGCTCGGACTCGTCGGCGTTGACCACCAGGTAGCGCGGGTTGGGGTTGTCCTTCGGCAGGAAGCCCCACTTCATGCCGGTGGGGAACCCCGCGCCGCCGCGGCCGCGCAGGCCGGAGGACTTGACCAGCTCCACCAGCTCCCCCGGGTCGCGGCGCAGCGCGGCGCGCAGCGCCTCGTAGCCGCCGTCGGCCCGGTAGGCGTCGAGGGTGAAGGAGTCGGGCCGCTCCCAGCCGCGGGAGAGGACCGGGGTCAGCGCGTTCGCGGGGCTCATCGGGCCTCCCCCTCGCTGCCGTCGCCCGCCGCCCGGACGGCCGCCGGGTCCGGTGCGCGCCACCCGCGCTCGCGGGCCAGCCGCAGGCCGACCAGCGACGGCTCGCCGGCCTGGACGCCCTCGGCGCCGTGGCCGTCGGAGAACCCGGCGAGGACCCGGGACGCCTGCTTCCAGGTGCACAGCGCGTCGGGCCCGCGGCTCGGCCGCACGTCCCGGCCGAGACGCAGGTCGTCGACCAGCCGCTTCGCGGACTCCGGGGTCTGGTTGTCGAAGAACTCCCAGTTCACCATGATCACCGGCGCGTAGTCGCAGGCCGCGTTGCACTCGATGTGCTCCAGGGAGACCCGGCCGTCCTCGGTGGTCTCGTCGTTGCCCACCCCGAGGTGCTCCTTGAGGGCCGCGAAGATCTCGTCCCCGCCCATGACCGCGCACAGCGTGTTGGTGCACACGCCGACGTGGTACTCGCCGGTGGGCCGGCGCTTGTACATCGTGTAGAAGGTGACCACGGCGGTGACCTCCGCCGTGGTGATGCCGAGCTGCTCGGCGCAGAACGCGATGCCCGCCGTGCTCACGAACCCCTCCTCCGCCTGCACCAGGTGCAGCAGCGGCAGCAGGGCCGAGCGCGGTTTGGGGTACCGCGCGATGATCTCCTTGGCGTCGACCTCCAGCCGGGCGCGCGCCTCGTCGGAGAAGCCGCCCGTGGACGTGCTCGCCTGGCCGTCTGTACCGCTCATGGCTGCCGCTCCTCCCTCTGCTCCGCTGCTGCTCCGCGCCGTCCCGCTCATCGGTCCACCCCGCCCATGACGGGGTCGATGCTGGCCACGGCGGCGATGACGTCGGCCACCGTCCCGCCCTCGCACATGGCCGCCACCGCCTGGAGGTGCGTGAACGACGGGTCCCGGAAGTGCACCCGGTACGGCCGCGGTCCGCCGTCGCTGACGGCCAGGCAGCCCAGTTCGCCCTTGGCGCTCTCGATCGCCGCGTACGCCTGGCCCGGCGGCACCCGGAAGCCCTCGGTCACCAGCTTGAAGTGGTGGATCAGCGCCTCCATGGACGTGCCCATGATGTGCGCGATGTGGTCCGGGGAGTTGCCCATGCCGTCGGCGCCGATGGCGAGCTGGGCGGGCCAGCCGATCTTGGCGTCGTCGATCATGACCGGCCCGGGGGCGAGCCGGTCCAGGCACTGCTCGACGATCCGCAGGCTCTGCTCCATCTCGGCGATGCGGACGCGGTAGCGCGCGTAGACGTCGCACCCGTCGGAGACCGGGATGTCGAACTCGTAGTGCTCGTATCCGCAGTACGGCTTCGCCTTGCGCAGGTCCCATGCGAGACCTGCGGCCCGCAACATGGGGCCGGTGACCCCCAGCGCCATGCACCCGGCGAGGTCGAGGTGGGCCACGTCGCGGGTCCGGCGCAGGTAGATGGGGTTGGCGTCCAGCAGCTTGCGCATGATGGTCAGCCGCTTGGGCATCTCGGCCAGGAACTCCCGGATCTTGCCCACCGCCCCGGCGGGCAGGTCCTGGGCCACGCCGCCCGGCCGGACGTAGGCGTGGTTCATCCGCAGGCCGGTGACCATCTCGAAGATGTCGAGGACGAGCTCCCGCTCCCGGAAGCCGTTCGTCATGATCGTGGTCGCGCCCAGCTCCATGCCGAACGTCGCCATGGCGACGAGGTGGGAGGAGATCCGGTTCAGCTCCATCATGAGCACCCGGATGACGTTGGCCCGCTCCGGGACCCGCTCGGTGATGCCGAGCAGCCGCTCCACCGCGAGGCAGTACACCGTCTCGTTGAAGATCGGCATGAGGTAGTCCATGCGGGTCACGAACGTGGTGCCCTGCGTCCACGTCCGGTACTCGAGGTTCTTCTCGATGCCGGTGTGCAGGTAGCCGATGCCCACCCGGGCCTCGGTCACCGTCTCGCCGTCCAGGGTGAGGATCAGCCGCAGGACGCCGTGGGTGGACGGGTGCTGCGGTCCCATGTTGACAACGAGCCGCTCGGCACCGCCCGCCGACGCGAGAGCGCTTCGCGAACGGGCACCGACGGCTCCGCACGCTCGTCGGCTCGCCGCTCCACGTCCCCGTCCCCGCCGGACACATCGACGTAGACATCGCCGGAGGTCGTGCTCATGGTCGCGCTCCCCTCCTCACTCCACTGCGCGGGTCGGTCGGTCGTGTCGTCACGCGTAGGACCTCCGCTCGTCCGGCGGCGGGATCTTCGCGCCGCGGTACTCCACCGGGATGCCGCCCAGCGGGTAGTCCTTGCGCTGGGGGTGGCCCCGCCAGTCGTCCGGCATCTGGATCCGGGTCAGGGCCGGGTGGCCGTCGAAGATGATGCCGAAGAAGTCCCACGCCTCCCGCTCGTGCCAGTTGTTCGTGGGGTAGACGTCCACGATCGAGGGGATGTGCGGGTCGGAGTCGGGGCAGGACACCTCCAGCCGGAGCTCGCGGTTGTGGGTGATCGACCGCATCTCGTAGACGGCGTGCAGCTCCCGGCCGGTGTCGTGCGGGTAGTGCACGCCGGCGACCCCGAGGCACAGCTCGTACCGCAGCGCCGGGTCGTCGCGCAGCCGCCGCGCGACCGCGCCCAGGTGCTCCCGGCGGACGTGCAGAGTCATCTCGCCGTGGTGCACGACGACGCGTTCCACCGCGTCGGTGAGGGCGAGGCCGTCCTCCTTGAGCGCGTGTTCCAGGTTGTCGGCGACCTCGTCGAACGACGCGGTCCGCGGGTCGTCGGGGTCGGTGAAGGGGCGTTCGTCGCCCAGCGGAACCGACCGGCGGACGACCAGGCCGCCGTACCCGGAGGTGTCGCCGCTCGTCCTGGCGCCGAACATCCCCTTGCGCGCGACAGGGGAACTGAGACGTTCCTCACCTGCCCGAATGGGGAGTTCTCCCCTCTCGTCCAGGTTAGGGTTGCCTTGGCGGTTGTCGACGGGGCTCATGGGGTCGCCCCCTCACGCTGCTCGATCAGGGGGAGAGTGCGCAGCGCGCGCCGCTCGTTCTCCTCGATCTCACGTTCGCGGTGCACCCCGAGCTTGGTGTTCTGGACCTTGTCGTGCAGTTTCAGCACGGCGTCCAGCAGCATCTCGGGACGCGGCGGACAGCCCGGGAGGTAGATGTCCACAGGAACGATGTGATCGACGCCCTGGACGATGGCGTAGTTGTTGAACATGCCGCCGCTTGAGGCGCAGACGCCCATGGCGATCACCCACTTCGGGTCCGCCATCTGGTCGTAGATCTGGCGCAGGACCGGAGCCATCTTCTGGCTGACCCGGCCCGCGACGATCATCAGATCGGCCTGGCGCGGGGTGGCCGAGAACCGCTCCATGCCGAAGCGGGCGATGTCGTAGCGCGGTCCGCCGACCGACATCATCTCGATGGCGCAGCAGGCCAGCCCGAACGTCGCCGGCCACATGGACGTCTTGCGGACGAAGCCGACGACCTGCTCGACGGTGGTCAGCAGGACTCCGCTCGGTAGTTTCTCCTCAAGCCCCATGGGGCGTACCCCCTTTCCGGTTGTCCGTGTCCCGTCTCGTCGAACTCGTGGGTCGGCCGTGCGGCCGCCGTGCGTGCGCCACGGTCCCGCTCACTCCCATTCGAGACCTCCGCGGCGCCACTCGTAGGCGTAGGCGATCGACACGTTGACGAGGAAGAGCACCATCGCGACCAGGCCGAAGACGCCGAGCGCGTCGAGGTGGACCGCCCAGGGCACGAGGAAGATGACCTCGATGTCGAACACGATGAAGAGCATCGCCGTCAGGTAGTACTTGATGGTGAAGCGCCCGCCGCCGACGGGTTGCGGGGTCGGGTCGATGCCGCACTCGTAGGACTGCAGCTTGGCGCGGTTGTACCGCTTCGGCCCGAGCAGCGAGCCGGCGATCATCGACACGACGACGAACGCCGCGCCGATCCCGCCGAGCACGAATATGGGTGCGTACAGCTCCATCGCTAGCCGTTCCCCTCCTCATCGCGGGCGGGCGCGCGCGGCGACGGGGTCCGGTCGCCGTCGACCACGCCCATGAGCACGGCGACGCCCCCGCTTGTGATTGCCTTCACGAGCGGGGTCGGCCTCTCACGCGGACTCGACATGCCTGGTGTTCCTTGGGGTCTGCGGGGTCGTGTGCGGGGTCGTCGGGTCGCGGGACCCGCTACGCCGCGGGGGCCATCCTGGACAGGCCGTTGATCACCCGGTCCATCGCGTCTCCTCGGCTCGGTTCGGTCAGGTTCGCCAGGAGCTTCAGCGTGAACCGCATCAGCAGCGGCTGGGGGAGCCCGTACTTGGTGGCGTACTTCATGAAGTGCGCGTTGCCGATCATCTTCACGAAGTACCTACCCAGCGTGTAGTACCCGCCGTAGGTGTCCCGCAGGATGCGCGGGTAGGCGAGCAGCGCGCGCTCACGGGCCTGCGGGGTCGGCCGGGCCACCGCTTGGGCGATGACGTCGGCCGCGACCTGGCCGGCCTCCATCGCGTAGGCGATCCCCTCGCCGTTGAACGGGTTGACCATGCCGCCGGAGTCGCCCACCAGCAGCAGGCCGCGCGCGTAGTGCGGTGTGCGGTTGAAGCCCATGGGCAGCGCGGCGCCGCGGATCTGCCCCCGCTGGTTGTCCTCGGTGAAGCCCCACTCCTCGGGCATGCTGGCGGTCCAGCGCCGGAGCAGCCGCCGGTAGTCGACGTCCTGGAACACCGACGTGGAGTTGAGGATCCCCAGCCCGACGTTGCTGGTGCCGTCGCCCACGCCGAAGACCCACCCGTACCCGGGGAGCAGGACGTCGCGCCCGCTGCTGGAGTCCCACAGCTCCAGCCAGGACTCCAGGTAGTCGTCCTCGTGCCGGGGGCTGGTGAAGTAGGTCCGCACCGCGACCCCCATGGGGCGGTCGTCGCGCTTGCGGATGCCCATGGCCACCGAGAGCCGGGAGGAGTTGCCGTCGGCCGCGACGACGAGGGGAGCGCGGAAGGTCACCCGCTCGCCGTCGGCGTCCTTGGCGTGCACACCGACGATGCGGTTGCTGCGCGGATCGACGACCGGCCCGGTGACGTTGGTGCGCTCCAGCAGCCGCGCGCCCGACTTGACCGCGCGCTCGGCCAGGATCTGGTCGAAGTCCATCCGGGTGCGCACCAGGCCGAAGTCCGGGTACTCCGACAGCTCCGGCCACGGCAGTTCCAGGCGCACCCCGCCGCCGATGATGCGCAGCCCGCGGTTGCGCAGCCAGCGGCCGCTCCCGCCGGGCGCCGCGGAGGCATCGTCCAGCGAGATGCCCATGGCGATGAGCTGGCGCACGGCGCGCGGGGTCAGGCCGTCACCGCACACCTTCTCCCGGGGGAAGGCGGTCTTCTCCAGCAGCAGCACGTCCACCCCGGCCTGCGCGAGGTAGTGGGCGACCGTGGACCCGGCCGGGCCCGCACCGACGACGATGACGTCGGCCTCGTGCTGGGGGTGTGCTCTGTCGACAGTCGTTGCGGTCGGCGCTGTCTCGCTCACGAGTGGGTCCTGACTGGCTCGGCGCGGCCGCCGCGCACGGCGTGCGCTTCGGTGGCTGTGTCGGGTCTGGGTCCGGGGTCGGCAAACTGCTCGTACGCTTGTGAAGTGCTTCACAAACTCCTGTGATCCGCAGTCTAGACCTTTCCGCTGCCGCGGGCGACCCCCCACCGCCGGACGCCGGGCGCGCGTCACCGCCCCCGCGCGCGCACCGTTCCGGCGTTACGCAGGGGATTCAAGGGAACACAGTGCCGTTTGTCCGCGTTACGACGGCCCCCAACCTTTTTGGGAGGCACGTCACCGAAGACCGCCTTCGGCGAATTTTCCCCGGTCGGCGGCCCGCCGACCGGCGCACCGGATCCGGCCGCGCGGCGCGCGGCCGGATCCGGTCAGGCGGTGCGGACGCCGCGGTGCAGCGCCACCACGCCCAGCGTCAGGTTGCGCCAGGCGACCCGCGACCAGCCGGCGTCCTGCACCAGCCGGGCCAGTGCCGCCTGGTCCGGCCACTCCGCGATCGACTCGGAGAGGTACTCGTAGGCCGCCGACTCCCCGGTGATGCGCCGCGCGATCACCGGCAGCGCGGCCATGAGGTAGCGGTTGTACACCTGGTCCACGGCCGCCACCGGGATGTGGCTGAACTCGCAGACGACGAGCCGGCCGCCGACCTTGGTGACCCGCCGCAGCTCGCGCAGCGCCTGCGCGGTGTCGGCCACGTTGCGCAGGCCGAACGAGATGGTGACGGCGTCGAACGTCTCGTCGGCGAAGGGCAGCCGCAGGGCGTCGCCGGCCACCAGCGTCACGCCGCGGCGCGACGCTCCGCCCCGGCGCCGCGCACCCACCCGCAGCATCCCCAGCGAGAAGTCGCAGGCGACGACGCGGGCGCCCCGCGCGGTGAAGGACTCCGAGGACGTCCCCGTGCCGGCCGCGAGGTCGAGCACCAGTTCGCCGCTGTACGCCTCGACCGCGTTCACCACCGCCCGCCGCCACAGCCGGTCCTGGCCGAGGGAGAGGACGTCGTTCACGAGGTCGTAGCGCGCCGCGATGTCGTCGAACATCGCCGCGACGTCACCGGGGTTCTTGTCGAGTTCCGCACGGGTCATGCCGTCCAGCGTAGGGCGTGGCCGGGCGGGACCGTGCGAGGGGCGGGCCCGGCGATCCGTGCGCGTCCGGCGCGGACAAGTGATCACGCAACGCAGTCATGCTTACGATGAGTGACGCAACACGGACGCCGGGCACGCCCCCCCCGGCTC